>NZ_SHKK01000001.1:6300000-6600000 GCF_004217135.1 Micromonospora violae
TTCCAGATCAGTCCGCTCGCCCCGCGTCCCGAGCTGGGCCACGTCGACACCGAGGAGGTCCCGCACCCCGATTCGCCGGTGCCGCAGGTCGGCGGCGTGCGCGACGGGTGGCAGCGACCGACGGGAGGAAACAAATGAGCCAGCTGACCCTCGACGACCTGCGTCGGATCCTGGAGACCAGTTCCGGGGTGGTCGAGCAGACCGACTGGGCCGACCCGGCGACGCTCGACGCGCCGTTCGAAGACCTCGGCTACGACTCGCTCGCGCTGCTGGAGCTGGCGGCGCGGGTGCAGCAGGAGTACGAGGTGCGCATCCCCGACGACGCCGTGTCGATCATGAAGACGCCGCGGCTCGCCGTCGACTACGTCAACCAACGACTCGCGGATCGGTGAACCCATGGCCGGACACACGGACAACGCCGTTGTCATCAACGCACCGTTCGACCTGGTCTGGGACCTGACCAACGACGTGCCGAACTGGCCCTCCCTGTTCAGCGAGTACGCCAGCACGGAAGTGCTCTCGACGTCCGCCGACGGCGCTGTCGTCTTCCGCCTGACGATGCACCCCGATCCGGCCGGCCGGGTCTGGAGCTGGGTCTCCGAGCGGGTGCCCGACCACGGCGAGCGGGTGGTGCGGGCACGGCGGCTGGAGACCGGCGCCTTCAAGTACATGAACCTGTTCTGGGAGTACACCGAGATCCCGGACGGCGGCGTGCGGATGCGGTGGGTGCAGGACTTCGAGATGCGCCCGGGCGGGCACGCCGACGACGAGGCCATGACCGCACACCTCAACCGGACCACACGCGAGCAACAGGCACGCATCCGGGAGATCGTGGAGAAGGCCGCGGCCGAACGCGGGCAGTCATGACCGCCACCGTCAACACACCCGTCGGTAAGAGCTGGCTGATCTGCCCGGGCTGCCGGGCGTTGCTCTACCAGCGCCGGGTCGAGCGCAACCTGGGTGTCTGCCCGGAGTGTGACCACCACGACCAGGTCACCGCACACCAGCGGATCGAGCAGCTCTTCGATCTCGACTCGGTTGAGGAGCTGGCCCCGGTCGGCGCGTTCGGCGACCCGCTCGGGTTCGTCGACACCGTGCCCTATCCGCAACGGATCGAGGCCGCCCGCCGGCGTACCGGCCTCGACGAGGCAGTCGTCTGCGTCCGGGGCACGGTCGAGGGGCAGCCGTTGATCGCGGCTGTCATGGACTTCCGGTTCCTCGGCGGCAGCCTCGGTTCGGGTGTCGGCGAGCGGATCACCCGGGCGGCCGAGCTTGCGCTCGAGACCCGTACGCCGCTGCTGATCGTCAGCGCCTCCGGCGGCGCCCGGATGCAGGAGGGCGTGCTGTCGCTCATGCAGATGGCCAAGACCAGCGCGGCGCTCGAGGCCCTCGACGAGGCCGGAGTGCTGACGATCTCGCTGGTCAGCGACCCGACCTACGGTGGCGTCGCGGCATCGTTCGCGACGCTCTGCGACGTCATCCTCGCCGAGCCCGGTGCGCGTCTCGGCTTCGCCGGGCCGCGGGTCATCCAGCAGACGCTGCGCCAGCCGCTGCCGGCCGGCTTCCAGACCGCGGAGTACCTCTTCGCCCGCGGCATGCTCGACGACCTGGTGCCCCGGTCGAACCTGCGGTCGACCATCGGCCGGTTGCTGGCCTTCGCGGGGGCCGAGCGCCCCGCGCCGGATTCCTACCGGGTACGGGCGAGCGCGCCCCCGGATCCGGATGACCCGTGGGCGGTCGTGGCCCGATCCCGCGATCTCGGTCGACCATCCACGCTGGACTACATCGGTCACTTCGTGGACGGCTTCGTCGAGCTGCACGGGGACCGGCTCGCGAGCGACTGCCCGGCGATCGTCGGCGGGGTCGGCCTGATCGACGGCCGGCCAGCCGTGGTGATCGGCAACCAGAAGGGCCACACGGTCGCCGAGGTGGCGAGCCGCAACTTCGGCATGGCGACACCGGCCGGCTATCGCAAGGCGGCCCGGCTGATGCGCCTGGCCGAGAAGCTCGGTACGCCGATCGTGACGCTGATCGACACGCCGGGCGCATACCACGGCATCTCGGCCGAGGAGAACGGCCAGGCCCTCGCCATCGCCGACAACATCCGGCTGATGGCCGGGCTGACGGTGCCGGTCGTCGCGGTCGTGACCGGCGAAGGTGGCAGCGGGGGCGCGCTCGCCCTCGGTGTCGGCAACCGGGTGCTGATGCTCGCCAACGCGACGTACTCGGTGATCAGCCCGGAAGGCTGCGCCGCGATCCTCTGGAACGACTCCGGTCGGGCCGACGAGGCAGCCGCGCAGCTCAAGCTCCAGGCCGGCGACCTGCTCGCGCTCGGCGTCGTCGACGGGGTGGTCCCCGAACCACCCGGCGGGGCGCCGGCCGATCCCGGTGCGACCGCGTCGGCCGTACACCGGGCGGTTGTCGACGCGTTGGCGGAGTTGGTCGGTCTCAACCGCGAGGAGGTGCGGGCCCATCGCCGGGCCCGCTTCCGACAGATCGGAGGGTTGACGAATGTCGGAGGCTAACGCCGACCCGCTGGATGCCGCGGTCCGCAGTCTCGCGCGGCTGATCGGGTCGACGCCAGGCCCGGTCCGCCGTGCCCGGCTCCAGCACGGCGATCTGGTGGTCGAGGTGGAGTGGCCGGAGGCCGCACCTGCGGTGGCGATGGTCCCGGCGGCTGCGCCGGTGGAGGCCGACGCCGGTCTGCACTACGTGTGCGCGCCGATGGTCGCGACGCTCTACCTCGCGCCGTCGCCCGGCGCTGATCCGTTCGTCCGCGAGGGCGATCAGGTCATCCCCGGCCAACAGGTCGCGATCCTCGAAGCGATGAAGATGATGATCCCGGTGGAAGCCGACCGCGCGGGCGAGGTCGTGAAGGTGCTGGTGCCCAACGCGACCCCGGTCGAGTACGGCGAACGGTTGATCGCCTTAGCTGTCTCGGAGGGCTGACAGTGTTCGAGTCGGTGCTGATCGCCAACCGGGGCGAGATCGCGGTCCGGATCGCACGGACCTGCCGCGAGATGGGGCTGCGTACCGTGGCGGTCTACTCGACCGCTGACCGCGACTCGGCGGTGGTGCGCCTGGCCGACGAAGCCGTCCAGATCGGGCCGGGTCCGAGTCGGCGCAGCTACCTGAGCGCCCCGGCCATCATCGAAGCGGCCCGCCGCACGGGAGCCGACGCGATCCATCCGGGCTACGGATTCCTCTCCGAGGACCCGGATTTCGCCGAGATCTGTGCGGCCGACGGGATCACGTTCATCGGGCCGCCGCCCGCCGTGATGGCCGCGCTGGGCGACAAGGCCCGGACGCGGGGCATCATGGCGGGCCTCGGCCTGCCGGTGCTCCCCGGCACCACCGACGCCGTCGAGTCGGCGGCGCACGCCCGCGCGGTAGCAGCGGAGATCGGCTTCCCGCTGATCATCAAGGCGGTCGCGGGTGGTGGCGGCCGGGGGGTGCGGGTGGTCCGCGACCCAGGCGCGTTCCTGGGGGAGTTCGCCGCCGCGCGGGCCGAGGCGCAGCTGCTCTTCGGCGACAATCGGGTCTACATCGAGCGTTACCTCGAATCGGCCCGGCACGTCGAGGTGCAGGTGCTCACCGACCGCTACGGCAACGGCATCCACCTCGGCGAGCGCGACTGCTCGGTGCAGCGCCGTCACCAGAAGCTGATCGAGGAGTCGCCCGCGCCCGGATTGCCGCACCACATGGTCGACCGGATGACCGCCGCCGCGGTCACCGGCGCGCTCGGCGTCGGCTACGTCGGTGCGGGCACGTTCGAGTTCCTGGTGGGCGGTGGGGACGACTTCCACCTCATGGAGGTCAACTGCCGGCTCCAGGTCGAGCACCCGGTCTCCGAGTTGGTGACCGGCGTCGACCTGGTGCGGCAACAGATCCTCGTCGCGGCCGGCGAGCGGCTCGCGCTGAACCAGGCGGACGTGACACCCCGAGGCACGGCGATCGAGTGCCGCCTCAACGTCGAGGACCCGGCGCGCGGCTTCGTGCCGACACCGGGCGAGCTGACCCGCTTCGACCTGCCCGCCGGCCCGTTCGTCCGGGTCGACACGCACGGGTACGCCGGGTACCGGGTGCCGGCCGACTACGACTCACTCCTCGCGAAGGTGGTCGTCTGGGCGCCCGACCGTACCCAGGCGGTGGCCCGGATGGCCCGCGCCCTGGACGAGTGCGCCGTCGAAGGGCCGGGTGTGGCCACCACCCGCGACTTCCTCCGATCGACGCTCGACCACCCGCTGTTCCGCGCCGCGAAACATGACACCTCCCTGGTCGACACCATGCTCACCGGCCTCCAGCCGGACACCACCGAGGCTCCAGAGCGCCACTAACCGAGGGGTTCACACTGCTGCCGGTTCGCGGGTTTACGGCCCGTGCGTCCACGCGGGCGCCTGCGGACGGAAGGTGGCCGACATGGCAAATGACAACGCTTCTCGAGGTGTCAGCCGACGGCGATTATTGGCCGGAGTCGGCGCGGGGGCGCTCGTCGCCGGCACCGGAGGGGTCCTGCTCGACGCGGCGCCCGCGGCCGCCGCGTTCTCCAACCGGTTCGGGCGGATGTTCCCGTCGCTGCCGGCGTTCGGCTCTGCCACGACCCAGATGCGTAACGCGCTGATCGACCTGTCCCGCGTCGGTGGCCCGATGGACGCACGCGACCCGCTCAGCGTCGGGGCCGAGGCGCTCTCCGACCTGCAGCAGCACAGCATCAACAACCCCGACAACTTCTCGATCCCGCAGGGCATGACGTATTTTGGCCAGTTCGTCGACCACGACCTGGCCTTCGAGACGACCGCGCCGCTGGGCACGCCGGTCGACCCGACCACGGTGCCCAACCCCCGGACGCCCGCCCTCGACCTCGACTCGCTCTACGGTGCCGGGCCGACCGGAAGCCCGCAGCTCTACAACTCGACCGATCCCGCCAAGCTCAAGATCGAATCGGGTGGGCGCTTCGAGGACCTGCCGCGCAACTCCAACGGCAGCGCAATCGTCTTCGACCCCCGCAACGACGAGAACCTGCCGATCGCGCAGATCACGGCCGCGTTCATCCTCTTCCACAACCGGGTGGTCGACCTGGTGCGCGCACAGGGAACACCGGCGTCACAGGTCTTCGCGACCGCCCGGCAACTCGTCACCTGGCACTACCAGTGGATCGTGCTCAACGAGTTCCTCCCGCTGATCGCCGGCCCGGGTCCGGTCTCCAGCGTGCTCAGCGGGGGCCGCCGCTTCTACCGGCCGGAGCCGAACGCGACGTTCATCCCGGTCGAGTTCACCGCCGCGGCGTTCCGCTTCGGCCACAGCCAGCCACGACCGGCCTACCTGGTCAACCGCACCGGCAACGGCGGTGACGAGTTCTACGCCATGCTCTTCGACTCCGCGCTGGGCGGTGCCGACCCGGCCGACCTGCGCGGCGGGAAACGGGCCGCCCGCCGCTACCTCGACCACCAGTTCTGGTTCCAGTTCTTCGACGGCCAGGTGCGGTGGAGCAAGTGGATCGACGTACGCAACTCCACGCCGCTGTTCGGCTTTCCGTTGCCACCGCCGCCGTCCGGCTCGCCGTCGGCCAACCTGCTCGGCCGCGACCTGCTCCGTCAGCTCACCTTCGGCATCCCGTCGGGCCAGCGGATCGCCGCATACATCGGCGCGCCCGCACTCGGCAGCTTCAACTTCCCGGAGCTCAGTGGGTACGGCCTCGGCCTGGACGCCAACACCCCGCTCTTCTACTACATCCTCAAGGAGGCACAACTGCAGGCCGGCGGCGGTTCACTGGGTGCCGTCGGTGGGCGGATCGTGGCGGAGGTGCTCATCGGCGTCGCCCAGCTCGACCCGGGCAGCTACCTGAAGGTGCAGCCCAACTGGCGTCCGACCCTGCCGGCCCGCTTCGCGGGCCAGTTCACGATGGCTGACCTGCTCACGTACGCGCGGGTCGACCCGGCCAGCCGCAACTCCTGACGGCGCTCGCTCCGCACCCGGGCCCGGGGTGGCCCGGTGTGCGGAGCCCCGAGCACGGTTGAACGGGACTCCAACGGTCCTCGACGCGGGTGGGGGAGGGTGCCGGCATGACTGGCAACTTCAGCGATTTCAAGGTGGCGGATCTGTCGTTGGCGGCCTTCGGGCGTAAGGAGATCGAGCTGGCCGAGCATGAGATGCCGGGTTTGATGTCGATCCGGAGGGAGTTCGCCTCGCGGCAGCCGTTGAAGGGTGCGCGGATCACCGGCTCGCTGCACATGACGATTCAGACGGCGGTGTTGATCGAGACGTTGGTGGCGCTCGGCGCGCAGGTCCGCTGGGCGTCCTGCAACATCTTCTCGACCCAGGATCACGCGGCGGCGGCGGTGGTGGTCGGCCCGACCGGCACGCCGGACGCGCCTGCGGGGGTGCCGGTCTACGCCTGGAAGGGCGAGACCCTCGACGAGTACTGGTGGTGCACCCAGCAGGTGCTGCTCTGGCCGGACGGGCAGGGCCCGAACATGATCCTCGACGATGGCGGCGACGCCACCCTGCTGGTGCACAAGGGAGCCGAGTTCGAGGCGATCGGGGCGGTCCCGTCGCCGGAGAGCGCGGACTCCGAGGAGTACGAGGTCATCCTCGGTGTGTTGACCCGGTCGCTGCGGGAGGACAACCGCCGCTGGACGCGGGTCGCCGCCGGGATCAAGGGGGTGACCGAGGAGACCACCACCGGCGTGCACCGGCTCTACGAGATGCAGCAGGCGGGCACCCTGCTCTTCCCGGCGATCAACGTGAACGACTCGGTGACCAAGAGCAAGTTCGACAACAAGTACGGCTGCCGCCACTCGTTGATCGACGGGATCAACCGGGCCACCGACGTCCTGATCGGCGGGAAGGTCGCCGTCGTGTTCGGCTACGGCGACGTGGGCAAGGGATGCGCCGAGAGTCTGCGTGGTCAGGGGGCGCGGGTCATCGTGACCGAGGTGGACCCGATCTGCGCCCTCCAGGCGGCGATGGACGGCTACCAGGTCGCGACCATCGACGACGTGGTCGAGACCGCGGACATCTTCGTGACCGCCACGGGCTGCTTCAGCGTGATCACCAACGAGCACATGGCGCGGATGAAGCACCAGGCGATCGTCGGGAACATCGGTCACTTCGACAACGAGATCGACATGGCCGGCCTCGCGAAACGCGACGACGTCGAACGGATCACCGTGAAGCCGCAGGTGGACGAGTGGCGGTTCGCGGACGGCCACTCGATCATCGTGCTGTCGGAGGGTCGGCTGCTGAACCTCGGCAACGCCACCGGGCATCCGAGCTTCGTGATGTCGAACAGCTTCGCCAACCAGACCATCGCGCAGATCGAGCTGTTCACCAGCACCGACCAGTACCCCGTCGGGGTGCACACCCTCCCCAAACACCTGGACGAGAAGGTCGCCCGACTCCACCTCGCCGCGCTGGGTGTCCGCCTCACCGAGCTGACCAAGGAACAAGCCAACTACCTCGGCGTCCCGGTCGAAGGCCCCTACAAGCCCGACCACTACCGCTACTGAGAGGGCCGTCCCGCATGATCGCCGTATCTGGCTCGATCGCGACCGACCATCTGATGCGCTTCCCGGGGCGGTTCGCCGAGCAATTCATCGCCGGGAGCCTCGACACCGTCTCGCTCTCGTTCCTCGTCGACGATCTCGTCGTCCGACGCGGCGGGGTCGCGGCGAACATCGCCTACGGGCTCGCCCAACTCGGGCACCGGCCGGTGCTGCTCGGCGCGGTCGGCGGCGACTTCGGCGACTACCGCAGCTGGCTGGAGCGGCACGGGGTCGACTGCTCGGAGGTGCAGGTCAGCTCCGTCGCGCACACCGCCCGGTTCATCTGCACCACCGACACCGACCTCTGCCAGATCGCGTCGTTCTATCCCGGCGCGATGGGCGAGCCCGACCGGATCAGCCTCGACGGTGTGGCCGCCCGGGCCGGTGGGCTCGGGCTCGTCATCGTCGCCGCGGAGAACCCGGACACGATGCTCGCCCGCGCCGCCGCCTGCCGTCGACTGGGCCTGCCCTTCGCCGCCGACCCGTCGCAGCAGTTGGCCCGGATGCCGGCGGCCGACATCGAGGCGATGATCAACGGCGCTCGTTACCTGTTGACGAACGAGTACGAGGCGGCGCTGCTGGAGTCGAAGACCGGGCTGAGCGAGGACGACATCCTGCGCCGGGTGGGTGCGCGGGTCGTGACCCTGGGCGCCAACGGGGTACGGATCACCAGCCAGGACGGCGACGTCCTGGTGCCGGCGGCGCGGGTGGGTGGCATCGTCGACCCGACCGGTGTCGGCGACGGCTTCCGGGCCGGCTTCTTCGCCGCGCTCGCCGCCGACCTGCCCATCGAACGCGCCGCACAGGTGGGCTGCGTCCTGGCGGCACACGTGCTGGAGGTCGAGGGCCCGCAGGAATACTCGGTGCACGCCGACGTCTTCCAGCGCCGCCTCGCCGAGTCCTACGGTCCGGACGCGGCAGTCGACGTACGCGCGCTGGGGTTGGTCCGGGTGTGACCGGGCCGAACGGCGCGGTCGGGGTCAGTTCCGCGACCAGCGGCGGTGCGGCCCGGCCCGACCGAGCTGCTGAGGCGCCCGGTCAGCCCTGGTACGGCGGCGCCACTCCCCAACCCCAGTGCGGTACGGGGGCTCTGCGCGGCGGGGTCGCGCCGGGTTGCGAGTTGCTCAGCGCCAGCCGGGTGCCCCATTCGAGGTAGCCGACGAACGCGGCCCGGAACTCAGGGTCGGCGGGCAGGTCCACCTCGTCGGCGGCGTCCATCATCAGGTTGACCCAGCGCCGCCGCTGTGGCTCGGTGATGGCCTTGCCGAGGTGGCGGCTCAGCATGGCCGGATAGCCGCCGCGCCTGGCGCTGTACGTCTCCGGGCCGCCGAAAACCTCGGCCAGCCATGTCGCCACGTGCCGGGCGTGGTCGGGTTCCAACCCTGCGAACAGCGGCGCCAGCAGGTCGTCGGCGAGCACCAGTCGGTAGAACGCGTCGCACAGCCGGAGGAACGCGTCAGTACCGCCGGCCCATTCGTACAGCGTGGGTGGCGCGCCGCCGCCGGGCCCGGTGACGGGGGTCGGCGCGTAGTGGGTCATCTCCTCGATGTCCTGCACGTAGGGGCGGATCTCGGCGAAGAACGCGGCGAAGTGCGGCCCGCCCCGAAAGCCGCGCAGGTGATCGTCGGCGGACGTCCAGGTGATGCGCAGGATGTACCGGTCGGAATCCGCCACGCTGCGCATGAGTTCGTAGTCGACACACTGCGGTGCGGCGCGCAGCGCGGCGGCTGCCCGCTCGTACCCGGCCTCGAAACCGTCCAGCCGCTCGGGTGAGAGGCGGTACCTGATGTACTCGGTGACCATGGGACCAGCTCAACACGTCCGAATGCCATGATCAAGTACGCACCGATCGGTGCGTACCCGGCGAGGAGGTGGCCATGGCCGAGCGGTACCGCTGCCCGGTGGAGTTGACCGTCGATCTGCTCGGCGGCAAGTGGCGCACGGTGATTCTGGCGTACCTCAAGGAGGGCGTGCACCGGTACGGGGAGCTGCGCCGGCGTCTGCCCGGCGTGAGCGAGAAGATGCTGACCCAGCGGCTCCGGGAGCTCGAAGCGGACGGCCTCGTCGCACGGCACGACCACCACACCGTCCCGCCGCACGTCGAGTACCGCCTGACGGACGAGGGTCGCAGCCTGGCACCGGTCCTTCAGGCGCTCTACGACTGGGGCACCGAACGGGCCGCCCGCTCCGGCACGCCGATCGACGACCCGGTGCCGCGGCCCGATCTCCGCTGATTGACGCATCGACCGCTCTGAACGTCTTGGCAGTGACGCGCGCCTCCGCTACCGTCCATGGGAACGCTCCCACAAACTTGGATACATGGATGTGATCAGGAGGCAACACGTCGTGGCTACCCTCTCCTCGCTCCGCCGCAGATCGGTGGCCGCCAGCGTGGCGGCTGTCGCGGGCGCCGCCGCCGTCGGCGTCTGCCTCACCGTCGGCAGCGCCTCAGCCGGCACCGTGTCCGGGTCGCTCTACCGCGACCCGAACTCCGCCGTCGTCCGCTGGGTCGCCGCCAACCCCGGCGACTCGCGGACCGCCGTCATCCGCGACAAGATCGCGAGTCAGCCGCAGGCCCGCTGGTTCGCCAACTTCAACCCGTCGACGGTGCAGTCCGAGGTCTCCGGGTTCATCGGCGCCGCCAACGCGGCGCAGCAGATCCCGGTGCTGGCGGTCTACGAGATCACCAACCGGGACTGCGGCGGGGCCAGCGCTGGTGGGGCGCCGGACCTCAACCAGTACCAGACGTGGGTGTCCAACTTCGCCAGGGGACTGGGCAACCAGACCGTCCTGATCATCCTGGAGACCGACTCGCTCGCCCTGCTGACGTGCCTGAGCCCCGCTGAGATCAACGCCCGCAACCAGGCGATCTCGACGGCCACCCAAACCATCAAATCGGCCAACCCCAACGCCAAGGTGTACCTCGACGCTGGCCACTCCACCTGGAACAGCGCCGGTGAGACGGCCAACCGGCTCCGGGCGGCCGGCGTGCAGTACGCCGACGGCTTCTTCAGCAACGTGTCGAACTACAACTCCACCTCCAACGAGGCGAACTTCGGCCGGGCGGTCATCTCCGCCCTCAACGGCATGGGCATCCAGGGCAAGCGCCAGGTCATCGACACCAGCCGCAACGGCGGCGCCAGCGGGGACTGGTGCGGTGACGACAACACCGACCGGCGCATCGGGCAGTACCCGACGACGAACACCGGCGACGTCAACATCGACGCGTACCTGTGGGTGAAGCCGCCGGGTGAGGCCGACGGCTGCCGCTACACGGCCGGTTCGTTCCAGCCCGAACTGGCCTTCAGCCTGGCCAACGGCGCGCCCAACCCGCCCACCACCACGCCGCCGACGACCACTCCGCCCACCACTCCGCCGACAACCCCGCCGACCACTCCGCCGACCACTCCGCCGGCCGGCGACGGCTGCTCCGCGTCGGTGGAGCTCAACCAGTGGTCCGGAGGCTTCACCGCGAACGTGACGGTCACCGCCGGTCAGTCGGACATCAACGGCTGGACCGTGACCGTCAACCTGCCCGGCGGCTCCGCGGTCACCAACACCTGGAACGCCCAGGCCAGCGGCAGCAGCGGCACCGTCCGATTCGCCAACGTGAGCTACAACGGACGCGTCCTCGGCCGGCAGTCGACCAACTTCGGCTTCCAGGGCACCGGCACCGGCCCGGGCGTGTCGGCGAACTGCGTGACCAGCTGACACCCATCCGATGCAGGAGGCCCGGCTCGGAGATCCACCCTCCGCGCCGGGCCTCCTGGCGTCGAAACCCCGGCTCGTCAGCACAATGGCGCCTGCGCGCGTCGGGCCCGGTAGGGCAATATCTCTTGCGTCATGGGCTGCTGCTCCGTGAAGCGGCAGGCGGGCAGGCGACGACAGTCGTCGACCCAAGCGGCATCCGGGGAGCGCAATGGTGACCGAACATGTCCGGGATGCGGCGGTGACGGCGTTCGTCTTCGGGTTCTTCGCGTCCAGTTGGTTCGGCTGGGCACAGGAGGCGCCACCGAGACGCTGGCGGCCGGTGCTCATCGCCGGTTCGGTTCTCGCACTGCTCACCGCTGCCGCCGGGGTGTTCCTCGGTTGGAGTCACCGATCCGACGGCACGGTCTTCGACGCCGACACCAGCCGAACCTTCGGCATCATCGTCGGTATCGAATTCGGGTTCGCCGCGCTCGGTGCCGGAGCGCTCACCCTGCTGCGGCGCGGTGAGCTGATCGCCCCCTGGGTCGCCCTCGTGGTGGGCGTGCACCTCTTCCCCGTGGCGGCGCTGCTCGACTACCCACTGATCCACGTCGTTGGCGTGCTGGTCACTGTGGTGGCGATCGCGGCCATCTTCGTGGCCCGGGCCCGCGCCCTGACGGTAAGCGCGGTGGTCGGGCTCGGCACCGGCGTGGTGCTCCTGGTCGCCGCGGTGTCCTCGCTCCTCATCGCCCTGCTCGCCTACTGAGACCGACTGCCGTCGAGGCATTCCGGCTCAGCCGTCCATGCGGCTGAGCCGCGTTCGATCTGCTTGAATGCGGGCCCTCGGAGGTCGCTCTGCAGGCAGGTGACCTGCAACTTTTCTCCTTCTAGGCACCCCGGTCGCACGGGTGTGTCGCTGTGATCGCCTGCTGAAGCTCAGCGCAAGTGCATAAGCGCTGCTCAGCCTCACTTCCCACGGAGCGCCGGGTTGGCCTCATGCGACGTGGCACGCCCGATTCCGACGCCGGGCCTCGCTGTGAGACACGGCCAGCAGGACTGGACGAGCGGTACGAGGACCTATCTGGTTACTGCCGTTTTAGTGCATCTTGTCGGTTTGAAGCATGTTTGCACCGCTACACTCCGGTCCGAGGCTTCTGGGTTGCTCATCGCGAGCGTCGGTGCAGCTTTCGCGTTCTGAATCTCTGCCCGCTGGCGGGCTTTATTGGTGGGGGAATCCGTGTCGAGATCCGTTTGGCTCGCGTATCGCGTGCGTCGTCGGTCCACTGCGATGCTGATGGCGGGGGCCGTCGCCGCTACGACCATCCTTGTCGGCGTCGCGGGGGCGCCGGCCTGGGCCCAGTCTCCGGTGCCGTTGGGGACTGCCGAGACCTACGGGGTGTTGGCCGGTCAGGCCGTCACCGACGTTCCGCCCCCCGTCGGTCCTTCGGTCATCAACGGGGACCTGGGCGTCTGGCCGGGCACGTCGGTCACCGGGGCTCCCGTGGTAAACGGCGCCACGCACATCGGCGACGCAGAAGCGATGCAGGCCCAGTCCGATCTGACCACGGCGTACAACTTCGCCGCGGCCGAGCCCACGACCAGCACGGTGGGCGAACTCGGCGGGCAAACCCTGGTCGCCGGGGTGTACACGTCACCCGCCACCATGTCTCTGACCGGCACCGTCACGTTGGACGGGCAGAACGATCCCAACTCGGTGTTCATCTTCCAAGCGGGGTCCGATCTGATCACCGCGGTTGACAGCCGGGTCAGCCTGGTCAACGGCGCCCAGGCGTGCAACGTGTTCTGGCAGGTCAGCAGCTCGGCGACCCTGAACACCCGGACCGTCTTCGTCGGAAGCATCCTGGCGCTGCAGTCGGCGACTCTGGGTGAGGGAGCCACCGTCGCCGGACGGGTACTGGCCCGCAACGGCGCCGTCACGCTGATCCACAACACGATCACGCGACCGTTCTGTGCCGCATCCATCGCGCCCCCGACCATCTCGAAGGCCTTCGAAGCTGCGACGATCCCGGTTGGCGGGACGACGTCGTTAAGTTTCACTCTCACCAACCCCAACGCGGGTACTGCGTTGACCGGGGTCAATTTCACCGATGCGCTACCCGCCGGGCTGGTGGTGGCCACTCCGAATGGCCTGACTGGTTCGTGCGGTGGTGGCACGATCGCCGCGACGGCCGGTGGTGGCAGCATCAGCCTGTCTGGTGCGACGCTGCCGGCTGGTGGGAGTTGCACGTTCTCGGTGAACGTCACCGCTACGACCAGCGGTACGAAGGTCAACACGACAAGTCCGGTGGACTCGAACGAGAGCGGCCCGGGCGCCGTCGCGTCGGCAACCGTCACGGTCGGCGCGGAGGTCGTCGCGCCACCGACGATCGCCAAGGCTTTCGATGACGCGACCATTCCGGTTGGCGGGACGACCGCGCTGGGTTTCAGCCTCACCAACCCCAACGCGGATACGTCATTGACCGGGGTCGGTTTCACTGACGCGCTGCCTGCGGGGTTGGTGGTGGCCACTCCGAATGGTCTGACTGGTTCGTGCGGTGGTGGCACGATCACCGCGACGGCCGGCAGTGGCAGCATCAGTTTGGCTGGCGCGACGTTGCCGGCTGGTGGGAGTTGCACGTTTTCGGTGAACGTCACCGCTACGACCAGCGGTACGAAGGTCAACACGACAAGTCCGGTGGACTCGAACGAGAGCGGCCCGGGCGCCGTCGCGTCGGCAACCGTCACGGTCGCCGTCGCCACACCACCGACGATCTCCAAAGCCTTCGAGGCCACGACCATCGCCGCGGACGGGACGACATCGCTGAGCTTCACCCTCAGCAACCCCAACGCGAGCACGCCGCTGACCGGAGTCAATTTCACCGATGCGCTGCCTGCGGGGTTGGTGGTGGCCACTCCGAATGGTCTGACTGGTTCGTGCGGTGGTGGCACGATCACCGCCACTGCCGGCAGTAGCAGCATCAGTCTGGCTGGCGCGACGTTGCCGGCTGGTGGGAGTTGCACGTTCTCGGTGAACGTCACCGGCACGACCAGCGGTACGAAGGTCAACACGACAAGTCCGGTGGACTCGAACGAGAGCGGCCCGGGCACCCCCGCCGCGGCGAGCATCACCGTCAGGGTTGCGGAAGCACCGACAATCGCCAAGGCATTCCAGGACCCCACCATCCCGCTCAACGGAACGACGGCGCTGGAGTTCACCCTTACCAACCCCAACGCGAACACGACGCTGACCGGTGTCAGCTTCGTCGACAACCTTCCTGCGGGGCTGGTGGTCGCCACTCCCAATGGCGCGGAGACCGACTGCGCCTCCGGCACGATCACTGCGACTGCCGGGAGCAGCACCATCAGCCTGTTCGGCGCCACCCTGCCGGCCAACGCAAGCTGCACCGTGTCAGTCAACGTCACCGGCACAACCACCGGAACGAAGGTCAATACCACCACCGCCGTCACCTCGGTTCAGAGTGGTCCGGGCGCCCCTGCCTCGGCAACCGTCACCGTCGGCGCGGCGGTCGTCGCGCCACCGACGATCGCCAAGGCTTTCGATGACGCGACCATTCCGGTTGGCGGGACGACCGCGCTGGGTTTCACCCTCAGCAACCCCAACGCGGATACGCCGCTGACCGGGGTCGGTTTCACTGACGCGCTGCCTGCGGGGTTGGTGGTGGCCACTCCGAATGGTCTGATTGGTTCGTGCGGTGGTGGCACGATCACCGCCACTGCCGGTAGCAGCAGCATCAGTCTGGCTGGCGCGACGTTGCCGGGTGGCGGGAGCTGCACGTTCTCGGTGAACGTCACCGCTACGACCAGCGGAACGAAGGTCAACACGAGCGGCCCGGTGGACTCGAACGAGAGCGGCCCCGGTGCTCCTGCCTCGGCAAGCATCACAGTCGGCGCCGTCGCAGCACCGTTGCTCGCCAAGGCATTCCGGGACGACACCATCCCCCTGAACGGGACGACGTCCCTGCGCTTCACCCTCCGCAACCCCAACCCGGCGACGTCGCTGACCGGAGTCGGTTTCGTCGACAACCTGCCTTCGGGTCTGGTAGTCGCCAATCCCAACGCCGCGCAGACCAACTGCGCCTCCGGCACGGTCACCGCGACGTCCGGCGGCAGCAGCATCAGCCTGGCCGGAGCCACCCTGCCCGCCAACGAGAGTTGCACGGTGTCGGTGAACGTCACCGGCAAGACCGCGGGGAAGAAGGTCAACACGACGGCCGCCACCTCGATCGAAACCGGTCCAGGCTCTCCTGCCTCGGCAAGCATCACGGTCCGTAAGGGCATGCTGCCCGTCACCGGCAGCCGGATCTCGACCTACGCCACGGTCGCACTGACCATGCTCGGCCTCGGTGGAATGCTCATCGTGATGAGCCACCGGCTGGTCCGGCGTAGGCGCCAAATCGCCTAGTGCCTCGTCCTGAGCGTTGATCGTGTAATCGGTCGGGGTTCTCAGGACCTGTCGGGGTATCGATGGCCGATGCGGCGCAGGGCGATCGTCGGCGATGTCCGCCCAGGGGCAACCGGCGCCGGACATGCCCCCTGTTGAGGTGACCAAAATGGAGTGGGGGCCGCACCGAGACGAATCGATGAGCAGACCCGCGATTAGGTCTGCGTCATCACCCGGTGCGGCCTCCGTTCCCTCGGCCAGCCGTTCTCCTGCTGGTTGGGCGCTCGTACTGCTGGACGACCCGTACCGCTCGGGCGGCGGCGACGAGACCGATGACACCGACCGCCACGATCGCGATCACGATGACTGTCTGCAGAGTGTCCATGAGGGCACTCCGGTCCGGGGAGGGGTGGTGAAGAAGTCATTGACGGGGCGGCGGCCCATCGGTGGTGCTGCCACCTTCGTTGTCCCACACCGCGTCCGCGGCGGAGCCGGTCGCCGCCGCGGCCCGGGGCCCGACCGGTGCGCTGGCCAGGATGTCGGGCGCGTGCCTGAGGTTGGTCGGGTCGGCGGCGGTCGCCATCGCCCACTCGGCTGCCGCCCGTGGCGTGGCGGGCGGCACCACCAGCAGGTCGACCTGTATGTCGCGGCCGGTGGTGGCGATCAGCAGGGCGGGATCGAGGGTGTCGAACCAGCCGATCCGGACCTCGTCCGGTCCGACGGTCAACCGGCGGATACGGCCTTCCCAGGTGCGGAGGTTGAGCATGAGATGCCGGATCCGGCCGTGGCGTTCGGACAGGGCGAGGACAAGGCCGGGGAGTTCGGCGGCCGGGTCCCAGGAGCGCGGCCACCACCCGCCGTCCAGGACCGTCCGATCCCGGTCGGGGGCGAGGACGAGCCGGGGCGCGGACGGCGCCGGCGCGGGGGTGGCGAGTCGTCGCGGGGTGACGGACATAGCTCAGCCGCCCTCACGTGGTGAGCGGGGCGGCAGCGGGACGCCGATGACGTCGGTCGTCGATGGGGGAGTCGGGCCGGACCCGGCCGGGTCGCCCGGGTGCGTGACGGGACGGCGGTCGAGCATCCTCAGCTGCACGATCCGGGCGGTGCCGGGCAAGGCGACGAGCAGGACCCCGAAGACCGCGGCCAGCAGCAGCGCCACCCCCATCGGCAGGGTGCCGTGAGCGCCGAGGAACGACACCTCGGCACGTTGCCCGTTCTGCAGTACGAAGATCAGGAGCAGCAGGAGCACGAACGCGAACACCACGGCAGCGACCCAGACGCCGCCGATCCGTGAGCGCTTCACCGACGGCCGCCGGGGCGTCGCACGAGGAGCATCGGTGCCGCCGCGGCCGTCCGGCGGGGAGAATCGAACATGACTGTTCCGGGGTGCGGTCATCACGAACCGCCGCCTTCCGATGAAGATCTGGCGCGCCTGGACGCCGTGGTGCGCCGGCGCGCCTGGATCATGGCGGGCCTGCGACGGACTGTCGCGGTCCGACGTGCCGGTGCGAGGGAGGTGCCTGGCCGGGAGAGCGACGGAGATCTGGCGGCCTGACGGGTGCATGCGGTGCGGTGAATGGCCAACACGGTGACCTCGATCGGCGGGGTGCGTCCGCCGACGGCGGACTGTCAGCCACCGGGGTCCCGAGCGACACCGCAAGCGTACGCCTCCGCGACCGGCCCGTCTGCCGCCGCAGCCGGGCCGGTGGGCGCCGGTCGTGCGGCGGCGTCCCGCGGGAGTACGGTGGGACCGTCGCCCGGGACCTCGGCGCCCTACGGCAGTGCGTCCATTTGACTGATCCGGGTCGGAGTCAGCAGTGCGCAAGGGTAATCCGGGGCGCAGCGATTCGATGAGTGTCGATCGTAGGCTGCGGCTGTGGGCTGTTCTCGTCGATGCTGCCCGGGGTGGCGCCGTCGCGGTCGATCATGTCTGCGCGGCGGCGGTCTCGGTCGCGGGCGTCGACTCCGCCGCCGTCGCAGTGGTCCTCGATGCCACGCCGCGCGAGCTGCTGTACGCCACCGACCGGACCGCGTCGGAGCTGGAAGACCTGACCCTGACCCTCGGTGAGGGGCCGTGCGTGGACGCGACCGGCGGTGGGCCTGTCCTGGTCGCCGATCTGACCGTGCCGGAGTGCCGGAACCGCTGGCCGGTGTTCGCGCCGGCGGCGGTGCTCGCCGGGGCCGGTGCGGTATTCGCGTTGCCACTACGGGTGGGCGGGATCCGCCTCGGTGTCCTGGACCTCTACCGGGTCGGTGCCGGTGACCTCGGGACGGAGCAACTGGCCGACGCACTGGTCCTGGCGGACACGGCATGCGCGGTGCTGCTGGACAACGCGACGCGCCACGGGGTGGACCGGGACGGTCAGTGGCCCGAGGGGACCGGCCTGCACCACCCCGAGGTGCACCAGGCGACCGGCATGATCACGGTCCAGCTGGGAGTGCCCGCGGCGGTGGCGCTCATCCGGTTGCGCGCCTACGCGTACTCCCAGGACCGGCGTCTCTGGGACGTGGCAGCTGATGTCGTCGCCCGGCGCCTGCGTCTCGGACCGGCCGGGACACCTGGTGACTGAGATGAGTGCACTAGAGAATCGGCGCCAGGACGGCGTCGCACGGACCATCCGTCGGGTGACCCGTGGAACCACTGATTGACGAGGTGACTGACATGGCCGAGACCCCGCTGGCCGACGTTTTCGTGGAGATGGCCGACACGCTCGTCGACGACTTCGACGTGATCGAGTTCCTGCACGTGCTGACCGAGAGGTGTGTCGAGCTGCTGGGTGTGTCGGCGGCCGGGCTGCTCCTGACCGACCAGCGGGACACGCTGCAGGTGGTCGCCGCCTCCTCCGAACGCACCCGACTGCTGGAGCTGTTCCAGCTCCAGACCGACCAGGGGCCCTGCCTCGACTGCTTCCGTACCGGGCAACCGGTGTCGGTCGCCGACCTGACCCAGACCACTGCCCGATGGCCGAGGTTCACCGCCGCCGCGGCCGAGGTCGGCTTCGCCGCGGTGCACGCCCTGCCCATGCGCCTGCGCTCCGAGGTGATCGGCGCGCTGAACCTCTTCGACGTCCGGCCGGGGGCCCTCGACGAGGGCAAGCTCCGCATCGGTCAGGCGCTCGCCGACGTGGCCACCATCGGACTGCTGCAACACCGCGCCATCCACCGACGCGACATGCTCACCGAACAGCTGCAAACCGCTCTGAACAGCCGTGTCCTGATCGAACAGGCCAAGGGAATCCTCGCCGAACGCCTCCAGGTGGACGTTGGTCAGGCCTTCGCGTTACTGCGCGACGGCGCCCGCAGCCGCAACCGGCGACTGTCCGAGCTGTCCCAGGCGATCGTCGACGGCTCCGAGCAGTTCGCGCCGGCACCAGCCACCCACCGGTCCGGCTGACGACCGATTCGCCCCCCGACTGCGCTTCCCACAGCCCGTCCGAGTGTCGGTCGGGGAGATGAAGGCGTACGGTGACGGTGTCGCCCGGGTCCCCGGTGGCCGCCATTCTCGCCGCCACCAGCCCGTTAGGGGCGTTGGAACAATGGTCACCTCCGCCGCGACACCCACAGCCGATTCCTCCCCTCCGACGCTCAACCCGGCTACTCCGGATAACGAACACCTGTTGCGTCGACGCGCAGCGCTGAACGCCGATGATCCCGACCGGGCACGACTGCGGGACCAGATCATCGAGGCGAACCTGCCGATGGCGGGTCGACTGGCCCGCCGGTACACCGGTCGCGGGGAGTCCTACGACGACCTGGCGCAGGTCGGCGCGCTCGGCCTGATCAAGGCCGTCGACGGGTACGACAGCAGTCGGGGCGTGCCGTTCGCCTCCTACGCGGTCCCGACCATTCTCGGCGGCATCCGGAAGCACTTCCGCGACACGGCCTGGGCGATCCGGGTGCCGCGTGCGGCTCAGGAACTGGGTGCACAGGTGCCCGAGGCCCGGGGCAGGCTGGCGCAGCAGCGCGGTCGCCAACCGACGGATCGAGAGCTCGCCGACGACCTGGAGGTGACCGTCGCCCAACTCGGGGCCGCCGTCGCCGCCCTCGGTGTCTACCGCCTGGCGTCGCTGAACGTGCCACGGCCCGGTGCCGACGGCATGGATCGCCGAGCGCTCAGCGGCGCCGCCGATGCGGGATACACGGCCGTGGACGATCAGCTCACCCTCGGAGACGATGACGTGGTCGTTCGTCGGATCGCCGCTACCGGGTCGTCGCCGCCGGTCAGCGGGACATCCACCCCCTCGACCTTCGAAGGGCGGGTCAGGCGGGCCCTTAACGTCCGCGCGCTCCGCCTGCGGGTGTTCCTCCTGGTAGCCGTTCTGCTCCTGCCCCTGGTGCTCGTCACGACGTTCGCCGACCGCTGACCACGACCGTCCCGAACGACTGATTGAGGGGATAGACGATGAGGATCGCCAGACACCGGATCGTTGCCGCGCTGCGCGAGCGCGGACAGCAGACCAGAGCCGAGTGGGTCGAGCGGGAACTGCCGGAGCGGGTGGACCCCGCCAAGCACGTGGGGCTGCTCGCCACCCTGCGCCTGGATCCGGCCGACCTCGCCGACGCGCCGTCCCCGTGAGGGTCGCCCTGCTCGGACCGGTCGCCTGGCGCACACCTCCGCATCACTACGGTCCCTGGGAGCAGGTGACCGGCCTGCTCGCCGAGGGGCTGGTCACCCGCGGCGTGGACGTGACCCTCTTCGCGACGCTCGACTCCGTCACCTCCGCCGACCTCGACGGCGTGTGCCCCCGGGGGTACGCCGACGACCCGAGCATGGACGGCCGGGTGTGGGAGGCGATGCACGTCTCCCACGCGATGGCCCGCTCGGCGGAGTTCGACCTGGTGCACAGCCACCTCGACTGGCTGCCACTGGCTTTCGCCGAGCACTGCCGAGCTCCGCTGCTCACCACCGTGCACGGCTTCTCCGGCGCGGGGATCCTCCCCGCGTACGCCCGGGCCCGCTCGTCCTACGTGTCGATCTCCGACGCCGACCGCAGCGCCGAGCTCGACTACGTCGCCACGGTGTACCACGGCGTCGACCTCACCGGACTGCCGTTCACTCGCGACGCCGGTCCGGGACTGGCCGCCTTCGGCCGGATCCACCCGGACAAGGGCACCCACACGGCCATCGAGATCGCCCGCCGCGCCGGCCGGCCGCTGACCATCTGCGGCATCGTGCAGGACGAGCGGTACTTCGCCGAACAGGTGGCCCCGCACATCGACGGCGACCAGGTCGTCTTCCTCGGCTCGGTCGGCCCTCGCCGCCGCGCGGAGGTGCTGGGCGCGAGCTCCGCGCTGCTGCACCCGATCGCCTTCGACGAGCCGTTCGGGCTGTCGGTGGTGGAGTCGATGGTCTGCGGCACGCCGGTCGTCGCCTACGCGCGGGGGTCCATGCCGGAGGTTGTCGACGAAGGGGTGACGGGGTTCCTCGCGCAGACCGTCGAGCAGGCCGTCGACGCCGTCGGCCAGGCTGCCGGGCTGGACCGGGCCGCCTGTCGGACCCGCGCCGGGCAGCGCTTCGGCGCGGACCGGATGGTCACCGACTACCTGGCCGTCTACGACCATCTCACCCGCCGATCGCACCGCTGAGCCCGATCACCGCCCACGAACCTGTTCCGCCGGCCACACACGCTGGCCGGCGTGCGCCGACACCGCGTGAGGCCGTCCCCGCCCTTTCGAGGCGGCCGACAACCGGAAGGCCCGACACCCATGCTCAGCTACGGATTCCTCAGCACCCACCCACCGACCCGGTGCGGACTGGCCACCTTCAACTGCGCCCTCGCCGCCCAGCTGACCGCCGACGGTACGCGCGGCGGCATCGTCCGGGTCACCGACCGCGGCGACGACCTGCGGGCCGGACCCGGGGTCGTGCACACCTGGTCGAGCCGTACCCAGGCCGGCTGGCGGGACGCCGCGGCGGCCCTGAACGCGTTCGACGTGGCCGTCGTGCAACACGAGTACGGGATCTATCCCGGCGTCGACGGCGAGGACGTCCTGCCGCTGCTGCGCCGGCTCACCGTGCCGAGCATCGTGGTCCTGCACACCGTGCTTCGCCGACCCTCCGTCCGGCAGAAGTCCCTGCTGGAGCAGATCGTCACCGCCGCCGGAGCGGTCGTCACGATGACCGACACGGCACGTGACCGGCTGCTCGTCGGCTACACCGTACGGCCGGACAAGGTGACGGTCATCCCGCACGGCGCCGTCGACCATGCCCGGGTACCCGCCGACCGACGGACCCGCCCGCACCTGCTGACCTGGGGACTCATCGGGCCCGGCAAGGGCATCGAGTGGTCCTTGCGGGCCCTCGCGCGGTTGCAGGACCTCGACCCGACACCCACCTACACCGTCGCGGGCCGGACCCACCCGAAGGTGGTCGAACACCAGGGGGAGGCGTACCGGGCG
Source organism: Micromonospora violae (assembly GCF_004217135.1). Lineage (NCBI taxonomy): Bacteria > Bacillati > Actinomycetota > Actinomycetes > Micromonosporales > Micromonosporaceae > Micromonospora > Micromonospora violae. The sequence goes on from NZ_SHKK01000001.1 coordinate 6,322,036, forward strand.
GGACTGCACCGGCTCGGCGCGCAGCTGGGCATCGCCCACGCCGTGGAGTACCAGGACGTCTACCACGACCAGCCCGCCCTCGGCCGGCTGATCCGCTCCGCCGACGTGGTCGTCCTGCCCTACGACTCCCGCGAACAGGTCACCTCGGGGGTGCTCATCGAGGCGGTGGCCGCCGGGGTGCCCGTCGTGGCCACGGCCTTCCCGCACGCCGTCGAGCTGCTCACCGGCGGCCCCGGCCTGGTCGTACCGCATCAGGACCCGGCGGCGCTGGCCGACGCGATCCGGCGGATCCTGACCGAACCGGGCCTGGGCGCGCGGCTGGCCGGCCGGGTCCGGCCGCTGGCCGCGGACCTGCACTGGCCGGCGGTGGCGGCCCGCTACGGCGCGCTCGCCGAGCGGCTCGTCGCGGCCCGTCAGCCCGCGGTCAGCGCGGCGTTGGCGTGACCGCGACCACCGGTCTGTCCAGCCGGCCCGGCAGCGGCCGCCGACATCCGACGCCCCGGCCCAGCTTCGCGCACCTGAGCCGGATGAGTGACGACACCGGGCTGTTCGAGCACGCCCGGCACGCCATCGTCCGGCGCGAGCACGGCTACTGCACCGACGACGTCGCCCGCGGCCTGGTCGTCACCAGCCGCGAGCCAGAGCCCACCGAGGAGGTGCTCCGGCTCGCCGAGCGCTACCTCGCCTTCCTGACCCACGCCCAGGACGTCGGCGGCGCCTTCCGCAACCGCCTCGGTCACGACCGGCGATGGACCGACGAGCCCAGGCTCGGCGACTGGTGGGGACGGGCACTGTGGGGGCTGGGCACCGCCGCGGCCCGTAGCCCCGCGCCCTGGATCAGGGAGGAGGCGCTGGTCGCCTTCAGTCGGGGCGCCACCCGACGCGCCCCGACCCCGCACGCGATGGCCTTCGCCGGGCTCGGCGCGGTCGAGGTGCTGCGTCGCCACCCGGCCCACGCCGCCGCGGCCGCACTGCTGGCGGACGCGGCCAACACGATCGGCGCCCCCGGAGCCGACCCGGTCTGGCCCTGGCCACAGCCACGGCTGACCTATGCCAACGCCGCCCTCGCGGAGGTCGTCATCGCCGCCAGCCAACTGCGCCACGACGGCCCGTCCCTCGACGACGGCCTGCGGATGCTGACCTGGCTGCGCGACGTCCAACTGCGCGACGGGCACCTGGCGGTCGTACCCGCCGGCGGTTGGGAACGCGGTGCGCCGCGGCGGAGCCACGACCAGCAGCCGATCGAGGTCGCCGCGTTCGCCGACGCCTGCGCCACGGCCGCCGACGTCACCGGCGACCCCGGCTGGGAGGTCGGGGTGCGGCAGGCGGTGGGGTGGTTCCTGGGTGCGAACGACGTCGGCACGCGGATGTGGGATCCGGCGACCGGCGGCGGCTACGACGGGCTGACCGCGCACGGACCCAACCTCAACCAGGGCGCCGAATCCACCCTCGCCGTGCTCTCCACCCTCCAGCACGCCCGGCGGTGGTCGTGACCGGGACCCTGGCCGTCCGGCACGGCGTGACCCTCGCCCCGGAGCCACGCCGGGTCGTCGTCAAACTCTTCGTCCCGGGCGAGGACGCCGCCCTGGTACGCAGCCGCGCGGCGGCGCTCATCACCCGCGTCGCGCACCTCGACGACGAGGAGACCGGCCGGCTGCTGCGGGACACCTTCGACCGCTTCGGCACCCGGCACCGCGACCTGGACGGCACCTTCCACCATCACTACGACCTCGTCCGGCACCGCATCGCCCGGGCCCGCGACCTACCTTCCACCACCCGGCTCCTGATCGGCGCCTACTTCAGCCACGAGTACGCGGTCGAGGCCGCCGCGCTGTGCAACCCGTCGATGGTGATCCACCCGGACCAGGGCGGTCTGGACGCCGGACAACTGCGGGTGGCGATCAGTCTGCGCCAGATCGGTGAGGGGCACCTGTCGTCCATCGGGTTCGCCTCCGCGGTCCTCGGGCCCGGGCACCGGCTCACCGTCGCCGACCGGTCCGGCCCGCCGGTCATCGGGCAGCGGATTGCCGTGCGGCATCGCCGGGACCTCCTCGCCGCCGGCCTGTCCGAGGTGGACTGCGACAACGAGATCACCGCCACCGTGCTGGACGCCCTGCCCGAGCGGTACGACGAGGCCACCTTCGCGCGGGTGCTCGGTGAGCTGCCACCGGACCTGCTCTCCCGCAGCACCGGGCCGGACACCCTCGAACACGTACGCCGCACCAACGCCGCCAGTTACGCCACGACCTTCCCCACCGACACCGCCCTGCACCAACGGGTGCTCTGGCCGGCCGTTCCGGCGGAGAGCAACGGCATGGAGGACGCTCGGTTCGTCAGGTTCACCGACGAGTCCGGACCCGTCTACCGGGCCACCTACACCGCCTACGACGGACGGCGCATCGCCACCCGCGCGCTGGCCAGCAGCGACCTGCGCCGCTTCGAGAGCACCCCGATGCGCGGGCCGGGCGTCCGCAACAAGGGCGTCGCGCTCTTCCCCCGTACCGTCGGCGGCCGGCACCTCGCCCTGTGTCGTGCCGACGGCGAGACCATCGGCCTCACCCGCCTGGACGGTGCGAACAGGTGGCAGGAACCGGTGCCGCTGCACGCCCCGCAGGACAGTTGGGAACTGGTCCAGGTCGGCAACTGCGGATCCCCCATCGAAACCGACGCCGGCTGGCTCGTACTCACCCACGGCGTCGGACCGATGCGCCGGTACGCCATCGGCGCGCTCCTGCTCGACCTGCACCGACCGGAACGGGTCCTCGCCCGGCTGCCCGGCGCGCTCCTGTCACCCGACGAGGCCGACCGGGACGGATACGTACCCAACGTCGTCTACTCCTGCGGCGGGCTCATCCACGCCGGCGAGCTGTGGTTGCCGTACGGGGCCAGCGACGCTCGGGTCGGTTTCGCCACCGTGGCGGTGGCCGCGCTCCTCGATGCGATGGCACGATCGCCGCACCGCCCTGCCGCGCCGGCGGCGGAGTAGGCTGGGGGCATTCGCCCCAGACCCCGGCGACGCGCTGCGCGTCATGCCGGGAGGATCCATGAGCACCATCGACCAGACCGTCGGAGCGGCGCCGCCGGGGTCGCGGCGCCGTCGCGGCAGCGACTACGCCGAACTGTTGAGCCGGGTGCGCCAGGCGGGCCTGCTGGAGCGGCGCCCGACCTACTACCTGGTCATGATCGCCGTCAACGCCGCGTTGGTCACCGCGGGCTGGACGATCTTCGTCCTGGTGGGGGACTCGTGGTGGCAACTGGTCACCGCGGCGTACCTCGCCGTGGTCTTCACCCAGAGCGGTTTCCTCGGCCACGACGCCGGCCACCGGCAGATCTTCCGGTCCCGACGCGCCAACCACCTGGTCGGGCTGGTGTACGGCAACCTAGCCATCGGGCTCGCTTTCGGCTGGTGGGTCGACAAGCACCACCGCCATCACGCCCACCCCAACACCGAGGGCCACGACCCCGACATCGCGGGCGAAGCTCTCGCGTTCACCGGGGCGCAGGCCGACCGGCGGCGCGGCGCGGGACGGCTGCTCGCCCGCCACCAGCGGCTCCTGTTCTTTCCGATGCTGCTGCTCGAAGGCGTGGCCCTGCACGTGGCCAGCGTCCGAGCGCTGTCCCGGTCCACCTATCGGGAGCGCGGCCGGGAGGCGCTGCTGCTCGGGCTGCACACCGCCGCATACCTCACCGCGGTCTTCGTGGTGCTGTCCCCGCTGCGCGCGGTGGCCTTCGTCATCGTGCAGCAGGGCCTGTTCGGGCTGTACCTGGGCTGCGCCTTCGCCCCCAACCACAAGGGCATGCCGATCCTCTGCGCGGACGAGGAGGTGGACTTCCTCCGCCGCCAGGTCCTCACCTCCCGCAACGTACGCGGCAACCGGCTGGTCGACTTCCTGCTCGGCGGCCTGAACCACCAGATCGAACACCACCTGTTTCCCAGCATGCCCCGCGCCGCACTGCGCCACGCCCGGCCGATCGTCCGCGCCTTCTGCCGCGAGCATGACCTGCCCTACGTCGAAACCGGCCTGCTCGACTCGTATCGGCAGGCACTGCGCCACCTGCACCACGTGGGGCGCGGCGTCCCGCCCGCCGGAGAATCCGCGTCTCCCGTCGAGCCGACCGGACCTACGGGAACGGCGGCGCGGCTGCGCGAGGCGGAGAACGTTGATCTTCGATGACGTGCGCGTCGTCGGCCCGGGGGGGCGAGTAGGACGACAGCGCCGGGTGCCCTTACGCCCAGCCATGCCGACGTTCTTTCGCGAACGGGCTGCTGGGTGTCACCCAGCTTCCCACTCAGGGTCACCTCGCCCCCGGGCCGGACCGGCTACCGCAGAGCACGGACTCGCTGCTGGGCCCGGCCGCGATCGCCAAAGGGCGGGTGAGGTCCTCAGGCCGCTGCGGCGTACCGGCGTGACGCCCCGACAGCCGACGCCGACGGCAGCAGGCTCCAGGAGTCCGTCCGGACCCGCAACCAGACATCGAATTGCATCGTTTGCTGATGTGGGCCCGGAGGGTCGGGTGACTGTCTGGATGTGTGCTGCCGATGTCATGGCCAGCTAGGAGTAGGACGCCCCGGCCCCCGCTGATGACCGCTGTATCAGCACTGGATGGAGACTTGCGACCGATCGCCCTCTCCGAAGTTGTGGCTACTGAACGGCGGCGGGTCCACGCCCCTTGACCAGACAATCGAGAAGGGTGATGCCCGATGGGCAGCCTGTGGGCCGGCGTCGACGTCGGCAAGACCCACCACCACGTGTGCGTCATCCTCGACGACGGCACCGTGGTGATGTCCGAGAAGATTCCCAACGACCAACAACCCATCTCCGGCATCGCCGGGCGGCTCGGCAAACGCCGCAAGCCGCTCCGCTGGGCCGTCGACCTACGCGGCGGACCCGCGTCGCTGCTGCTGGCGGTCCTGTTCGATCGAGGCGCGGACGTGCGCTACGGCAGCGGCACGGTCACCTCCCGGATGGCGGAGGCGTTCCACGGCGAACGCAAGACCGACGCCCACGACGCCTACGTCATCGCCCAGACCCTGCGCATGCGCGGCGACCTTCCGACGCTCACCCTCGCGGACGGGGTGCAGCAGCAGTTGAAGCTGCTCGTCTCCCGCCGCCTCGACCTGGTCGCCGACCGGGTCCGTATCGCCGCCCGCATTCAGGACCTCCTGACCATGATCAGCCCCGCCCTGGGGAAGGCGCTGAACCTGCGCAGCAAGGGTGCGCTGCGGCTCCTCGCGCAGTGGCAGACCCCCGCCGGAGTGCGCCGCGCCGGCGAAGCCCGCGTCCTGGCCTACATACGCCAGCACGGCGTCTGGGCCGCCAAGGCGCTCACCGCCAAGGTCTCACCGCCGCGCGGCCACAGACCGTCGCCGTCGCCGGGGAGGCCACCGCGGCAGGGATTGTGGCGCAGATGGCCACCGATCTGGAAGCGGTCAACGACCGCATCACCGCCATCGAGGAAACCATCGCCGCTGTCGTCGCCGAGCACGAGCTGGGGGAGATCGTCACCAGCCTGCCCGGCATTGGCACCACTCTCGCCGCCGAGTTCCTCGCCCACGCCGGCACCCTCACCACCTACGCCAGTCCTGCGGCACTCGCTGCCCACGCCGGGCTCGCACCAATCTCCCGGGACTCCGGCCGCCGCCAGGGCCACCAGGTTCGACCCCACCGCTACCACCGCGGCCTACGTCGGGTGTTCAGCATGTCCAGCTTCACCGCCCTGACCCACTGCCCACGATCACGCGCCTATTACGACAAGAAACGAGCCGAAGGAAAGACCCACCGCCAAGCCACCGCAGCCCTGTCCAGACAACGCCTCAACGTCCTCTGGGCCTGCATCCGCGACAAGACCCCCTACCAGCCCAAACAACCAAGATCAGCAGAGGTGGCGCTGTGCTAACTCGCGTAGAGACTCCTCCAGCGGATGCCAAGGGGGGTGAACCGGTGCCAACGCGGGTCAGCGCGTCAACCGCCGGTCGCAAACCGGGGTTCGTGTGCTCCGCGTCTGGTCCTGGGCTGGAACAACGGCGATCCGGGGAACGCGGGTGAACGCGGGCCACTCCCTGCCACCCCAGTTGAGCGCCTAGGTCGCTAGACTGTGCCCTCGCGCCCCCGTAGCTCAGGGGATAGAGCATCGGTTTCCTAAACCGTGTGTCGCAGGTTCGAATCCTGCCGGGGGCACCTCAAAGATCAGCAAACGCTCCCTGGTCTGCGCATTCGTTCTCGCGTCGATCAGTCGACCCGCGCAGCCGGAAGCCACCCGAAGTTGCCGTTCGGAGCAGGACTATCAGGCTCACGCCGCGCCGGCCCGCCGAGAGGCGTACAGGTCGGCGAGGAAGTCGTCCAGTTCGTCATCAGACTCGAACAGGTCCGGCCGCGCGAGGTCGTCGATGGATGCGACCCGGCGGACTCCCTGGCGACGTGCCAGCTCCACCGCCGGTACGTGTTCAGCGGTCGGCCACTTGGGCATACCCTCGGCGTTGCTCGACATCGCGGCTCGCCCCCTCTTGCTCGCTGCGGCTCCCAATCTCTCACGCGGAGAGCCCGCACCCCGGCATCTACGGCGCGGACAAGTCACGGATCGATCTTGGTGACGATGGCTGTGGCGACCAGTCGGGCAAGGTCAGAGGCCTTGTCGACGTACACCATCGTCGGCGGTGGTCAGAGCGCCGGCAGTTGTTCGGCTCGGGTGACCACCTGGTCGATGAGGCCGTACTCCCGGGCCTGTTCGGCGGTGAACCAACGGTCCCGGTCCCAGTCCCGTTGGATCTCGTCGAGCGCCCGTCCACTGTGCTCGGAGATCAGCTCCTGCATCGTCCGCTTCACGTGCAGCATGTTCTCGGCCTGGATCGTGATGTCCGCGGCGGTCCCGCCCATTCCGCCGGACGGCTGGTGCATCATGATCCGCGAGTGTGGCAGCGCGTACCGTTTGCCGGCCGCGCCGGCGCAGAGCAGGAACTGCCCCATCGAGCCGGCGAATCCGAGCGCCAGCGTCGCCACGTCGTTGCGGACGTAACGCATCGTGTCGTAGACCGCCATCCCGGCACTCACCGAACCGCCCGGCGAGTTGATGTAGAGGTAGATGTCCCGGTCGGCGTCCTCGGCGGCGAGCAGCAGGATCTGCGCGCAGATCTGGTTGGCCGACTCGTCGGTCACTTCGGTGCCGAGGAAGACGATCCGCTCCCGCAGCAGCCGCTCGAAAACATGATCACCAAAGGATGGCTGCCCGCCGTCCAGCATGTGTACGCCGTACCCGATCATGTGCCGCCGCCTTCCGCCGCGCCGGCGGGCGGCGGGGACCGCCCGGTGGACCGGCCCTTTCAGCGTGCGGGCGCCGGCGGCGGTGAGCCCACTGATTCTGCCGCCGGCAGATCCGCCGACGGCAGAACCGGCGCGGCCTACGCGGCGGTCAGCCGCCGCGCGCCGATCCGGGCCGACTCGCCGCCAGCCAGGGAAGGAGTACGCGGGCCGGGGCGGGAGCCACCAGCGGAGGCCGTCGCGCCGACACGCATGGTCGGCTCGCCGGCCTTGGGCACTCGCTGACGGATGAGCCCGCCGCCGAGCGGACCCACCAGAAGGGTGGCGTTGCCGATTTCGCGGCGGACCGCGTCGACCGGCTCCAGGTGGGTGAGCGCGGCGCGGGGTGCGGCCGGGAGGCGGGGTTCGACCCGGCGCATGTCGTCGCGGGCCTCCCCGAGCAGGTCGGCGAGGCTGATGCCGAGCGCCCGGCAGATCGCCGCGAGCACCTCCGAGGAGGCCTCCTTGCGGCCCCGCTCCACCTCCGACAGGTAGGGCACCGAAACGTCTGCCGACTCGGCGACCTCGCGCAGCGTGCGGCCCTGGCGCTGGCGGTGGCGACGGAGCACTCCGCCGATGACTCGTCGCAGCAACGACATGCCGGCCTCACTTTCGCGGTCGTCGTCGGGAACACCCTCATCATGCCCGTCCCCGCCCGTCCGGGCCGACCCTCCCCCGGGCCCGCGCCGGTGCGGCGGCGCGGGCCCGGTGCGCCTACGGGTGCAGGTGGGTGTGCCAGGTGGCCGGTTGGGCCACCAGCGTGACCGCCGGGAACAGCGCCCGGGTGCCACCGGCGGGGAGCAGGGCGCTGTCGTCGATCGACACGTCCGCCCCGTTCACGTCGTAGACGGTCAACGACTCGTCGCCGTTTTCTCCGCCGAACCGCGCCGGGTGCCCGTCCACCGTCGTGTTCGGGTTGACGTACGCCTTGTCGGCCGGGTCGGTGACGTTGCGGTAGCGGGAGATGCCGACGCTCAACGTCCGGGCCCGCTGCCGGCCGGGGTCGGCGGTGGCCGGTTCCGGGCTCCAGGTCCACGCCGCGTACCAGTCCCTGGGCTCGTCCAGTGACTCCGACACGTTGACCGTGATCATCCGCAGGTTGGCCGGTACGCCCGTCACGGTCGCCGGCATCGGCACAGTGTCGGTGCCGAAGCGCAGTGACGTGGCGACCTGCGCTGCCGTTTTCCGCACGTCCGATCCGGTCCCGAACACGCGGACCTGTGCCCAGCCGTCCGGGGCGTACCGCCAGCGCAGAACCGCCTCCGGCTTCTCGGCGCCCGAGTAGCTGACGAAGACGCTGTCCCCACCGTTGAGCCGGGGTCCGACGTCGGAGTCGCCGGCCACGGCGGGCTCGCCGCTGTCCCGCTGTGGTGCCGACGGCTCCACGCCCTTCGGAAGGAGCGAGACCGTCACGAACTGCCGTTGGTCGTCGGTGTGGCCGTTGGACGCGCCGAGGTACACACCGGGGCCGGAGAGGAGCAGTCCGGCCTGGTACTGGAAATGGCGGAGACCGGCCGGCAGCCAGCCGAACCGGACGTACACCCGCTGTGGGTCGATCGTGGTGAGCGCGGCCGGGAGCCCGGTCTGGCCGGCGACGGTCGCGGAACCGAACGGGGTGGGGGCCGGCGGTCGGTCCGGGGTCAGCAGGTCGGGGACGGTGAGCCCGCCGACGGTCAGCGCCACCGCGAGCAGCGTGGCGCCGGCTCCCTGGGCGAGGCGGCGTTGCCGCCGAGCGGTGGTCATCGCCCGCTCCACGTCCAGCACGGCGGAGGGTCGCTCGGCCGATTCGATCTCGGTCAGCATCAGGTCGCCAATGTGGCGTTCGTCCAGCATCGTCGCTCCTCTCAGTTGCCGGTCAGGGTGGGGGTGAGCAGGGTGCGCAGGGTGGCCAGGCCCTTGGCGGTCTGGCTCTTCACCGTCCCCGTCGAGCAGCCCATGGCCTGGGCGGTCTCCTCGACGCTGAGGTCCTGGAAGTAGCGCAGCACCAACACCGCGCGTTGCCGTGGCGGCACCTGCCGCAGCGCGCCCACCAGGGTGATCCGGTCGGTCGGGTCGGTGAAGGCCCTGGACACGTCCGGCAGTGCGGTGCCGAGGCGGACCCGCGACCAGCGCAACCGCCTCTCGTCGACCAGTCGCCGCACCAACATGGTGCGGACCAGCGCGTCCAGGTGGTCGGCCTGCCGTGCCCGTGCCCACGAGCGGTACAGCTCGGTGAGCACCCGTTGCAGGATGTCGTCACCCCGGTCCCAGTCCCCGCACATCAGGTAGGCGGTGCGTCGCCACTGCACCATCCGGGACCGGACGTACTCGGTGTATTCGTCGTCGGCCTCGGCTCGCCGTCTGCCGCTCGTCGTCACGAGGGTTGCGCCCCCTCCGTCTGCCGGCCTGCACCGGTTCGTCGTTGTCATCCGGTAGTCGGGTGCGGGTGCTCGGCCGGTTGTCCGCTGGCACCCGGGCGTGCGGTCGATGCTGAACCCGCTATGTTGTGGGCGTGCAGGCGACGGCGAGGGAGCGGGTCCGGCAGTGATCCATTTTCCCGCGCAGCGCCGGGGCCCACTGAGCGCGCTGAGCCTCCGGCTCGCCGCCGCCCTGGGCCTGGTCTTCGCCGTGGTCGCCGCGGTCTACCTGGGCCGGGACGGCTACCGCGATGTCAATGAGGACGGCCTGACCCTGCTCGACTGCTTCTACTACGCGGTGGTGTCGCTCTCCACCACCGGCTATGGGGACATCACCCCGGCCACGCCGTCGGCCCGGCTGGTCAACGTCCTCTTCATCACCCCGGCCCGGGTGCTCTTCCTGATCATCCTGGTCGGCACCACCCTGGAAGTTCTGACCGAGCAGTACCGGACCGGCCGTCGCCTGTCGCGGTGGAGGAGAGCCGTGAAGGACCACGTCATCATCTGCGGCTACGGCACCAAGGGGCGCAGCGCGGTCTCCGCCCTGATGGAGAACGGTCTGGACCGCTCCCGGATCGTGGTGGTGGAGCGCAGCGCGGCCGCCCTGCGGCAGGCCACCTCCGCGGGGCTGGTGGCGATCGAGGGCTCGGCGACCCGTTCCTCGGTGTTGAACGAGGCGCACGTCAAGAACGCCAAGGCCGTGATCATCGCGACCGACAGCGACGACGCGTCGGTGCTGGTCGCGCTGACGGTACGGCAGCTCACCGCCGGGCAGGTTCGCATCATCGCGGCGGCGCGGGAGGCGGAGAACGCCCCGCTGCTCAAGCAGAGCGGCGCGCACCATGTGATCGTCTCCTCGGCCACGGCGGGCCGGCTGCTCGGCCTCTCCACCTCGGCGCCACCGCTGATCGATGTGGTGGAGGATCTGCTCACTCCCGGCCAGGGCATGGCGCTGGCGATGCGGTCCGCGGAGCGCAGCGAGGTGGGTCGTTCGCCGCGCGAGCTGGACTCGTTGGTGATCGCCCTGGTGCGGCGGGGCAAGGTGGTCACCCTGGCCGACCGGGCCGGCGCGGTGATCGAGACCGGCGACATGCTGGTGCACGTACGCGACGACCGCCCTCAGTCCAGCACCACCGCCTGACCTCCCGCTGCCGTCAGCAGCTGTCGAGGTCGCTCTGGAGCGCCTCGGTGCAGATGGTCGGCGACGTATTGGTGGCCCGCCGCAGCAGCTCGTAGAGCGTCTCCCGCTCGGCGGGACCCAGCGCGCTCAGCACCTCGTCCTCGGCGCCCGCGAGGGCGCATTCCGCCGCGCTGAGGCGTTTGACCCCGTCGTCGGTGAGGTCGACGACGTGTCGGCGACGGTCCTCGGGTGAGCGGCGTCGTTCGATCAGATGCTCGGCCTCGAGGTCGTTGAGCAGCCCGACGATGTTCGTGCTGTCCATTTCCAGGACGGTGGCGAGCGCCTGTTGGCTGGTGCCGCCGCTGTCGCGCAACACGGTGAGCGCGACGAGGTGCCGGGGGCGTAGGCCCAGTGGCGCCAGCACGGACTCCGATCGTAGCCGCATCCGCCGGGCCAGATGGTCCAGCAGAGCTCCTGAGCGGTGCTCCGAGGGATCAAGCGCCGGGGCGGACATGTGACCCAGTCTACCGACTCAGCGGAACATCGGCCTGCTATAAATAGTTGGTGCTTCACAGACGATTCCTGGAGGAGGAATAATGCATCTGCTGCATATTGATTCGAGCATCCGCGGCGACTGGTCGGTCAGCCGGCGACTCACCGCCCGCGCGGTCGAGGCCTGGCGTGCGGCCCACCCCGACGGCACGGTGGCCTACCGGGACCTGGGCGCCGAGCCGCTGCCACACCTGGACGCCGCAGGCGGCCTGGCGCGGATGACGCCCCCCGACCAGCACACGCCGGAGCAGCGTGACTCCTGGGAGCTCACCGAGCGGCTGGTCAACGAGGTGAAGCAGGCCGACGTGGTGCTGCTCGGCCTGCCGCTCTACAACTACGGGGCACCCAGCAGCGTCAAGGCGTGGGTCGACCACCTGATCGCGCCCGGCCTCGCGTACGACCCGACGACCCAGGCGCCCCTGCTCGGCGGTCGCGACTTCGTCGTGGTGGCCACCCGGGGCGGCGGCTACGGCGAGGGCACCCCGCGCAACGGCTGGGACCACGCCGAGCCGTGGCTCCCGCACGGTCTGTCGATGACCGGCCTGGAGCCCCGCTTCATCAGCGCCGAACTGACCCTGGCGCCGTCGGTGCCGGCGATGGCCGAGCTGATCCCGCTGCACGAGGCGAGCCTCGCGGCGGCCGAGAAGGAGATCGACAACCTCTGGACTCCGGCCAACGCCCAGCGCTGAACTGCACCGGTACGACGAGAGCGGCCGCCCCGAATCGGGGACGGCCGCTCTTGTCAGTGCGGACGGATCAGAGAATGGTCCAGGTGTCGCCGCTGCCCAGCAGGCCGGCGAGCTGCTGCTCGGGGGTCTCGGTGACCGTCGCCTTGGCCTCCGCGAGCTGAGCCTGCACCACGCTGTCGTAGGACGGTCGGTCCACCGAGCGGAACACCCCGATCGGGGTGTTGCGCAGGTCCAGGTCGGGCAGCCGGGACAGCGCGAACGCGTACGCCGGGTCGGTCACCGTCGCGTCGTGTACGACGATCTCCTCCGGGCTGACCGAGCTGGTCTCCCGGACCTCCAGGCCGAAGCCGCCCGGCGGGTGCACCACGCAGAACCGCCCGTCGGCCCCGAAGGTGATCGGCTGCCCGTGCTCCAGGCGGATCAGGTAGTCGTCCCGGGTGGACGGGTCCTTGAGCTGGTCGAACGCCCCGTCGTTGAAGATGTTGCAGTTCTGGTAGATCTCCACGAACGCCGAACCCTCGTGCTCGGCGGCGGCCCGCAGCACCGACTGCAGGTGCTTGCGGTCGGAGTCGATGGTCCGGCCGACGAAGCTGGCCTCCGCGCCGAGGGCGAGCGAGAGCGGATTGAACGGGGCGTCCGCCGACCCGGCCGGGGTTGACTTGGTGATCTTGCCGACCTCGGACGTCGGAGAATACTGCCCCTTGGTCAGCCCGTAGATCCGGTTGTTGAACAGCAGGATCTTGAGGTTGACGTTGCGTCGCAGCGCGTGGATCAGGTGGTTGCCACCGATGGAGAGCGCGTCGCCGTCGCCGGTGACCACCCAGACCGACAGGTCCGGCCGGGACACCGACAGGCCGGTCGCGATCGCCGGGGCCCGACCGTGGATCGAGTGCATCCCGTAGGTGTTCATGTAGTACGGGAAGCGGGACGAGCAGCCGATCCCGGAGACGAAGACGGTGCGCTCCCGGGGGATGTTCAGCTCCGGCATGAACTGCTGGATGGCCGCCAGGATCGCGTAGTCACCGCAGCCGGGGCACCAGCGCACCTCCTGGTCGGACTTGAAGTCCTTCGCGGTGAGCTTGACGGCGACGGGCTCAGACATTCTTCAGCACCTCTTCCAGCGTCGTCTCCAGCTCGGCGGCGGTGAACGGAAGGCCGCGGACCTGGTTGTAGCTGATCGCGTCGACCAGGTAGCGGGCCCGGATGACGTGGGCCAACTGGCCCAGGTTCATCTCCGGGATGACCACCTTGTCGTACGAACGCAGCACCTCACCGAGGTTGGCCGGCATCGGGGCCAGGTGCCGCAGGTGCGCCTGGGCGACGGAGAGGCCGCGCTGGCGTACGCCACGGCACGCCGCGCCGATCGGCCCGTACGTCGAGCCCCAGCCGAGGACCAGCACCCGAGCGTCGCCGTCCGGATCCTCCACCTCGATGTCCGGAACCGGGATCGTCTCGATCCGGGCCGCCCGGGTGCGCACCATGAAGTCGTGGTTGGCCGGGTCGTAGGAGATGTCGCCGGTCTTGTCGGCCTTCTCCAGCCCGCCGATCCGGTGCTCCAGGCCCGCCGTGCCAGGGATCGCCCACGGCCGGGCCAGGGTCTCCGGGTCACGCAGGTAGGGCAGGAAGGTGGTGCCGTCCTCGCCGTTGGGCTCGGTGGCGAACTCGACCCGCAGGTCGGGCAGCGACTCCACGTCGGGCAGCAGCCATGGCTCGGAACCGTTGGCGACGTAGTTGTCGGACAGCAGGATCACCGGGGTGCGGTAGGTCAGCGCGATCCGGGCCGCCTCCAGCGCCGCGAAGAAGCAGTCCGACGGGGAACGCGGTGCGATCACCGCGACCGGCGCCTCGCCGTGCCGACCGTAGAGCGCCATGTTGAGGTCGGCCTGCTCGGTCTTGGTCGGCATGCCGGTCGACGGGCCGGCGCGCTGCACGTCCACGATCACCAGGGGCAGCTCCAGCGCCACCGCGAGCGAGATCGTCTCGCTCTTGAGCGCCACGCCGGGGCCGCTGGTGGTGGTCACGCCGAGCGACCCGCCGTAGGAGGCGCCCAGGGCGGCGCCGACGGCGGCGATCTCGTCCTCGGCCTGCATGGTGACAACGCCGAGGCGCTTGTGCTTGCTCAGCTCGTGCAGGATGTCCGACGCGGGCGTGATCGGGTACGCGCCGAGGAAGACCGGCAGCCCGGAGCGGACCCCGGCGGCCACCAGCCCCAGCGAGAGTGCGGCGTTGCCGGTGATGTTGCGGTACGTGCCCGGCTTCATCTTCGCCGGCTTGACCTCGTAGCGGACCGCGAAGTCCTCGGTGGTCTCGCCGAAGTTCCAGCCGGCCTTGAAGGCGGCGACGTTCGCGGCGACCAGCTCCGGACGGGCCGCGAACTTGCGCTCCAGGAAGCGCAGCGTCGACTCGTAGGGCCGCGAGTACATCCAGGAGAGCAGGCCGAGGGCGAACATGTTCTTCGACCGTTCGGCGTCCTTCTTGGACACCTCGTGGGCGGCGAGCGCGCCGATCGTCATCGAGGTCAGCGCCACCGGGTGCACCACGTAGCCGGCCAGCGAGTCGTCGTCCAGCGGGCTGGTCTGGTAACCGACCTTGGCGAGGTTGCGCTTGGTGAACTCGTCGGTGTTGACGATGATGTCGGCGCCGCGCGGCAGATCGGCCAGGTTGGCCTTGAGGGCCGCCGGGTTCATCGCCACCAGCACGTTGGGCGCGTCACCCGGCGTGAGGATGTCGTAGTCGGCGAAGTGCACCTGGAAGCTCGACACACCCGGCAGCGTGCCGGCGGGGGCCCGGATCTCGGCGGGGAAGTTCGGCAGCGTGGAGATGTCGTTGCCGAGCTGTGCCGTCTCCGAGGTGAACCGGTCGCCGGTCAACTGCATGCCGTCGCCGGAGTCACCGGCGAACCGGATGACCACCCGGTCGAGTTGACGGATCTGCTTGGTCACTGTGCCACCTTCGTTCGCGACTGCGGGGCTTGCCCGGCCACGGAACCTCCTTGACGCAACGCTTCACCGCACCGCCCAGGCTGGTCCGGCCGCTGTCGTTCCTCACCTGAGAGCCTACGTCTAAGGGAGCCCTAACCATCCCCGGAGGTCCGCCGACTGGGACCCGATCGCGACGAGAAATGCCCGTCTTTGCGGTGTTACGCCCCGCCCGCCGTAATTCAGATCACCACCCGGCCGGGTCGACCACCCCGGCGCGCGCCGCCGGGGTGGTCCGTCGATCAGTCGGCGGGGTTGGGCGCGGGCCCGCGCGGGGTGCCGCCGAACCGGCGGCGCAACGAGGTCGTGGCCAGGGTGAGAGCCAGCACCACCAGCAGCGTGGACACCGCGATCAGGATGATCGCGGTGCGCTGCACCGAGGTCAACCCATCGGCTTCGGTCGCGGCACCGGCCGGGAGGAGTACGCCTTGCGAGCCGGTCGGCGCGGGTGGGGAGACCACCGGCGGGGCCAGGGCGGCCGCAGCGGTGATCCGGAAGCTCATCTGCACCCGCCGGGTTGGCCCGCTGCGTGGCTGGAGTTGACCGATCAGGGCGCCGGACAACGGCGCTTCCCGCTGGGCCTGCGGCGTCGCCTCCACCGGCAGCTGCACCTCGGTGTTGGTGCCGGCGAGCACGAGGCCGGTGTCGCAGCGGGTACGCGTCGGCTCGACCGTCACGCAGCCGAGCGGTGGGGTCGGCACGGTCACCCCGGCCGGCAGGACCACCTCGACCTGGCCGGAGGCGTCCACCGTGCCGGTGTTGCCCAGCCGGAGCGTGAGGGTGGCGGGGCCGCCGCTGATGTCGAAGGCCACCTCGTCGGCGGCGAGCGCGATCCCGGGTGCCGGCGGGCCGGGTGGGAAGAGCACCGCGAAACCCTGCTCGTCGGTCACCTCACCGGGGGCGCCCGGCGTGTCCGCGGTGACCTGGACGGAGCCGCCCAGCGGCATCTGCTTCCAGGCCGTGCCGGCGACCCGCAAGTCGAGCATGGTGCTGAACCGGACGCCCGCCTCGGCCGTCCAGGCCCCGCAGCGGTACGCGCCACCGGCGTCGGCGGCGGCGCAGCCCTTCGTGCCGTCGTCGGTCAGCCCGGCGGGCAGCATGTACGAGAGTCGGATCCGTTGGGTGGTGGTGCCGGTGTTGTGCACCGTGACCTGAAGGGTGACGGCCGTGCTCGCCGCGTTCCAGTACGCCTCGGTGAGGGTCACGTCGCCGGTGCTGACCTGCACGCCCAACGGGCTCTGCGGTGGCGTCGCCGAACCCGACGCGGGCGGGCGGAACGGCGGGGTCGGGTTGGTCGGCGGGCCCGGTGGTGCCGTCGGGGGCACCGGGCCGGGCGGTCGGGTGGTGGCGTCGGGCGCGGGCGCGAGGGTGGTCGGCACCGGCGGGATCTCCGGGGCGGTGGTCACCGGTGCCGGTGGTGTCGTCTGCGGCGGTGGCGCCGTGGTCTCCGGCGCCGGTTCGGTAGGGCCCGGTTCGCCGCCCGGCACCTCGGTCGGGGCGGGCTCCTCCGCCGGTGTGGTCGGGGGCCCCTCCCCTCCCGGATCGTTGACCGGGTCGCCCGTCGTCACGGTCGGGTCCGCGTCCGGCCCGGCCGCGCCGGCCCAGGCCGGGCCGGCGGCGAGCGCCGCGAGCAGGCCGAGCGCGAGCGCGGTCGCCAGCAGGGGCGTGGGACGCCGCCGCTGCACCCGGTTACCGGGCGATGCCTTCACGCGGGCCATCTGTCCTCCGGTGACATGGGTGGATGTCCAATGTTCCGTAACAGTTGCCCCAGTGCACTAGTCCCATCTGGAAACAAATCCGTAACGTGTTTGGGACGGCCCGTCCGGGCGGACGGTAGGCTGCCGACTGTGACTGGATACCTGGGCTCGTACGCGACGCTCGGGCTCCTGCTGCTCGCCAGCGTTCTCTTCTTCGTTACGGCGTTCTCGGCCAACCGGGTGTTACGCCCGGCGCGTCCGGCCGACCCGCCCGGCAAGCGGGCCAGCTACGAGTGCGGGCTCGACCCGGTCGGAGCCGACTGGGCGCAGATGCAGATCCGCTACTACGTGTACGCCTACCTGTACGTGCTGTTCGCCGTCGAGGCGGTGTTCCTCTTCCCCTGGGCGGTGGTCTTCGACCGGCCGGGCTTTGGTCTGGTGACGGTGGTGGAGATGGCGGTGTTCGTGGCGGTGCTCGCGCTCGGCATCCTCTACGCCTGGCGTAGGAACATCCTCCGCTGGACCTGACCGCCGCGACTCCGGCGATCGTGTCGGTCCGTCCGGCCGTTCGCGGTCGGTTACGGGGACAACCAGTCAGGCCAGTCCCCGGCGGGTCGCCGTGGGCGGGCGGTCACCACGGATCGAGGCCACCAGGTCCAGCACCCGGCGCGTCGGGCCGACCTGGTGGGCCCGGAAGACCCGAGCGCCCAACCAGGCCGAGACCGCAGTCGCGGCGAGCGTCCCCTCCAGCCGCTCGGCCACCGGCAGGCCCAACGTCTCACCGATGAAGTCCTTGTTGGAGAGTGCCACCAGCACCGGCCAGCCGGTTGCGGTCAACTCGTCCAGCCGACGGGTGATCTCCAGCGAGTGCCGGGTGTTCTTGCCGAAGTCGTGCGCCGGGTCGATCAGGATGCCGTCGGGGCGTACCCCTGCCGCCACCGCTCGCTCGGCGAGCCCGGTCACCGTCGCGACCACGTCGGCGACCACGTCGCTGAAGGCGGCCCGGTGCGGCCTGGTCCGCGGCGTCAGACCGCCGGCGTGCGAACAGACCAGGCCGGTGCCGGTCTGCGCGGCCACCCGGAGCAACGTCGGGTCCGCGCCCGACCAGGTGTCGTTGAGGAGGTCGGCACCCGCCGCCACGGCCTCCGCCGCCACCTCGGCACGCCAGGTGTCGATGGAGATCACCACCTCCGGAAACGCGGCCCGGACGGCGGCGATGGTGTCCACCGTGCGCCGGATCTCCTCGGCGACGCTCACGTCCGCGCCGGGGCCGGCCTTCACCCCGCCGATGTCGATGATGCCGGCGCCCTCGTCCACCGCCCGCTCCACCGCGCGCAGGGCGCTGTCGGCGGCGTAGGTGGCCCCGCGGTCGAAGAACGAGTCCGGTGTGCGGTTGATGATCGCCATCACCACCAGTTCGCCGGGGGCGAACGTGCGCCCACCCAGCCGAAGCGCCCCGGCCATGCCCGCCTCCTGCAAGTTCGCGCCGTCGCCGCCGCGTCGGCCGGTCCCGACGCTAGTCGGTCGCCGGTGCGCGACTCCGGCCGGGCGTCGGCACCGATCGTGATCGGGGCGGGTGGCGGGGTCGCTCCGGGCCGGCCGCCATGCCACGATCAGTACATGGGTCAGCTTCTGCTCCTCCTGGTCGTGGCGTTAACCGTCGGGGCGGTGATTTTCGGCGTGACGGTGCTGGTCAGCGGCCGTGATCCCGGTCTGGCGCCGGCCGAGCCGGATTCGCAGGCCGTGGCGTTGCCCGGCACCCGCCCGCTGCGCGAATCCGACGTGGGGGCGGTCCGTTTCGACACCGGGTTGCGCGGGTACCGGATGGACCAGGTCGATCAGGCGATGCGCCGCGCCGCCTACGACATCGGTTACAAGTCCGAGCTGATCGGCGTACTGGAGTCGGAGGTCATCGCGTTGCGTGAGGGACGCACCGACGATGCGGACGTGCTGCGTCAGGCTCGCGAGCAGTCCGCCAGCCAGGTGACGGGCGCGGCCGCGGCGGAGCCCGGCGAGGCAGCAGAGCCGGACCAGGCGACCGAACCGGGTAAGGACGCGCCGCTGGCCGGGGAGGCGAGGCCGGCCCCGGTCGGCTCGACGGCCCCGGACCCGCTGCCCGCCGCCACCTCGTCCCCGGCGGACTCCGACGGTGTGGCGCCTGCCGTCGCACCCGCCGCCGACGAGTCGGCCGGCCGTGAGCAGACCGCCGGCGCGCCCGCCGACGGCACCGAGCAACGTGACGCGGTGGCTCGGTCGGAGTCGGCGTGACCGAGCCGGCGGGCGCCGACGATCTTCGGGAGGCGGCCCAACCCGGTGCCGGTGAGGTGACCGCCACGGTGATCGTCGACGCCCCGGCGGAGCGGGTCTTCGCCGCGCTGCTCATATGGGAACGTCAGTCCGACTGGATCCCGTTCACCCGGGTCCGGGTGGTCGAGGGCGACGGGCGCGAGGGCAGCCGGATCGAGGCGGTGACCGCGCTCGGCCGGGCGACGCTGCGTGACGAGATGCGGGTGATCCGGGTCGACGAGCCGTACGAGATCGGCGTGGTGCACCACGGCCAGCTGCTGCGCGGCCCGGGGGTGCTGCGCTGCACCCAGTTGGGTCGGGCCCGCACCCAGGTCGTCTGGCACGAGTGGTTCCACCTGCCGGGCGGGCGGGCCGGTCGACTGGCGTGGCCGGTGCTCTGGCCCGGCTCCAAGCTCGGCCTCACCCAGGCGCTGAAGAGGTTCGCCCGTCTGGTCGAGCAGGGCCGGCTGCCCTGACGGGGTGGCCCGGCGTCGGTTGCCAGCCCGGTGCCCGCAACAGCAGCAGCCGGGCGGCCGGTGGCAATGGGGTGTCGGTGCGATGCCCTAGCGTGTACGAGGTGACTGACCTGGTGATCGGTGCGGACGGGCTGGCCCGCTGCGCCTGGGGGTCGAGCACCCCCGACTACGCCATCTACCACGACACTGAGTGGGGGCGGCCGCTGCGCGGCGACGACGCGCTCTACGAGCGGATGACGCTGGAGGCGTTCCAGTCCGGGCTGTCCTGGCTGACCATCCTGCGCAAGCGCCCGGCGTTCCGGCTGGCCTTCGACGAGTTCCACCTTCCGACCGTCGCCCGCTACGACGACGCCGACGTGACCCGGCTGCTCGCCGACGCCGGCATCGTCCGCAACCGGGCCAAGATCGAGGCGGCGATCGCCAACGCCCGCGCCGCACTGGAACTGCCGGAGGGCCTGTCCGCGCTGCTCTGGTCCTTCGCGCCGGCGCCCCGCCCCGCTCGCCCCACCTCGTTCGCCGAGCTCGCACCGATCACCCCGGAGTCGACGGCGATGGCCAAGGCCCTCAAGAAGCGCGGCTTCCGGTTCGTCGGCCCGACCACCGCGTACGCGCTGATGCAGGCCACCGGGATGGTCGACGATCACATCGTCGGCTGTCACGTCACCGTCGCACCGGCGGCGTGATGAGATGGCAGTCATGACGACCGAGACCGCGCACCGGGCCGGTGCGGCCGGAAACGCCGACGGGGTGGGCACCTGGGCCGTGCTGCTGCCCGCCGAGCGGTACGAAGCCGAGCGGCTCGTGCACCACGACACGCTGGAGCTGACCGGGCTGACCGACGTCGCCCGGCCGGGGCCGGGCGACCAGGTGGCCGTGCTGGTCGACGCGCCGCCACGGCTGGTGGCCCTCGGCCGGGTCAGCGCGCCGGGTCAACGCCACCGCGAAGACCCCGACGATCCGCAGTCGCCGGTCGAGCCGGGGACGCTCGTCGTCGCGTACACCCGGCGGGCCTTCGACGAGCCGGTGCCGGCCGACCTGCTGACGCTCGACGGGCTGGTCACCGCAGTGGAGCCGGCGGCCTTCCGGGCGTTGGTCGACCGGCTCGGCCCGCCCCCGGCGCGGCGCACCTGGCTGGTCAGCCTCGACCTGCCGATCGAGGCCGGCACCCCCGCCGAGGCGGTCCGGCTGTTCTGGTCCTACGTGCAGGAGTTGGGGCCGCGTGAGCTGCCCGCCTTCGTCTCGCCGGCCGGCGACGAGCTGGCCATGCAGGCGTTCGTGCTGGGCGAGCAGGCCAACCAGGACCCGGAAGAGGACGACTAACGGGCAGCCTCAGCGCCCCTCGAAGACCGGCTTCTGCTTGGCGACGAAGGCGAGCGTGGCCGCGCGGTGGTCGGCGGTGGCACCGCAGATCGACTGGGCCTGCGCCTCGGCGGCGAGGGCGTCGGCGAGCGTGCCGGCATCGGCGATGGAGAGCTGCCGCTTGATCGCCCCGTACGCGACGGTCGGGCCGGCGGCGAGGCGGGCGGCCAACTCCTGGGCGACCGGCAACACCTGCTCGTCGTCGTCCGTCAACCGGTTGAGCAGGCCCAACCGGCAGGCCTCCTCGGCGCGTACCGGCTCGGCCAGCATCAGCAACTCCACCGCCTTGGCGTGGCCGACCAGTCGGGGCAGCGTCCACGAGGCGCCGGTGTCGGCGGCGAGACCGACCTTGGCGAAGGCCATCAGGAAACTGGTGGTCGGACCACCGATGCGGATGTCGGCCAGGAACGCCAGCGACGCACCCGCGCCGGCGGCCATCCCACGGACCGCGGCGATCACCGGCTTGGGCAGGTTGGCGAGCCGGGCGGCGATCGGGTTGTAGTGCGCCCGGACGGTGCCCAGCGGGTCACTGGCGGCGTTCTCCAGCGTGGACACGTGCTCGCGCAGGTCCTGACCGGCGCTGAACGACCCGCCGGCCCCGGCCAGGACGACCGCGCGGCAGGACCGGTCGGTCTCCAACTCCGCGAGCGTGTCCCGCAGCGCCTCCTTGAGCGCCACGTCGAACGAGTTCATCGCGTTCGGGCGGTTCAGCGTCAGGGTGACGACAGCATCGGTCCGGTCGACCAGCAGCGGCTCGGTCACGTGTCTAACGACCCTTCTGTCGAACGATGCGGTTGCCGGCGTCGAGGCACTGTTCGACGTACCGGTCGGCGGCCGGACGCAGACGGGCCGCGTGCCGGTCGAAGAAGCTGGCCGCGGCGGTGCCAGGCCACCGTTCGGGCAGCAGCGCCGGGGGTAGCTGCGGGTCCTGGAAGAGGAACGTACGCCACGCGTGCACGAGGCGGAACCGGGCGGCGTACGCCTCCTCGTCGCTGCTGCGGACGGTGACCGCGGCGAGCAGGGGACGCTGGTCCGCGACGAACCGCTCGTAGGCGCGGCCGATCTCGGCCAGGTTCCAGGCTCGTCGGACCACGCCCATCGCGCCGGGGGTGCCGGAGAAGTGCGAGGCGGTGAACCGCTCGAACCGGATGCCGGTCTCGGCGAGGAGCAGGTCGACATCCTCGGCGGGGCGGGTGGCGACCCAGGTCTGCTCGTCGAGCGTCCCGTAGCCGAGGAAGCTCAGGTTGGCGGCGAGCCGCTGGCGGTCGCGCCGGGAGCCTGGGGCCTCCAGCACCAGGAGATCAAATCGGCCGTCCCAGGTGACCCGGCCGGTCCGGTAGATCCGGGCCGCTGCCTCGTCGAGTCGCCGGGCGGCTTTCGGTGTGATCGAATATCCCGGTCCGGAGACCAACCGGAGTGGTTCGAGCCAGCCCTGACGCACCATCCGGGACACGGCGGTGCGAACTGCTGGCGGCGCGATTCCCAGCGGTGCCAGGAGCTTGACCAGGGCAGCAACCGGTGCCCGGCCACCCCTGGGACGGAGGTGGTCGCCGTACAGGTCGAAGAGTGCCGACCGTGCCTGCATGACCGCACATTGTGACAGGCCTTCTCAAGATAAGCTAGATGCTGTTACATCAATGCTGCTCCGGTTTGGGTCCGGCGGTGTTCATCAGGGAAAATCGTTGGTCGACGCCCCCGTGACCTTTGCGGGTGGTCGTGACGAAGTGGCTGTGGGGCAACCCACCGACCCTGGTGTAGGTCTGAGGGGAGACAACATGGCGGCGATGAAGCCGCGGACGGGCGACGGTCCGCTGGAAGTCACCAAGGAGGGGCGGGGCATCGTCATGCGGGTCCCGCTGGAGGGCGGTGGCCGGCTCGTCGTCGAGATGACTCCCGACGAGGCCAACGCGCTCGGTGACGCACTGAAGGCAGCGGCCGGCTGAGTAAGGAGTGCTCCGGGCGGTGTGAGCCGCCCGGGACGTTCTTCGGACCCTGAGCCATCGGAATCGCCGGTGGCTCAGGGTCTTCAACGCTGCGGGCAGGTGGGTTCGCCTGCGGTCCGCGACACTTTCCTGGAGGTACGGTTCCGCGTGCTCGCTATCCGTCTGATCGCCGAGCCCGACCGGCTCGACGTCCTCGTCCTGCCCGTCCGCCCCGCCGCCTCGACAGCGGAGGGTGACACCTCGGCCGAGCCCGTGCCGGGTGCCGTGGCGACACCGGACGGCACGGCCGACGAGGCCGCGGCGCTGGCGTCAGCGGCCCGGCTGACGGGTCGAGCCGGCGAGATCCACACCCAGCTGCGCCCCGGGCGTACCCCCGGCCGGCTGCTGCTGCTCGGCATCGGTGACGGCGACGAGGCGGCCTGGCGGACGGCCGGGGCGACCCTGGCCCGCTCGGCCTCAGCTGAGACGCATATCACCATCGCGCTGCCGGCCGAGGTGACCACGGCCGCGGTTCGCGGGTTGACCGAGGGGCTGCTGCTCGCCCCGTACCGGTTCCGACTCACCGAGGCCGGCGACCGGCCTGCGCTCACCGACGTCGACCTGCTGCTCGCCGACCCCAGCGCGTACGAGGACACCGTCGCCACGGCCCGGACCACGGCCGCGATGACCCATCTCGCCCGGGACCTGACCAACACCCCCTCCTCGGTGAAGACCCCGCAGTGGTTCGCCGACCAGGTGGCCGCCGCCGCAGCCGACCTTCCGGACCTGCGGCTGCGGGTCCGTGGCCCGGCCGAGCTGACCACCGAGGGCTTCGGTGGGATCCTCGCCGTGGGCGGTGGCTCCGCCAGCGGACCCCGGCTCGTCGAACTGGACTGGCACCCCGCCAACGCGCGCACCCACGTGGTGCTGATCGGCAAGGGCATCACCTTCGACACCGGCGGCATCTCGATCAAGCCGGTGGCGGCGATGAAGCTGATGCGCAAGGACATGGCCGGAGCCGCCGCGGTGGTCGCCGCCACCCTGGGCGCCGCCGCGCTGCGGCTGCCGGTGCGGATCACCACGTTGGCCCCGCTCGCCGAGAACATGGTCAGCGGCTCGGCGTTCCGCCCCGGCGACGTCATCCGGCACTACGGCGGCACGACCAGCGAAACGACCAACTCCGACGCAGAGGGTCGACTGGTCCTGGCCGACGCGCTGGCGTACGCCGTGCAGCAGCTCAAGCCGGACCTGCTGCTCGACCTGGCCACCCTCACCGGGGCGAACTCGGTGGCGCTGGGCAAGCGCACCGCCGCCCTGTACAGCGAGAACGACGAACTGGCCGCCGGCGTGCTGGCGGCTGCCGAGGCGGCCGGTGAGTCGGCGTGGCGGATGCCGCTGCACACCGACTACGTCGAGTACCTCGGCAGCGAGATCGCCGACCTCTACAGCGCGCCGGCACAGGGTGCCGGCTCGGTGCTGGCCGCGCTCTACCTGCGCGAGTTCACCGGCGACCTGCGCGACCGCTGGCTGCACGTGGACATGTCCGCCCCGTCCTGGGCCGACGGCGACCAGGCCGAGGTCAGCCGTGGTGCCACCGGCTGGGGCGTCCGGTCGTTGCTGCGCTGGCTGGCCGACGTCGACTGAGCCGGGTCAGCACTTCACCGCGGCGAGCAGCCCGTGCCCGACCGGAAGAAGCGCGGGGATCCAGTGCTCCGACTCCCGGACCGCCTTGATCGTCTCGCGCACCGTCACCGTCTCCGCGTCCCGGGCGGCCGGGTCGCCGATCCGGTCGCTGGCCAGCACGCCGTTGAGCGCCAGCACGCCGCCGGGGCGCAACAGTCGCAGCGCCGCCTCCACACAGGCGTGGAAGCCGGTCGCCTCCGCGTCCACGAAGACCAGGTCGTACGCACCGTCGGCGAGCCGGGGCAGCACGTCGAGCGCCCGGCCGGTGATGATCCGGGTACGCCCGGCCGCGAAGCCCGCCTCGGCGAAGATCCGCCGGGCGATCCGCTGGTGCTCGACCTCCACGTCGATGGTGGTGAGCACGCCGTCGGCGCGCATGCCGCGCAGCAACCAGACGCCGCTCACCCCGGTGCCGGTGCCGATCTCCACCACCGCACGGGCGTTGCCGGCGGCGGCCAACAGCCGCAGCGCGGCTCCCGCACCGGGGGTGACGGCGTCGAGGCCCACCTCCCGGGCCAGGCTTCGGGCGGTACGCAGAACGAGATCCTCGGTGACGTACGCCTCGGCGAACTGCTGCGCCTGCGTCGTCGAACTGCCGGAACCGGCGACCGTGGCGATGGGGCACCTCCGGGGGCGGTGCGTGGTGCGGGGGCGGGTTGGCACTGTGAGCGTAGAGGCGACCGTTGCGGCGCGCAGCCGCGCCTCCGTCGGAAGCGATCACCGGGGCAACCGGTGACTGCACCGCGTACATCCGTGCAATCCTGGAGGCGGTATCCCGTCAGCCGCGACCGGGCCGGCGCGTGGCCGGGCGACGCGGCGCGGGATCCGGGGACGGACTGGGAGGCACCGACGTGACCGACGGCTGGGACTGGCGCCGGGGCGGTGAGACTCCGGCTCCGGCGCGACCGCCCGGGGCAGGAGCCCCGCCGGTGGGGCCGCCGACCATGCCGGGGGCTGACCACCCGTCCCTCGCCTCGCCGGGCGGTGGGCCGGCACCGAGCTGGCCGGCGTCGCCAAGCGGGCCGGCGTCCCCCGTCGGGCCGGCACCGAGCTGGCCGACACCGGCCGCGGGCGGGCCCACCTCGGCCGACGCCTCGCCCTGGTGGTCGGACGCGCTCGCCGACCCCTGGCGCGACCCCGCGGCGCCGACCGCCGTGGTGGTGCCCGGGGTGGTGGCCCCCGGCACCGAACCCGAGCCGGTCACCGACCCCGACGCGCCGGGCCGACCGACGCTGCGCCACCTGTTGCTCATCCCCGTGATCACCGCGCTCCTGGCCGGCACCCTCGGCGGGGCGCTGGGCTACGCGTTCGCGGTACGCGGCGGCGCTGGCGCCGCGGTCCTCGGTGCTCCGCCCGCCGAGGTGCCGGCGCTGGCGCAGCGCAAACCGGAGTCGCTGGCCGGGGTCGCCGAGCGGGTCCTGCCGAGCGTGGTCACCGTGCGGGTGAGCAGCCTCGGCGGGACCAGCGAGGGCTCCGGGTTCATCGCCACCGCCGACGGCCATGTGATCACCAACGACCACGTGGTGGCCGGCGGCACCGGCAAGGCCTCGGTGGTCTTCAACGACGGCAGCAGCGCTCCGGCGACAATCGTCGGTCAGGACGCCGAGTCGGACATCGCGGTGATCAAGGTGAGTCGTCCCGGGCTGCGACCGGTGGAGTTCGGCGACTCCGATGCGCTGGCGGTCGGCGACCCCGTGCTCGCCATGGGCTCTCCGTTGTCGCTGGCCAACACGGTCACCGCCGGCATCGTGAGTGCACTGGACCGGACCATGCAGGCCGGCGAACCGGGCGGTCCGGTGCGCTACTACGCCGCCATCCAGACCGACGCCGCCGTCAACCACGGCAACTCGGGCGGCCCGCTCGTCGACGGCGCCGGCCGGGTCGTGGGGGTGAACTCCACCATCAAGTCCCTCGTCGCCGAGGGGCAGGAGGCGGGCAACATCGGGCTCGCCTTCGCCATCCCGATCAATCAGGCCAAGCGGGTGACCCAGGACATCATCGGCACCGGCAAGGCCCGGCGTACGGTCATCGGCGCCCGGGTGGACGGCCCGACCGGGGTTGCCGGGGGTGGCCTGCGGCTGGCCGCGGTGGAGCCGGCCGGTCCCGCGGACGGCGCTGGCCTGAAGGTCGGCGACGTGATCCTCAAGATCAACGGGCGGCCGATGACCGAGCCGACGGACCTGACCGCGCTGGTCCGCAAGTACGCGCCAGGCTCGGTCGTGACCGTCGAGTACCGGCGAGGTTCCGCCCGGCAGAACGCCTCGGTAACTCTCGCCGCGGACGCGAAGTGAGCAGGCGCACCCCTTGCCCAAAAGCCGTCCGGCGTGCGTAGTCTTGCTGCTGACGCCGAGAGGAGGCCTGCGGGATGCTGGACAACCTGAACGTGTGGGAGATCGGTGCGCTGCTGCTCCTGGCGCTGCTGATCTTCGGCGACCGGCTCCCCGCCGTGATCACCGACGGCCTGCGGATGGTGCGCAACCTGCGCAACATGGCCCGCAACGCCACCGGCGACCTGAGCCGCGAGCTGGGCACCGACATCCAGTTGGAAGACCTGCACCCGAAGGCGTTCATCCGCAAGCACCTCCTCAGCGAGGAGGACGAGGCGGCGATCCGCAAGCCGTTGCAGGGCGTCTACGACGACCTGCGGGCGGACGTCAGCGGCGTGCACAACGACCTGAAGGACGTGGCCAACGCCGCCGACCCGCGGTCGAACGGGGCCAAGTCCGGCATGGCCACCAGCGGCCCGTCGACGCCCGCCCCCCGCGTCAGCTACGACGACGCCACCTGACCCCGCCCCGTGTCCGTCCCGGACGCTGGTCGTCTCGCCGCGCCCGGCGGTGGTCGGTTATCTGGCCTGGCGTTGATCGTCTCGCCGCGCCCGGGGCAGGTCGTCTCGCCCTCGCCCGGCGTTGATCGAATCGCCCCGCTAGGCGGTGATCGACTCGGATTTCAGGAAGTCGGCCGGTTGTTGGGCGCGGGACGCCCCGAGATCCTGAAACCCGAGTCGATCATGCTCAGCGTCCGGCGGGCTTGAGGCCGAGGGGCTTGCCGAGCAGCGACTCACGGCGCAGGGCGAGCCGGTCGGCGACCGTGCCGAGCGCCTGCGCGGCCGGGGACTCCGGCTCGGCCAGGACGACCGGGTTGCCGGCGTCGCCGGCCTCGCGGACCCGGGTGTCCAGGGGGATCTGACCGAGCAGCGGCACCTGCGCGCCGATGGTCCGGCTCAGCGACTCGGCCACCGCCGTACCACCGCCGGCGCCGAAGATCTCCATCCGGGAGCCGTCCGGAAGTTCCAGCCAGGACATGTTCTCGATGACCCCGACCACCCGCTGGTGAGTCTGCAGGGCGATCGCCCCGGCCCGTTCCGCCACCTCGGCGGCGGCGGTCTGCGGGGTGGTGACGATCAGGATCTCCGAGTTGGGCAGCAACTGAGCCAGCGAGATGGCCACGTCACCCGTGCCCGGGGGCAGGTCGAGCAGGAGCACGTCCAGGTCGCCCCAGTAGACGTCGGCGAGGAACTGCTGCAGCGCCCGGTGCAGCATCGGGCCGCGCCACACCACGGCCGCGTTGCCGGAGGTGAACATGCCGATGGAGATGACCTTCACGCCGTGCGCCTGCGGCGGCATGATCATGTCTTCGACCCGGGTGGGTTTGCCGTCCGCACCGAGCATGCGGGGCACCGAGTGGCCGTAGATGTCCGCGTCGACCACCCCGACGGAGAGCCCACGGGAGGCGAGCGCCGCCGCCAGGTTGACCGTCACGCTGGACTTGCCGACGCCACCCTTGCCGCTGGCCACCGCGTACACGCGGGTGCGCGAGCCGGGCTGGGCGAACGGGATGACGGGCTCCTCGGTGGCGCCCCCGCCGCGCAGCTGCGACTGCAACGACTGCCGCTGCTCGGGGCTCATCACCCCGAAGTCGATCTCCACACCGGTGACGCCGGGCACCGCGGCCACGGCGGCGGTGATGTCGGTCCGAAGCTTGTCCTTCAACGGGCAGCCGGCGACGGTGAGCAGCAGCTCGACGCGGACGACACCGCTGGCACCGATGGTGGCGGAGCGGACCATGCCCAGCTCGGTGATGGGCCGGCGGATCTCCGGGTCGTTGACGGTGGCCAGGGCGGCCTGGATCGCGTCCTCGACGGTGCTCACGGGTGCTGACATGCCCGCAATGCTACGTCGCGGGGCATCCGTTGCCGCCGCTGCCCGGGTCGGTGTGAGCCAATCGATGGCCCGTTCGTCAGCCCTCTGACCGGCGCGGGCCGGCGCCGTCCGGTCGGGCGTCGGGGGCGAGGTCGCCGTCCAGGTCGTCGCGGGGTTCGTCCAGGCCGACACCATCGGTCGGCCGCTGGCCACGTCGCTCCTGGCGGCTGTCCTTCTCCTGCTGGCGGCGCTCCAGTCGTTGCCGGCGTTGCCCCATCTCGTCCAGCTCCTCGGCCAACCGGGCCAGCTCGGAGCGGAGGAAGTCACGGGTGGCCACCTCGCCGAGGGCGATCCGCAGGGCCGCGATCTCCCGGGCCAGGTACTCGGTGTCCGCCTTCTGCGCGGTGGCCCGCCGCCGGTCCTCCTCCAGGGCCACCCGGTCCCGGTCGGCCTGCCGGTTCTGGGCCAGCAGGATCAACGGGGCCGCGTAGCTGGCCTGCAACGACAGCACCAGGGTCAAGAACGTGAAGGTGTACGGGTCGAAGCGCAGGTTCGCCGGGGCCAACGTGTTCCAGCCGAACCAGATCGTGATCACCACTGTCATGACCACGATGAAGTTCGCGGTGCCCATGCCCCGCGCGATGCCCTCCGACCACCGACCGAACGCCTCCGCGTCGAACCGGGGCAGCTTGACGCCCCGGGGTTCGCGTGGCTGGTCGAGACGTTCCGTACGCCGCTGTTCAGCCATCCGCGCCGTCCAGCATGGTGTCGGCGGTGCCCGGGGTGACCAGGGCGTCGCGGTCCCGCCAGTCGCGGGGGAGCGAGTGGTCCAGGACGTCGTCCACCGTCACGGCGCCGACCAGCCGGTTGTTCCGGTCGATCACCGGCATGGCGACCAGGTCGTAGGTGGCCATCCGGCGGGTGATCTCCGGCAGCGGCGTGGTGGGGCGCAGCGGGTCGATGTCGTTGACCACCACCTTGCCCAGCAGGTCGGCCGGGGGTTCGCGCAGCAACGCCTGGAAGTGCACCATGCCCAGGTAGCGGCCGGTCGGCGTGTTCTGGGGTGCTCGGGTCACGAAGACCTGCGCGGCGACGGCGGGGGAGAGCTGCGGCTCCCGGATCCGGGCCAGCGCCTCGGCGACGGTGGCATCCGGCGGGAGGATGACCGGCTCCGAGGTCATCACACTGCCCGCCGTGCCGGGGGTGTACTTCAGTAGCTGACGTACCGGGTCGGCCTCGTCCGGCTCCATCAGGTCCAGCAGCACGTCCTGCTCGGGCGGGGGCAGCTCGTTGAGGAGGTCCGCGGCGTCGTCCGGGTCCATCTCCTCCAGGACGTCGGCGGCCCGCTCCCGGTCCAGGGCGGCGAGAATCTCCACCTGGTCGTGCTCCGGCAGTTCGCTGAGCACGTCGGCCAGTCGCTCGTCGTCCAGCGCGGCCGCGACCTCGTTGCGCCGCGCGTCGGGCAGATCCTGCAACGCGTTGGCCAGGTCGGCGGGGCGCATGTCCTCCAGGACGGCGAGCAGGTTCGCCGTACCCCGGTTGTCGGCGATGCCGCTCAGCCCGCGCACCCGGTCCCATTCGACCTGGTGCAGATGGCCGCGGCGGGTGAGCCGACCGGTCTGCTCGCGGACGGCGACCCGGGTCAGCGACCACTCGCCGCCCCGGGTGCACTCCATGGCGACGTCCACGACCGCGCCGGGCTGGCCGCCCGGGTCGAGTTGCACCCGCCGGTCGAGCAGTTCCTGGAGCACCAGCAGCTCGTTCGGGCGCTTCTCGAAGCGGCGCAGGTTGAGGGTGCCGGAGCCGAGCACGACGGCGTCCGCGTCGATGGAGGTGATCCGGTTGATGGACAGGAAGATCCGACGACGCATCGGCATCTCGGCGACGAGGCCCACCACCTCCGGTGGACGTTTGGTCGCCCGGAGCCGCGCCACGGCGTCACGAACCCGGCCCACCTGGTCGCCGTTCGGGTCGAAGACGGCGACTCCGGCGAGACGGGCGATGTAGATCCGGGTCGGCGTGCTCACGGGCACCAGCCTAAGCGCCTAGTGTTTATCAACATGTCGACCTTGGCCTACGAGATCGTGGACGTCTTCACCGACCGCCCCTTCGCCGGTAACCCGCTGGCGGTGGTGTTCGGCGCGGAGGCGCTGGCCACCGAGCAGATGCAGGCGCTCGCGCTGGAGTTCAACCTCTCCGAGACGGTGTTCGTGCTGCCGCCGACCCAGGTGGGCGTCACCTACCGGGCCAGGATCTTCACCCCGGTGGAGGAGTTGCCGTTCGCCGGGCACCCCAGCGTCGGCGCGGCGGTCACCGCGTACCGGCGGGGCATGTTCGGTCTGGGGCAGGTCACCCAGGAGTGCGGGGCCGGTGTGCTGCCGATCGAGGTGACCGCGTCCGGGGCGACGCTGACCGGTGGCACCCCGACCCTCGGGCCGGAGTTGGACCCGGAGCCGTTGTTGGAGATCGCCGGGCTGGTCGCCGACGACCACATCGGGCCCGCCCCACGTGTCGCCGGTTGTGGGCTGGAGTTCCCGTACCTGCCGGTGCGGCCGGAGTCGTTGGCCCGCGCCCAGGTGAACCCGGCGGCGGCGCAGCGGTACGGGGTGTCGCACGTCAGCGTCTTCTCCTGGGACGCGGCCGCGCAAACCGCGCACGCCCGGGTCTTCGTGCCGGGAATGGGGGTTCCGGAGGACCCGGCGACCGGTTCGGCGGCGCTCGGCCTGGGTGTCTGGCTGGTGGCGAGCGGTCTGCTGCCCGGCGAGGGGCGGTCGGAGTACGCCGTCCGTCAGGGCGTGGAGATGAACCGCCCGTCCGCGTTGGCCTGCACGGTCACCGCGGCGAACGGTGCGGTGGTCGGGGCGACGGTCGCCGGCCAGGTGATGCCGGTGGCCCGGGGTGAGATCGCCGTGCCGCCTTTCGTGGGTTGAGCGGAGGCGTCGATGCGGGAGGATGCGGGTGTGACGGACGAGGACGCGCCCGGGGTCAGCACCCCACTGGTCGACGAGGCGATGAAGAAGGCCGCGGTGGCCTGGGTCAGTGTCGCCGGCGGGCCGGCGCTCGCGCTCTGGTGCGCCCCCCTGGAGGGCGCGCTCCTGGTGGTCAGCGGGCCGGGTGAGCAGGCCGCACCGGGGCTGGCCGACGCGACTGAGGCCCAGGTCACCCTGCGCGGCGACCACGGTGGTCGGATCGTCACCTGGCCGGCCCGGGTGACCCGCCTCCAGCCGGGCACTGAGGCGTGGGACGTGACCGCGCCGCTGGTGGCGGCGAAGCGCCTCAACGCACCCGGCCCGACCGCCGATCTGGTGGCCCGGTGGGCCGCCGACGGATGCGCGGTGAACCGGCTCGCCCCGGCCGGTACGCCGCTGTTCGGAGCGGAGCTGCCGGCCGACGCGCTGGCCGAGCCGCCCCGGGCGACCCCGGCGGTCCGGGCCACCCGCAAGCCGTTCCGCCTGCACCGGGTCCGCCGCCGCTGATCAGCCCGCCCGACCGCCGCCGACGGCGCTGATCAGCCCGTCCGACCGCCGACGCCCGCGACAGCCGCGTCGGCGTCGACGAGGTCGAGCACCTCACCCAGGGTGCCGAGTGTCGGGCCGCGCCAGTCCCGGTCGGCGTTGAACACCATGTGCGTGGCCAGATCCGGGGCGGCGAGCCGGACGGCGGTCATCCCGGCCCGCTCGGCGCCGGTCAACTCCTGGCTGCCGCCGTCGCCCACGTAGAGGCAGTCACCCGGTGCGAGCCCGAGCCGCTGGCAGGCGGTCAGGTAGAGCGCCGGATCGGGTTTGCACCGCCCCACCTGCACCGAGAAGACCCGCACGTCGAGCAGCGGAGCGACGGCGAGCTGGGGCAGGAAGGCCGGCAGTTCGTGCGTACAGTCGCTGATCACGCCGGTGCGCACGCCGCGCTGGCGTAGCGCCGCCAGCACCGGCACCGCCTCGGCCCGCAGCCAGGTGTCGGCGCGGACGGCCCGGTGCCGGGACGCCACCGCCGCCCGCACCGCATGGTCGCTGGGGTGTACGCCGACCTGGGCGCACACCCAGCGCAGGGTGGCCTCCGCGTTGCCGAGCCGGCCGGTGGCCCGTTCGTAGTAGGTGCGGTTCAGCACCTCGGTCAGCGCGTCGGTGTGACATCCGAGCAGCTCGGCGGTGCCGAGGTGGGCGACACCGCGTCGCACGGAGTGGGTCAGGGTGCCGAAGAAATCGAACAGCACCGCCTGGTAGCTGGGCATGGGGGAACGCCTCCGGGCGGTCGAGGGTCACCGGCGCGGAACCGCGTGATCGTAACGGAGTGATGACCCTCCGTGCCTACCGTCATACGTGTGAGGATTACGTCCCGTGCCCCCACCTTCCCACCGGCCGACCCCGGACCTGCTGACCACCGGCGCGGTCGGACTGGCCGTGGTCGCCGTGTCGTCGTCCGCGCCGCTGATCGCGTACGCCGCCGCTCCCGCGCTGGCCATCGCGTTCTGGCGCAACCTGCTCGCGGTGGCCGTGCTGAGCCCCTTCGCGCTGGCCCGACGCCGCGCCGAACTGCGCAGGCTGACCGTGGGCGCGGGCCGGCGGGAACTGGTGTTCTGTGTGCTGTCCGGGGTCGCCCTGGCCGGGCACTTCGCGACGTGGGTGCCGAGCGCCAAGCTCACCTCGGTCGCCACGTCCACCGCCCTGGTCGCCACCCAGCCGGTCTGGCAGGGGCTGATCGCCCGCGCCCAGGGGCGGCCGCTGCCCCGGGTGGTCTGGGCCGGCATCGTGGTAGCGGTCGCCGGCGCGGTGGTCGCCACCGGTGTGGACGTGGGGGTCTCCGGCCGAGCGGTCCTCGGCGACGTGCTGGCGTTGACCGGCGCCCTGTTCGCCGCCGTCTACACCGCCTTCGGGGAGCGGGCGCGGACCAGCATCAGCACCACCACCTACACCACCATCTGCTACGGGATCTGCGCGCTGATCCTGCTGGCCCTGTGCCTGGTCGGCGGCGTGCGGCTGACCGGGTTCGACGGGCGTACCTGGTTGGCCATCCTGGCCCTGGTGGCCGGCGCCCAACTGCTCGGGCACTCGATGTTCAACTACGCCCTGCGGAAGATCCCGGCGACCACGGTGAGCGTGCTGATCCTGCTGGAGGCGCCCGGCGCGGCTCTGCTCGGCTGGGCCTGGCTGGGGCAGTTACCCCGGCCGTACGCGCTGCTCGGGATGGCGATGCTGCTGGCGGGGGTGGCGGTGGTGGTGCTCGGCGGTGCCCGCGCCGCCCGGCGGCCGGGACCCACCGCGCTGCCGACCGACCCGACCCCGCTCGACGACTGATCGCCCGCCGGTTCCCTCCGTAGCGGACCCGCCGTGCGTCTATCCCGATGAGGAGGGCGATCCGTTGACGACTGAGGACCGCACCCGGGACGGCTTCGCCGACTTCGTCCGGGCCGAGACCGCCGGGCTGACCCGGCTCGCGTACCTGTTGACAGGTGACCGGCACCATGCCGAGGACCTGGTCCAGGTGGCGCTCGCTCGGGTCGCGGTGCGGTGGGAGCGGATCGCGGACCCGCGCGCCTACCTGCGTCGGGTGCTCTGCACCCAGGCGGCCAGTTGGTGGCGCTGGCGGCGGGCCCGCCCGCCGGAGCGGCTGGACGGGGCGCTGCCGGAACGCGCCGGGCCCGGTGACGACACCGATCTGCGGCTGGTGCTGTCGGCGGCGTTGGCCCGGCTGACCGCGCGGCAGCGCGCGGTCCTCGTGTTGCGCTACTACGAGGACCGCACCGAGACGGAGACGGCGGAACTGCTCGGCTGCCGGGTCGGCACCGTGAAGAGCCAGACCCGGCACGCCCTCGGCCGACTCCGTGTCCTGGCCCCCGAGTTGGCCGAACTCGTCGGCCGTGACCCGCAGGAGGTGACCCGGTGACCACCCGGCTCTCCGAAGCGCTGCGTCGCCTCGCCGCCGACGTGCCGCCCGCCCGCGTACCGGAAGGGCTCTTCGACGCGGCGCGGACCCGGCACCGTCGTCGCCGGGCCGCCGTCGCCGGCGCAGTCGTCGTCCTGGTCCTGCTCCTGAGCGTCGGGTACGCGCTGCACCCGGTGGCCCTGCCACTGCCCGCCGGCCCGCGGCACGACCCCCCTGGCCTGCCGACCAAGCTCGTCGATCCGCCGCTGCGGACCGCTTCGGTGGGTTACTCGGCGCCGGGCGTGGCGGCGATGCTCTTCGGTGGCCCTGCCGTGCGTACCAACTGGTTCGAGACGCGGATGGGTGTGGTGGCCGCGGACGACGACCGCTACCGCGTGCTGGACGGTGATCCGGCCGTCGCGGGTTTCGAGGCGTCGCTCTCCCCGGACGGCCGGTACGCCTGGGTGGGCGATTCCCTGATCGACCTGAAGTCCGGCAAGACCCTTCCGGACCGCCCGGACGGCTACCCGCTCGCCTTCGCGCCGAACGGGAAACGCCTGGTCTACGCCGACCCCGACACCACGTTCACGTCCCCGAACACCTATTCCACCCCGTCCGTCGGGGTCTACGACCGGGATCGTGGGATGGACGTGCTGCGGGTGCCGGTCGGCACCGCCTGGATCCCGCCGGGGCGTACGGCCGCGTTGTCGCCGGACGGCGACGACCTCGCCCTCCAGATCCGCGACGAGGTCTGGCTGACCCGGGTGGACGACGCGGGCGCGGATCGGGTCGCCGAGCCGTACCGGAAGCTGCCGTTGGCCGGCGGGCGGCTGGCCGGCGCCGGGTCCTGGCTGCCGGACGGCCGGTCGGTGGCGGTGCTGAGCCGGTCCACCTGCACCGAGTGCCCAGTGCCGTCCTACCGGCGCACCTGGACGGTGGCCCTGCGGTCCGCAGTCGACGGCACCCGCTTGGCGGACCCGGCGTTTCCGCCGCTGCGCTCCCGTTCGTTCGTGCAACTGCTCGGCTGGCGCTCGGCGGACGAGGCTGTCGCGTTGGTCGGCGTGCCGGGGCCGGAGGCGGAGGACCTCCCTGAGGAGCACGACATCGCCTGGGGGCCGTATCACGAGGTCGGCACGGAGGCCGTGGAACTCGTCGTGCTCCGCCGGGGCGCGACCGCCCCGGACGTGCTCTTCCGAACCCCGGAGGGCATCACCGACCTGTCGGTCGCCGCCGACCTTGCGATCAGCGGCGCGGTACGCGAATCCGGCCGTCCCCACTACGGGCCGCCGCCGTTCTGGGCGCTCGCGGCGGGGTTCGTCCTGGCGGTCCTGGTCGCCATGCCCGTGCTGTCGCGGCTGCGGGGCCGGCGCGACCGGCGACGGATCCGACGCTAGCCCTCCCGCACCTCGATGACCCGGGTCGTCGGCGCGGCTTCGCCGAGGGCGGTCCGCAGGGCCGCCCGGTCCGGGTCAACCATGAACGACTCGTACCCGGCCCGGGAGTCGAACCGGATCACGTGTACCTCGGTCTGCCCGTCGGTGCCGCGCAGCCGCCGCTCCAACCGGCCGCCGTGCCGTTCGAGCAGGGCCAGCACAGCGTCCTCGTAACGCTCCCCGGCCGCCTCGGCACCGACGGCGAACTCAACGATCGCGACAAGTGTCAGCACGCCCGTCACGCTAGTCGATGCCCACGGCCTTGGCGCTGGCCTCCCAGAGCCGGGCGGCGAGCTGCGGATCGGCCGCCTTCCGGAACGGCCGACGCGGCCGACGGTCGGCGTAGTAACCCCCGTCGATCAGCCGGGCGGGCTCCTGGTTTGCCAGCCATACCAGGGTTTCGGCGCCCTTCTCCGGGCTGCGGAACGGCATGAAGCGCATGCCGAACGCGACCAGCCTGCTGTCGTTGGCGAACCGGGTACGGACCACCCCGGGGTGGAAGCTGTACGCGGGGACGTCCGGCCAGCGCCGGGCCGCCTCGGCGGCGAACAGGATGTTCGCCTGCTTGCTGGTGCCGTACGCCCCCATCGGCCGGTAGGCGCGCAGCGACTTGTTCAGGTCGTCCGGGTCGAGGGCCCCGAAGCGGTGCGCGCCGGAGGCGGTCACCACGATTCGGCCCACCCGGTCGGCGAGCAGGTTGGTCAGCAGGAACGGGGCCAGGTGGTTGGCCTGGATCGACATCTCGAAGCCGTCGACCGTGCGCAGTGGTTGTAGCGCGATCGCGCCGGCGTTGTTGGCCAGCACGTCGATCCGGTCGTACGCCGCCCGGAGCTGCTCGGCCAGTCGGCGTACGTCGTCGAGGATCGCGAAGTCGGCCCGGAACAGCTCTGGGCGCGCACCGGAGTTCTCCCGTACCCGCTCGGCGGCGGCCTGTAGTCGGGCCGGGTCCCGCCCGACCAGCACCACCTGGTCGCCACGGCAGGCCAGGTGCACGGCGGCGGCCAGCCCGATGCCGGAGCTGGCGCCGGTCACCACCACCAGTCGACGACGCCCAGTGAGATCTTCCACAGGTCCATTCACCCCGGTCATGGCGCGAGGTTACCGTGGCGTCACAACGCCCTTTGGGATCGTTAAGGTCTCGGATCTGTCGTCAGGTGGCGTCGGCATGCCCGCCGGACGCTGGAAGGAGCGCATCCATGGCCGCAGTCGGTCGCCCTCGCAGGTCCTGCCTCGCCGTGCCGGGTTCCAGCGTGAAGATGCTCGGCAAGGCCCAGGGGCTCCCGGCCGACCAGGTCTTCC
Organism: Micromonospora violae; assembly: GCF_004217135.1. Classification (NCBI taxonomy): domain Bacteria; kingdom Bacillati; phylum Actinomycetota; class Actinomycetes; order Micromonosporales; family Micromonosporaceae; genus Micromonospora; species Micromonospora violae. Next base: position 6,359,222 of record NZ_SHKK01000001.1, read on the forward strand.
TCGACCTGGAGGACGCGGTCGCCCCACTGGCCAAACCGGATGCCCGCAAGAACATCGTGGCCGCCCTCAACGAGGGTGACTGGGCCGGCAAGACCCGGGTGGTGCGGGTCAACGACCTGACCACCCCGTGGACCTACCGCGACGTCATCGAGGTGGTCGAGGGCGCTGGCGCCAACCTGGACTGCATCATGCTGCCGAAGGTGCAGACCGCCGCGCAGGTGCAGTGGTTGGACCTGACGCTCACCCAGATCGAGAAGACGATCGGCCTGGAGGTCGGCCGGATCGGCATCGAGGCGCAGATCGAGAACGCCGCCGGACTGGTCAACGTGGACGCGATCGCCGCCGCTTCGCCGCGCGTGGAGACCATCATCTTCGGCCCGGCCGACTTCATGGCGTCGATCAACATGAAGTCGATGGTGGTCGGCGGCCTGATCCCGGAGTACCCGGGCGACCCGTACCACTACATCCTGATGCGGATCCTGATGGCCGCGCGGATGCACGACAAGCAGGCCATCGACGGCCCCTTCCTGCAGATCCGCGACGTCGACGCCTTCCGCGAGGTGGCCAAGCGTTCGGCCGCGCTGGGCTTCGACGGCAAGTGGGTGCTGCACCCAGGCCAGATCGACGCCGCCAACGAGGTCTACCAGCCGGCGCAGGACGACTACGACCACGCCGAGCTGATCCTCGACGCGTACCAGCACTACACGTCGGAGGCCGGCGGCCGGCTCGGTGCCGTGATGCTCGGCGACGAAATGATCGACGAAGCGTCCCGCAAGATGGCGCTGGTGGTCGCCGCCAAGGGCCGGGCCGCCGGGATGAGCCGTACCTCGTCGTTCACCCCACCGGCGCAGTGACCGGCCGGGCCGGGACGACAGCCGGCGGCTGTCGATCCGGCCCGACAATCAGCGGTACGCCAACCCGCCCTCCGGTCACTAGCTGGCGTTGTTGCTCGTCGCGATCGCGTAGATGATCGCGGCGACGTAGAAGACGAGCACCAGTACCAGGAACCCGGTGAGAATCCAGCCGACGATGATGGCGGCCTTCGCCATCCCCGCACCGCCCTCGCCGCTGAGCCGGATCTGCTTCTGCGCGACGTGCCCGAGGATCGCGCCGATCGGCGCGGTGATGCAGGACGTGAAACCGACCAGGGCCAGCACGAGCGCCGCGATGGCCAGCCCGTTGGTCTTCGGGGGCTGCGGGTAGCCGTAGCCGGGGTACTGCGGCGGGTATCCGCTCGGGGCGTACCCGGACGGGGCGTACGCGGGCGGGGCATATCCGGGCAGCGGCTGGCCGGCTGGCGGTTGCGCGCTGGCGTACGGGTCGATCGGGGCGTACGGGTCGGGGGCGTACGGGTCGACCGGCCCAGGTTGTGGGGGCACCGACTGACCGGCCACCAGGGTCGGGTCGGGTGCGGGGCTCGACGGCTGGGCCGACCAGGTGGGATCGGTCCAGTTGCCGGGCGATGGCGGGTTGGTCATGCGAACTCTCCGTCAGGTCGGGGTGCGGAGTCAGGGTAGCCAGCGCGGCCCAAACCCGACGCCCCCGCTTCCGGGTGCCGCGTTGCTCGGGCCGGTCGTAACGGGCAGGATCCCTGGCATGGCATTCGACGCGCGCGCCGCGGACCGCTCCGGCAGTCGATCCCGACGGGACGTCAGCCGCCCGGGTGCGCCTCGGCGGACCCGGACGACCGCCCCGTCGGGCAGCCCCGGCCCCGACGAGCCGGTCGCGCTCGCCGACCCGGTCACCATGCGCCTCGACGGGCGGGTCGCCCTGGTCACCGGCGCGGGCAGCCCGGACGGCATCGGGTACGCCACCGCCCGGCGACTCGCCGACCTGGGCGCTCGGGTGGCCATCGTCTCCACCACCCGGCGCATCCACGAGCGGGCCGGCGAGTTGGGAGTGACCGGTTTCGTCGCGGACCTGACCGACGAGTCCGAGGTCGGCGCGCTCGCCGATGCGGTCACCGAGCAGTTGGGCGACGTCGAGGTGCTGGTCAACAACGCCGGCCTGGCCAGCAGGGCCAGCCAGGGCGTGCTGCGGCCGGTGGCGCAGCTGACCTACGACGAGTGGCGCGGTGAGATCGACCGCAACCTCTCCACCGCGTTCCTGTGCAGTCGGGCGTTCATCGGGGGGATGGCCGAGCGGGGCTGGGGCCGGATCGTCAACCTGGCGGCCACGGCCGGCCCGGTCAACGCCCTGCCCACCGAGGCCGCGTACGCCGCGGCGAAGGCCGGGGTGGTCGGGCTGACCCGGGCCCTGGCCATGGAGATGATCGCCGACGGGGTGACCGTGAACGCGGTGGCGCCCGGCACCATCTACACTGCGGCGTCCACGATGGCCGAGGTCAAGCAGGGGCTGGGCACCCCGGTGGGGCGTCCGGGCACGCCCGACGAGGTCGCCGCGGCGATCAGCTTCCTCTGCTCGCCGGCCGCCTCGTACATCACCGGGCAGATGCTGGTGGTGGATGGCGGCAACAGCGTCCGTGAGGCCCGCTTCCGCTGACCGCGCCGCGCGCCGTCGGGTCGGTCAGTAGCCACTGCTGTCGCCGGTGTTGCTGAAGGCCACCAGCGCCAGCCAGCCGCAGCAGGCCAGCACGGTGAGCCCGGTGAAGACGTACCCCAGGATCAGTCCCCACGTCGCGAGCTGGTCGCCCTCCTCGCCGCTGGTGCGGATCTGCCGCTTGGCCAGATGACCGAGGACGGCGCCGGCCGGCGGAAACACGAAGGCGAACACCAACGAGAGGATCGCCAGCACGTTGGTGCCCCGACCCGGCCCGGACGGCGGTGGGCCGTACTGGCCGTAGGGGCCCTGTGGGGGGTACGGCGGCTGTTGGCTCCAGTGCGCCGACTGCTGCGGCCCCTGGTGCCCGTACGGCGACGGTTCGCCCGCCGGTGGCCCGTACGGTGACCGTTCCGCTGGCAGCTCGTACGCCGGCTGGTCCGGCTGTGGCGCGTACGGCGACTGACCGGCTGGCGGTGGGGCGTACGGCGACTGGTCCTTCGGTGGCTCGTAGGGTGACGGCGGCTGCTCGTCCGCGGGCGGTCCCGACGGCGGCGGGTAGCTCACAGCTGTCCTCCTCCTGCCGGTGCCGGAAAAGTCCCTCTTGCCGGACGCTACCCGTAGCGGTGAACCTTTTCACAGCGGTTGTGTGGACTGGTCACCTTGGCCTCGGTGACCCGGGAGGCCGATACTGACCCAGCGTTCAGTTACCCATGAGTAGTGCGCGGATCCCCGGAGGCTGAGATGGCCCGACTCGCCCAGACGCCCGGCCTGACCGATGTGCAACAGTCGATCCTGGAGACCGTTCGGGACTTCGCCGACAAGGAGATCATCCCGCACGCTCAGCGGCTGGAGCACGCCGACGAGTACCCCACCGACATCCTCGACGGCATGCGCGAGATGGGGCTCTTCGGCCTCACCATCGACGAGGAGTACGGCGGGCTCGGCGAATCACTGCTCACCTACGCGCTGGTGGTCGAGCAACTGTCCCGAGGCTGGATGTCGATCTCCGGCATCGTCAACACCCACTTCATCGTGGCGTACCTGATCTCCCAGCACGGCTCCGCCGAGCAGAAGGCCCGCCTACTGCCGAAGATGGCCACCGGCGAGATACGCGGCGCGTTCTCCATGTCCGAGCCCGAGACCGGCTCCGACGTTTCGGCCATCAAGTCCCGGGCGGTCCGCGACGGTGACCACTACGTGCTCAACGGGCAGAAGATGTGGCTCACCAACGGGGCGTACTCCTCGGTGGTGGCCACCCTGGTCAAGACCGACACCGGTGCGGACTCCGTCTACGGCAACATGAGCACGTTCTTGCTGGAGAAGGAGCCGGGCTTCGGCGAGACCGCCCCCGGCCTCACCATCCCCGGCAAGATCGAAAAGATGGGTTACAAGGGCGTCGAGACCACCGAGATGGTGCTCGACGGCGTGACAGTGCCCGACTCCGCGATCCTCGGCGGCGCCGACCAGGTCGGCCGCGGCTTCTACCAGATGATGGACGGCATCGAGGTGGGCCGGGTCAACGTCGCCGCCCGCGCCTGCGGCATCTCCATCCGCGCCTTCGAGCTGGCGGTGAGCTACGCCCAGCAGCGCAAAACCTTCGGCCAGCCCCTCGCCAGGCACCAGGCGATCGCCTTCAAGCTCGCCGAGATGGGCACGAAGATCGAGGCCGCGCACGCCCTCATGGTCAACGCCGCCCGGCTCAAGGACGCCGGCCAGCGCAACGACGTCGAGGCCGGGATGGCCAAACTGCTCGCCTCGGAGTACTGCGCCGAGGTCGTCCAGGAGGCGTTCCGCATCCACGGCGGCTACGGCTACTCCAAGGAGTACGAGATCGAGCGGCTGATGCGGGAGGCCCCGTTCCTGCTCATCGGTGAGGGCACCTCCGAGATCCAGAAGACAATCATCAGCCGAGGCCTCCTCAAGGACTACAAGCTCTGACCCGCGCCTGCTGATCGGTTGCTCGTTGTCCGGCCGGCCGTGTCCGCACCGTCGGTCGAGAGCGTGATGACTCTGAGGCATCAATATGTCCCAGCGGCATCACGCTCTCTGCGGAGCTTGCCCGCGCGTGCGGACGCGGCGATCAGCCGGTCCTCCGGCACCGCCGTGTCCCTGCCGCCGGCCACCGGGCGGGGTCGCAGCGACCGGCACACCGCGGGCCGCAGCCGTACGCCGTCCCTCGCGCGATGGCTGATTAGGGGAGGCGGGTTAGGGCGTGGACAGCGCGTTCTACGGCCAGGCAGCGGTCTTCGACGTAGTCCATGCCGGCCTCTTCGGCGATTCGCCGTGCTTCGGCCGAGATGATGCCCAACTGCAGCCAGGCCGCGGGGGCACCAATCGTCGCCGCGTCCCGGACCACCTGCACGGCGTCGGCTGCCGGCCGGAACACGTTCACCAGGTCGACCGGGTGCGGGATGTCGGCGAGGGTCTTGTAGGCCCGTTCGCCGAACAACTCGTCGACCGTCGGGTTGACCGGGATGATGCGCCAGCCGTGCCGCTGCATCTGCAACGGCACGCTGTGCGCGGCCTTGAACGGGTCGCGGGACGCACCCACGACGGCGATCACGGCGGAGTCGGCGAGGATCTGCTGAGCGGTACGCACCCGCCGACTGTAGCTCCGACTACAGCAGCGTCAGCTGCTCGGCCGCCGATGGTGGTGGCGGCTCGGGGAGGTTGCGGTTGTCGCCCCGCTCGCCGCGGTGCATCCCGTGCCGGCGGGCGGCGATCCGCACCCGTGCGGTCACCTCCCGCTGGTACGCCTGCGGGGCGTACGCGCCGGCCCGGTACAGCTCGCGGTAGCGGGGCACGAGGTGCGGGTGCTCCCGGGCGAGCCAGGGCGCGTACCACTCCCGGGCCCCGGGACGCAGGTGCAGCGGTAGCGCGGTCACGCTTGTCGCACCGGCTGCGGCGATCGCCGACACGGTGGCGTCGATCGAGGCGTCGTCGTCGCTGAGGCCGGGCAGGATCGGGGCCATCAACACCCCGACGGAGAAACCGGCGTCGCTGAGTGCCCGCACCGCGTCCAGCCGGCGGCCCGGGTGCGGTGTGCCCGGCTCGACGGACCGCCAGAGCCGCTCGTCGACGAACCCGACCGAGAAGGAGATGCCCACGGTTGTCACCTCGGCGGCCTGACGCAGCAGGGGCAGGTCGCGCAGGATCAGCGTGCCCTTGGTGAGGATCGAGAACGGGTTGGCGAAGTCTCGCAGGGCGCCGATGATCTGCGGCATCAGCCGGTAGCGGCCCTCGGCCCGCTGGTAGCAGTCGACGTTGGTGCCCATCGCCACGTGTGCGCCCCGCCATCTCGGCGCGGCCAGCTCTCGTCGGACCAGCTCACCGGCGTTGACCTTGACGATCACCTTCCGGTCGAAGTCGGCACCGGCGTCGAGGTCGAGATAAGTGTGAGTATTTCTCGCGAAGCAGTAGCGGCATGCATGAGAGCAACCCCGGTACGGGTTGATCGTCCACTCGAACGGGACGCGCGACTGCCCGGGCACCCGGTTGAGGATGGACTTGGCCTGCACCTCGTAGAAGGTCATCCCGGCGAACTCGGGGGTGTCGAAGGTGCGTGCGATGGCGCCGGGCAGCGCCAGCGGCAGGGGTGGCGTCGCTGGCGCTGCCCGCTCGGGGTCTCCCTCGACCGGGGGAGCGGTGAGGTTGTCCCAGCGCATGGGCACTATTCGAACACGTGTACGAGGTGAGCGCAAGTGACCCGCCGTACACCGGTGGGCGTCCGGGTGGTCGGAGAGGGGAGGATGGACAGCATGGAGACGTCGACCTTCGTCTACGACGGGGACTGCGCGTTCTGCACGAGCTGTGCGGAGTTCATCGAGCGCCGCATCCCCACCACCGCGCGGGTGGTGCCCTGGCAGTTCGCCGACCTGGACGCGCTCGGCCTCACCGTGGCCGAGTGCGAGGAGGCCGTGCAGTGGGTCGGCGCGGACGGCTCTCGTGCGGCGGGCCCGGACGCCATCGCGAAGCTTCTCGCGGCGAGTGGTCCGCTGTGGCGGGTCGCCGGTGCCGGCCTGCGGATCCCGCCGGTGCGCGTCGCGGCCTGGCCGTTGTACCGCTGGGTGGCACGCAACCGACACCGCCTGCCGGGCGGCACGGCGGCCTGCTCACTGCCGCAGGAGGCCCGGGAGCGGCTCTACGGGCCGGCCGGTCGCCCGACCACCGGCGCCTGATCGTCGAGCGCCCGCTCCGCGCCAGCAGCCACCGGGCCCTGGCCAGGCGTGACCGGCACGGTCTCGACGTCCGCCGGGCGCGGTTCCGGGGCGGCCGTCGTCGCTGATGCGGGGGTGCCGCGGCCGACGAGCCGGCGGGCCCAGACCAGCGGGCGCACCCGCTCCAGCGGGAGGAAGCTGGTCATCGCGGCCAGGTGCGGCGCGAACGAGATCGTGATGGTCGCGATGGTGACCGCGTGGAACGAGTAGAAGAAGCCGACCATGGCGTGTCGCCAGCGGGGTGGCAGGAAAAAGACCACCGGGCTCAGCAGTTCGAACGCCACGATGCCGAACTGGGCGACGATCAGCAGGTACGGCACCTGGGCGATCAGGTCCGCCAGGTCGGTGCCGCGTCGGATGATCGCCCGGGCCAGCACCGAGCCGGTCAGCCAGTCCAGGCCGCCGAAGCGCAGCTTGGCGAACGCGGCCAGGAAGTACGTGCAGATCACCGCGATCTGGGTGACGCGGAGGGCCCAGCCGCCGGCCTCGGTGCGGGTGGTGTCGCCGTGTCGGGCGCGACCGGCGGTGGGCAGTACGGCGAGTGCGACGAGCAGGCCGAACCGGTCGTGGTCGACCTTCCCGTAGCTCATCGCGATGATCATCCACTCCAGGTACAGCGCGCACACCGCCCAGCCGAGCAGCCGGGGTGCCCGTCCGGTGGCGGCGAGGAGGGCGAGCAGCAGCAACGCCCAGAAGAACACCGTCACCAGCGTCTCGGTTGGCGTCGGTAGTGGGAGTAGGCGGCCGATCAGGAGTGGCTGGTAGAGGTCGCCGGGCACGCTGACCCGGGTGCGTACCCAGGGGGTGAAGATCACCAGGTCGGCGGCGACGAACAGGTAGATCAGGGTGCGGAACGCGGCCACCCGGCCCCGGGGGACGGCCTCGGTCAGCCAGCGGGTCATCGGGTGGCCTGCCAGCGGACGACGGTCTCGTCGGTGTGTTCGCCGGTCGGCCGGCCGGCGTGGATGCCGTGCCAGCGGATGATGATGCGGACCTCGACCAGCGCGGGGGCGTCCGGGTGACGTTCGGCGTACGCGTCGGCGACCTCGGTGAGCAGCGTCGGGTCGGCGACGTACCGGGCCTGCTGACCCTCGATCTCGGCGCGGCGGATGCCGGTCGCGTTCTGGTCGAGGTCGATCACCGTCCCGGAGCTGTTCACCCCCTCGACGCGGGTGTCGGGTGCGGGCGCGTTCGGCGGGTTGGAGGTGGAGTACATCCGGAACGGGCCGAACGGGAAGTCGTCGTCGCTGCCCCAGAAGGTGCCGAGGACGAGCAGGACGAGACCGAGTGCGGTCGCGCCCAGCCGGGTCACGCGCCCGCGGGTGGTCAGGTTCTCCATCGGGTCGTGACGATACGGGATGTACCGCCTGCTCCGGGTCCCTCCGACGGCCAGTTCGGCCTGACCGGGCAGGTGATCATGCGAGGGTCGCTGGAGGTACGACGAAGGCCGGGCCCGATTCGGGCCCGGCCTTGTGTCGTCGCGGACGACTCAGTGGTTGTGCTCGGCCAACTGCTTGCGGACGTCGTCCATGTCCAGCGCCTCGACCTGCTCGATCAGGTTCTCCAGCGCGGACTCGGGAAGGGCGCCCGGCTGGGCGAAGACGATGACGCCGTCACGGATCGCCATGATCGTCGGGATCGAGCGGATGTCGAACTTGGCGCCCAGCTCCTGCTGAGCCTCAGTGTCGACCTTGCCGAAGACGATGTTCTGGTGCTTCTCCGAGGAGCGCTCGTAGACCGGGGCGAACCGCTTGCACGGACCACACCAGTCGGCCCAGAAGTCGACCAGGACGATGCCGTCGTTGCCGGTCACCTCGTCGAAGTTCGCCGAGGTCAGCTCAACGGTTGCCATTGCACTCTCCGATCACCGCGGTTTACCTACGTCCCGTAGAACCAGGGCTGACCGTATCGAATTCCCGGGCGGTGGGGCCCGAAACGTGGCCGGGGCTGCCGCTGGGCTTCGCGGGTCATCGACAGGCATCTGTTCACAACCGACCTGCGGATCGCAAGTGCACGACGCACTTGCGTGACCTGCGGTAATGGGAGCGTTTCCAGGGAGATCCACCCGATTGAGCTCTACGAATCGGTAACTTGGGCCGTGACAAGGAGGTATCCGGCCTGCGGAGATCGCTGATCAACCTCCTGTTCGTCACGCAGTGTAATGTCACAAAAAGATAAATGTGACCTCGATCTCTATTGAACCTACGCAGGCGTAGGGCAGAATTCCTCACATCAGAGCGTGGGCGGCGGGTGCCGGGGAGGGCCCCGCCGCTCATTGCGTCTCCCCCCGTGCGAGTGACCGGTGTGACATTTCCGCCGCCGTCGCGCCCCACCGGTCGCCTTAACCACCGGTAAGGCATGCTGTGCCGAACTCCATCGCCGCCCGTCGAAGGGACCAGCATGCAGTTCGGTCGCTACTACGAGGAGTTCGAGGTCGGCGCGGTCTACCGGCACTGGCCGGGCAAGACCGTCACCGAGTACGACGACCACCTCTTCTGCCTGCTCACCATGAACCACCACCCGCTGCACATGGACGCGCACTACGCCGCGACGGCCAGCCAGTTCAAGCGCAACGTCGTGGTCGGCAACTACATCTACTCGCTGCTGCTCGGCATGTCGGTGCCCGATGTGAGTGGAAAGGCGATCGCCAACCTGGAGGTCGAGTCGCTGCGGCACGTCGCGCCGACCTTCCACGGCGACACCATCTACGGCGAGACCACCGTGCTGGACAAGCGGGAGTCCGGCTCGAAACCCGACCGGGGAGTGGTGTCGGTGGAGACTCGCGGCTACAACCAGGACGGCACGATGGTCTGCGTCTTCCGGCGCAAGGTGATGGTGCCCAAGCAGGAGTACGCGGCCGCCGCGGCCCCCGACGGAGTGGACCCCGAGCGGCCCAGCTTCCCCACGCCACGCTGACCGTCGCGGCCGGCTCGACCGTCGACGCGCGCCGGGCTCCCTTCCCACCGCGGGTCTGCTGGGGAAGGGGCCTGGCTCCCGTTTCGGGGCATATGCTGACGCCGGAGGTTCCGATGAGCCACTCCGTCGCGGGAGAGCCGTCCTCTGCGGGCCGCCGTGCCGCACCCTTGACCACCGCTGTCTACTCCGCCGCCGAGTGGGATCTGCTCACCAGCCTGCCCGCTCGGGTGCTGGTGGCCGTCGCGGCACCCGGTCCCGGCCGGACGGAGCGGGGAGTCACGGCGGGCCTGGCCGGCCTGGATGCCGTGGCGGCCGGCCGTGCCTCCGACAGCGACCTGGTCCGCGCGGTGGTCGCCACGATCTACGCCCGCCACGACGGCACCCCGCAACCCGCCGAGCGGCTCACCGACCTGGTGGACCTGCTGGCCGCCTGCCGGGCGGCGAGCCGGGTGCTGCGGCGGCGGGCCGACCCCGCCGACTCGGCCGCGTACCGCCAGTGGGTGCAGTCGGTCGCGGCCCGGGTCTGTCGCGCGGTGCCCGGCACCGGCACGCGCCGGGTGGAACCGCCGACCAGCCCGGCGGACCGACGCTTCCTGGACCGGCTCGGAGCCGCCTTGGACCTGAGCTGACCGGCAGGTCGTCGCAGCGGGCGCGGACCCGGTCCGTACCCTCTGATGACCGTGACCGACGACCAGCTTGAGGTGGGCGTGGGCCCCTGGCCGGGGGACCCACCGGACGACCCCCGTTACGACCCGCAGTTGCTGGCGGAGGGGGACCGGCGCAACGTCGTCGACCGCTACCGCTACTGGCGGCACGAGGCGATCGTCGCCGACCTGGACCGGCACCGGCACGGCTTCCACGTCGCGATCGAGAACTGGCAGCACGACTTCAACATCGGCACTGTGGTGCGCAACGCCAACGCGTTCAACGCCGCCGAGGTGCACATCGTCGGACGGCGACGGTGGAACCGGCGTGGCGCGATGGTGACCGATCGGTACCAGCACGTACGGCACCACGAGACGATCGAGGAGTTCGTCGCGTGGGCGGCCGAGCGGCGCCTGCCGGTGTTCGGCATCGACAACCTGCCCGGGTCGCGTCCGTTGGAGACCGGCACCCTGCCGCGGGACTGCGTGTTGCTGTTCGGCCAGGAGGGGCCCGGTCTCTCCGGGCCGGCCCGCGCCGCGTGCGACCAGCTCTACTCCATCGCCCAGTACGGCTCGACGAGGTCGATCAACGCGGGCGTGGCCAGCGGAATCGCGATGCACGCCTGGATCCGGGCGCACGCCGGCGCGCCGCCGGACTGACCCCCGTCCGGTGCCGAATCGGACGTTCCGGCTTGACGTTCCGGTGGTCCGGAGAGACGGTGGGGATGTGAGTGTCGCGGTGAGTTGTCCGAGATGCGGGGGCCCGGTACGGGCGCCGGATCTGATGAACGCCGACTCAAGGTGTCTGCGGTGCGGCCCGGTGCCGCCGCTGCACGTGCCCGAGCACATCGGAGCGGAGATTGTGGCGAGCGTGGTGGAGCGGATCACCGCGACCAGCGATGCGCCGGTGACGCCGCTGTGGTGCCCGTGGCCGCTGCCGCCCGGTTGGACACTCACCGGGGTGGCGTACGCCGGGGACGACCGGACGGGAGTGCGGGCGACCGCGGTGGCCTGCGCGGGCCCGGCGCCACTCGGCGGTGGCCCGGCCGATCTGGTCTTCGTGGCCGAGGAACCCGGAGTGGGCCTGGGCACCCGGCTCGCCGGGCTGGCCGGCCCGGACCCCGGACCGGAGTTGGTCGACGCGCTGACCGACCCGGGCTCGGGTCACCCTGACCACGTCGGACAGGCAAAGATCAAGGTCGGCGGGCACCCCACTCCACTGTGGTTGGTGAGTTCGCCAACAGATCGAAGCGCGTACGCAGGCGAGGCTCGGGGAATGTGGCTCCATGCGATAGCCTGGCCGGCGAGTGCGGGTCACCTGCTCGCGGAAGATGTCGTGTTACACGACCTGACCGAGTGGACTCCGCCCGAGCTCGTGTACGGCGCACCGTCCCCGTACCTACCCGGTAGAGCTTGACAACTCTTCCGGATTGACGGAGAACGGACGCAGATATTCACTGTACGACACCACACTGATACTCTGGGTGCCGCTGCGGTAATGGGACCCGGCGCCGCGCGAGAGGATGGCCCGCCATGGTCAAGAAGGTCCTCACCTGGGCCGGAATCGCATTCTTGATCTTCTTCGTCGCCTACCGGCCAAACTCTGCGGCGGACGTGTTCAAGTCGCTCGGCGGCGGGATCATGGATATCGCCCAGGGGTTTGGCGACTTCTTCACCAGCCTCGTCGCCTAGCCGCCGATGGGCAGCCCCTCCGGTCCACCCTTCGACCCGGACGACCCCGACCGGGAACGCCGCGAGCGTGACACCGAGCCGATCCCGCGGATCGGGCCTGATGACGGCCCGGGCTACGGGGCCGGCCCCGGTCTCTCCGATGGTCCGTCCCTTTCGGACGACGTCGGCTACGGCGACGGGCCCGGCTATGCCGGTCAGGGCCGCTCCGGTCGGGGATGGGTCCGTGACCCGGAGGCCGGCTATCAGCCACCGCAGATCTCCGAGGATGAGCTGGCCGGGTTGCGGGCTGACGCGACCGGCGCGGCTCCTCGGCGGGTGCTGCCCCTGGAAGACGAACCCAGTTCGTTGGTGGCTCGTTACCTCTTCCCCACCGAGCGCTACCGGGGCGAGTGGAAGCGGCACTGGATCCACCTCACCAACCCGCTGTTGATCGGCATCGCGGCGACCTTCGTGCTCGGCTACCTCTCCGGCTTCCTCGCCGGCCAGAACGTCGGGGCGCTGACCACCATCGCCGTGCTGCTCTGGTTCGCGGTGATGGGCTGGGTGGCGTGGAAGGTCGCCGACTGGTGGTATGACCGGTTCATCCTGACCAACAAGCGGGTCATGGTGGTCAACGGCATCGTCACCCGCAAGGTGGCGATGATGCCGCTGGTCCGGGTCACCGACATGAAGTACGAGCAGACCCCGACCGGTCGAGCGCTCAACTACGGCACCTTCGTGCTGGAGTCCGCCGGCCAGGAGCAGGCGCTCCGCGAGATCAAGAACCTGCCCAACCCGAACGAGCTCTACCTGCGTGTCGTCGAAGAGATGTACGAGCCGCAGGCGGTCGAGGCGCGGCTCGGCAAGGAGGCCGACGAGGCCAAGGCCGATGACGGTGCGTGAAGCTTTTTGACCGAACATCGGAGCATCTGCGCACCTTTCGTCATGGACCAAAGGGCCCCTGACGTGGCACTCTGCCATGACAGCAGGGGTCTGGAGGTGGGCAGTGGCGAGCAGGGACTCGTTGGAGGAGCAGTTCCGCGAGTTCGTCGCGGCGCGCTCCGCCGCGCTCCTGCGCACCGCTTACCTGCTCACCGGGGACTGGGCCACGGCCGAGGATCTGCTCCAGACCGCGCTGACCAAGACCTACCTCGCGTGGAAGCGGCTCGGCGGGATTGAGGCTGTCGAGCCGTACGCCCGGCGTGTGATGGTCAACACGTCGACCAGTTGGTGGCGGCGGCGCTGGCACGGCGAACGCCCGACCGAGGTGCTGCCCGAGCGGGCCGGTGTCGACGAGATCGAACAGCAACTTGACCGTGACCTGCTCTGGCGGCACCTCCGGGAGCTGCCCAACCGGCAGCGGGCCGTGCTGGTGCTGCGCTACTACGAGGACATGTCGGAGGCGCAGACCGCCGCGATGCTGGACATTTCCCTCGGCACGGTGAAGAGCCAGACGTCGCGGGCGCTGGCCACGCTGCGCCGGCGATTGGGCGCCGACGCACCGGACCTCGCCGCCGCAGCCGGCGTCGCCGGGCGACCGGCCGCCGCAGCCGGCGCCTCCGCTCGGACGGCGGCTGCCGCCGGTGGCGGGGCCGCGACCGGTGCCGCCGGCCGGACGACAGGCTCGGGTTCCCGGACCGGACGGGTCCCGGTGGGCGGTGCCGCTGGCACCCCGAGGCCAGGGCGGGTGGCTCCGCGCCCCGTCGTGCCGCGTTCGATCACCCCGCAGGTCGTGCTGCCCACTGCCCCGGCGGCCGTGCCCGTCGGCACGGGCTCCGGTGAGCAGCAGTGAATGAGTTCGAGTTCCCAGGCAGGCACGACAACCTGACGGACGTCCCGCCGCGTTCATACCAGGTGCGGCCTGACGAACTGGAAGGTGCGGTGCGGGAGACACTCTCGCGCCAGGTCGCTGATGCCCCCCCGCTGAGCGTCGATCCGGCCGGTCAGGCCATCCGGCGGGCGAACCGGGTCCGGCGTCGACGCACCGCAACCGGCCTCGCCCTCGCGGCGGTCACCACCGTGCTGCTCAGTGCCGGCATGGTCCAGCTCGGTGACGCGACCAGCCGGGAGCAGTCACCCATCGTGGTGGTCGGCGACCCCGACCCGACCAACCGGCCGTTCCCGACGGCCAGCATCCCCGCCCCCGTCCCCTCGCCCGAGACGTCGACCGCTCCGCTCGTCAGCGAGACGCTGATCAGCGTCGACGGGCGGCGAACGGTGCTGCGCGACGTCGGGCCGGCCGAGCGCGTCCAGCCGTTGCCCAACGGCGACGGTTGGCTGGTGGTCGGTGCGCCGAGCGTCGCCGGACGCACCCTGTGGGTGGTGCGGGACGACGGTCTGGTGCAGGTGCTGCTCGCCGGGGCGGGCGAGATCGTTCTGGCCCCGGACAGCCTTCAGGTCGCCTGGCGCGACCGGGGCGATCTGTTGGTGGCGGGCGTGGTCGGCACCCAACTCATCGGGGCGGCACGTACCCCTTTGCCCGCGCAGGCGGAGCCGGTCCGGTTCGTTGACGACAGCATCCTGGTCCGACTCGACCCGGCCGGTGCCGGTCACACCCTCTGGCGGCCCGGTGCGGGGCCGTTGCCCAAGGCCCTCGACAAGTTGAGCCTCAACGTCTACGGGCAGCTGCCCGACGGGCGGCTCGTCGGCCAGGTCACCACAACCGATGCGGACCGGACCTGCCTCGCGGTGCTCGCCCCGACACACCACCTGGACCCGGTCCGCACCGGCTGCGGCCCGGACCTGAGCCAGGACGGCGTCGGCGGGGTCTCGCCGGACGGGCGGTGGCTGCTGGTGAACGGGAGGGTCGGCAAGACCGACAAGTCCCTGCTGGTCGACCTGCAGCAGCTCGGGCCGGGCGCGACCGCTGTCGCGGCCGGGCCGGCGATGACCGGCGCGATCGTGTGGAGCAGCGAGACCGACGCCTCCTACCTCGACAGCAGCGGCGAACTGGTCCGGGTCGACGTCGACCAGGTGCGGGCGGGAGAGCCGGCCAGCGCCACCGCGGTGCCCGGCGTGCCAGCCGGCGTGCGGCCGATCCTGGTGGAGGGTCTCTGACCACGGGTGACCTGGGCGGCCCAGGTGAGCCGGGCTCACGGTTTCCTGGGTAGCGTCGGGCGGTGACCTCGCGTACCGGCTCCGCCCCCCGGATCGACCTGCACGCCCACTCGACGGCCAGCGACGGCACGCTGACTCCGGCCGAACTGGTCGGCGCGGCCTCCGACGCCGGGCTGGACGTGCTGGCGATCACCGACCACGACACCACGGCCGGCTGGGCGCCGGCCGTCCGCGCGCTGCCGACCGGTCTGCGTCTGATCCGGGGTGCGGAGCTGTCGTGTCGCTGGTCCGGCGCGCAGCCGGCGGTGCCGCTGCACCTGCTCGCGTACCTGTTCGATCAGGACCATCCGGAGTTGGTGGCCGAGCTGGCTCGGGTCCGGGCCGCCCGGGAAGAACGCGGTGAACGGATGGTCAGCCTCCTCCGGGCCGACGGCATCGACGTGAACTGGCCGGACATCCTGGCCGGCGCGGGTGGCGGCACCGTGGGACGCCCACACATCGCGCAGGCACTCATCCGCGTCGGCCTGGTCGGCAGCGTCCGGGAGGCGTTCGGCCCGAACTGGCTGGGCGAGCGGTACCGGCTGCCCAAGGAGGATATCGACGTGTTCCGGGCCATCCGACTGGTCCGGGCGGCCGGAGGCGTGCCGGTCTTCGCCCACCCGCGAGCCACCCGACGAGGCCGGGTCGTGCCCGACGAGCTGATCGCCGAGCTGGCCGCCGCCGGGCTCGCCGGGCTGGAGGCCGACCACGAGGACCACAGCCCGGCCGAACGGGAGCATGTGCGGGCGCTCGCCGCCGAGCTGGGTCTGTTCGTCACCGGCTCCTCGGATTTTCACGGCACCCACAAGACGGTTCAGCTCGGCGCGTTCAGCACCAGCGTCGAGGCGTACGAGCGGATCGTCGCCGACGGGGTGACCGAGGTCGCTTCGGGTTGATCCGGGTATTTCGCCCATCCCGACGCGGCTAGGTTGATCACGTGGATCTGAAGCTGTTCGGCGAGGTCTTCGTGACCCTGCTGGTGATCACCGACCCGCCGGGCATGATGCCGATCTTCCTGGCGTTGACCGGCCCGCTGCCCGCGCGCGACCGCAACCGGGCGGCCTGGCAGGCTGTCGCCCTGGCGCTCGGCGTCATCGTGGTCTTCGCGGTGGCGGGGCAGACCCTGCTCGACTACCTGCACGTGGACCTGCCGGCGTTGCAGGCCGCCGGTGGTCTGCTGCTCGTGCTCGTCGCCCTGGAACTGCTCACCGGCAAGGCCGACGACCCGAGCCAGCAGGTCACCTCCAACATCGCGCTGGTGCCGCTGGGCACGCCGCTGCTGGCCGGCCCGGGCGCCATCGTGGCCACCATGCTCTTCGTCCAGCAGGCCGACGGGCTGGGAGAGTTCAGCGCCATCGCCGTGGCGATCCTCGCCGTGATGGTCGCCGTCTGGATCGTCCTGCGATTCTCCGGCGGCATCGTGAAGATCCTCCGGCCCGGCGGGATCGAGGTGCTGACCCGGATCGCCGGCCTGCTGCTGGCCGCGATCGCCGTGCAGCTCATCGCCGACGCCGTGGCCGCCTTCGTGACCCACTACGTGAACATGACCTGACGGCACGCGTGCGATGTCGGGGGTGGATGGCAGGATCGCAGGCGTGCGACGATCCTCATCAGCGGGGCGGCCAGCCGCTGGCGGCCGGGCCCCCCGGCAGCGCGCCGGCGACGCCGAGCAGCTCGGCTTCGAGGGCATGCCGGAGCGGCTGTTCGTCTGCACCCCGAGCAAGCTCGGCGCGTACGCAGACTGTCCGCGTCGCTACCGCTACTCCTACCTCGACCGGCCCGTCCCATCCAAGGGCCCGCCGTGGGCGCACAACTCGCTCGGCGCCAGCGTGCACACCGCCCTGAAAAACTGGTATGCGCTCCCCGCCGACCGGCGGCGACCCGAGGCGTTGGCCACGCTGCTCAAGGGCACCTGGGTCCGCGAGGGCTACCGCGACGACGAGCAGGAGCGGGCCGCCTACCGGCGGGCGTTGGGGTGGCTGGAGGCGTACGTCGAGACGCTGGAGCCGGATGCCGACCCGCTCGGCGTGGAACGGGTGGTGGCGGTCAAGACCGCGGTGCTGGCGTTCAACGGTCGCGCCGACCGGATCGACTCCCGGCCCGGCCCGGACGGGCCGGAGCTGGTCATCGTCGACTACAAGACCGGCCGCACCGGCCTGGACACGGACGACGCCCGGGGGTCGCAGGCGCTGGCGCTCTACGCGTACGCCGCCGAACGGGTGTTCCGTCGGCCGTGCCGTCGGGTGGAGCTGCACCACCTGCCGACCGGCACGGTCGCCGGCCACGACCACACCGTCGAGTCGCTGGCCCGACAACTGACCCGGGCGGAAGAGACAGCCCGCGACATCATGGCCGCCGAACGGGCGGTCGCCGACGGTGCCGACGCCGACGAGGCGTTCCCGGTGGCCCCCAGCCCGCGCTGTGGCTGGTGCGACTTCCGTCGGCACTGCCCGGCGGGCGCGCAGGTTCCCGGCAAGGAGCCGTGGGCGGCCATGGACCGGCCCGCCGACGGCTGATCGTCAGTGACGAGGGCCGGGTCAGCCGGCCAGCGCGGCGTGCCGTGCGGCCCGTTCCTTGGCCGCCTGCATCAACGGCCCCTCCAGATATCGGCGGGGGACGGCGGCGAACGCGAGCCGCAGCGCGCGCACGCTCAGGTCCGCCGACAGCGCGGTGGTCGGTAACCCCAGACCGCCGTACATCCGGTGCGCCCACGGCGGCAGCAGCCCGAACGCGGTGCCGGCGATCCCCAGGTACGCCCAGCGTGGTGGGCCCAGGGTGAGCCCCAACCGGACCGGCAGGCTGAGCTTCCACGGCAGCGGCGGGGCGGTCAGGAACACCGCCGTCTCGGCGGCCTCCCGGGTCATCCGCAGCTGTGGCCGTACGGCCCCGTAGTACTCGGCGACCTCGGCGGCGGTGCCCGGGACGGTGGCCGGGTCCAGGCCGACCAGGGCGGCGGCGCGGCGCTGCTCGGTGTAGTAGCCGTCCACCTCGGCGTCGCTCAGCGGCAGCCCGGCGCGCCGGGCCGTGCTCAGGAACGACTCGACCTCGGTCACGTGCACCCAGCGCAGCAGGTCCGGTTCGTCGATCCGGAACTCCTCACCGGTGTGCGTGTCGGTGGCCCGCAGCCGGCCGTGCAGGCGGCGCAGCCGGGCCCCGGCGGCCTCCGCCTCGGCGGTGGTCCCGTAGACGGTGGTCGCCACGTAGGTGGCGGTGCGGACCAGCCGGCCCCAGGCATCGGTGCGGTAGTTGCTGTTCTGCGCGACCCCGGCCATGGCCCGTGGGTGCAACGCCTGGAGGTAGAGCGAACGCAGGCCGGCGACGATCAGGATCGGCTCCTCGTGCACCTTCCACGTGACCGAACCCGGACCGAACAGGCCGAGGTCATCGGAGTCCACCGCCCAAGGGTGCCACGGCCCGGCCGGCAACGCCGGTCCCGTACCGCCGGTGCGAGCCTGGACGGCGGGTCAGACGTCGGCGGAGCGGCGGGCCCGGCAACCCGGGCAGAGACCCCAGAAGGTCACTTCGGCCTCGTCCACCTCGAACCCGTGCGCGACATTCGGCTCCAGGCACGGGGCGCTGCCCACCGCGCAGTCGATGTCGGCGATCTCCCCGCAGCTTCGGCAGACCACGTGGTGGTGGTTGTCGCCCACGCGTGCCTCGTAACGCGCGGGACTGCCCGCCGGCTCGATCCGACGCGACAGCCCGGCCCGGGACAGCGCGCCCAGCACGTCGTAGACCGCCTGGGTGGAGACCGAGTCGAGGCGTTCGCGGACCCGCCGGGTGATCTCGTCGACCTCCAGGTGGCCGCCGCCGGCCAACACGTCGAGCACCGCGAGGCGCGGCCGGGTGACACGCAGGCCCCTGGACCGCAGCAGCTCCTCAGCACCGGACATTCGCCAATGACAGCACGCCCGATCAGCATCGACAACCGTCGCCCGCTCCGGGTGGCGACCGACACAACCAGGCAAGATCGAGAGTACGGCCCGGCGGGTGAACCCGATCGACGCGGCGCGCGTGTGTCCGGTCGAGAGCCTGGGGACGATCGGCGGACCATAGGCTGACCACCCCTGACCATGATCCACCTGGAGGGTTCGATGTTCGAGGAGATCCTGGGTCTACCGGTACACGTCCTGGTGGTCCACGCGGTCGTCGTGTTCGTGCCGCTGCTGGCGGTGCTGGCCATCGCGTACGTGGGGCTGCCGCGCTGGCGGCACCGCCTGGACTGGGCGCTGGGCCTCCTCGCCGTGGCCGCGCCGGTCACCGCCTACGTCGCGGTCAAGTCAGGTGAGGCGCTCACCGATGCGCTGGTAGCCAGGGGCTTCCAGGGGCCGATCCTCGATCAGATCTTCAATCACTCCCGCTACGGCGACATCCTGTTCCGCATCGTGGTGCCGCTCGGCATCGTGGCCATCCTGCTGCTCGTGGCGACAAGTGGGCATCCCCGGGTGCCGCAGCTGCCCGCGCTGGTCACTCCCGTGCTGGCGGTAGCAGCCGTGGCGCTCGCCATCGCCGCCCTGGTCTACGTCTACCTGACCGGCCACTCCGGCGCCGAGACCGTCTGGGGTACCACCCTCTGACTGCCGCCCTTGCTGAGCTGCCGCCCTTGCTGACCTACGGCGCCGAGGCGGGCCTCAGAAGATCACTCGCGAGCAGAGCAGGCAGAACAGAACCAGCAACACCACGCCGGCCGCCGCGCCGAAGCCGTAGGTAACCCGCTGCGAGCGCTGCTCGGCCGCGTCCAGGTCGGCCATGTCCTGCGGCGGCAGCTGTCGCGGCGGCGCCGGCCGCAGATGTACGGGTGGACGCCAACCCGCCGGCGGCGGCACCGTCTGCGGCGGGCCGGAGTATCCGCTGGGTGGACTCCCGGCCGGTGCTGGGCCGGTCTGCCCGGCTGGTGCTGGATCGCTCTGCCCGGCTGGTGGAGCGCTCACGGGCCCGGCGGGAGGTTGGCCTGCCACCGCGTCGTCGCCGCTGTCGGGCCGTCGCCAGTAGTCGTCCGGGGTGCTGCCGCCGCTGGGGGTCGTCACGCCGTCCGACGCTACCAACGCCACCGGCTGCCCGGTCGCTTCTGGGCGGGGTGCCGCGTTCGGCGGCCGGTCCGCTGCCGTCGCACTGCGCTAGTCTTGCCGCTCGTGAGCATCGACGACCCCGGCACGCCCGGCGCACGCGGCGACGATGACCGCGCCGTCGACCTGAGCGACGACTTCGTGGTGCTGCCCGAGCAGACCTCTGACGACACCGACCGTGGTTGGGGTGAGCGGTCGGGTGGCAATGACGACTGGCTGCTCGCTGAGCGCCCTCCGCACTGGGACTGACCGCCGGCGGCTTGGCCAGATCCCGAGGACGTCGGTCGGTGACCCGAACGCTCTTCGTGGCGGAGCCTGCCTCGCCCTGGTTGTACCCGGCGCTGCGTGGGCCAGCCCTATTGGGTTCAGGGCCCGTTCGCGGCGGTGGAGTCTGCGTCGGCGGTGCCTGACCCGGCGGGGCTGGAGGTGGCGCTGGCAGGGTCGGCGGCCGACCCGTCCGGGGTGGGTGCCCGACCTGGGGGCGTCGGGAAGCCGGCGCCGGAGTCGACCGGTCGGCCCGCACCCTGCCGGGCTGTGCTGGTCGGCGTCGACGGCGCGTCGGAGGGCACCGTGGTCGGCGGGCATCCGGCCGGGGTCTGCAGGACAGCGGCGGCCAGGCCGAGCAGCGCGGCGACCAGACCGGCCCGGAGCACGGTAGGCCCGCCGGGCAGAGTGAGCTGGCGTAGCGGGCGCAGGGCCCGCGCGGAATTCGGGTCTTCCATCGCCTGTGCCGCCTCCCGTCCCCTGAGCGCCGCGGTGGCACCCATGGACGGCAGGCTAGGCAGTTTCGCACCGCCGTGGTCGGCCCACTGGCGACGCCTGTGGACAACCGCCCGGCCTGTGGAAAACGCCCATCCTGCGGTTCGATTTGCTATGGCGTCCGACGTGACCGACTCGGGATCACGGAATCGGGCTATCGAAGCGGCGGGGATGGGCCGACTTCCGGAAACCCGAGTCGATCAAGGGAAGGCCCGACCCGACGGGTCGGGCCTTCGACTCGGGCCTTCGACGATCAGGACGCGGAGCTTGCCGCCGCCGCCTTGCCGCTCGACCCACCCGAGGACGAACCCGAAGACGACCCCGAGGAGGACGACGAGCCCGAGGACGCCGCCGACGAGGACGAGGACCCCGACGAGGACGACGCGGACGACGAGCTGTCACTGGAGGACGACTCGGACTTGGCCGGCTTGCTGGTCGTGCCGCCGGCCGTCGTCTCAGAGCCGGACGCCCGGGAGTCGGTGCGGTAGAAGCCCGAGCCCTTGAAGACGATGCCGACCGAGTTGAAGACCTTGCGCAGCCGCCCCTGACACGCCGGGCACTCGGTCAGCGGCTCGTCAGAGAAGGACTGCACCGCCTCGAGCTGGTGACCGCACGTGGTGCAGGCGTACTGGTACGTGGGCACGTTCTCCTCCGGATCTGGGCTCAGCCAGTTGGCACTCGACGTATTCGAGTGCCAATGGTGCGTCATTCGCCCCGGGTTCGTCCAGCGGACGTGTGGGGCGCGACACCGCGCGCCGCACCCGGGCCGGCGTCAAGCGTACGCACCCCGTCGGCGGGAGTGACGACCGCGCGCACCCGGCGGTCGTGTGGCTCCGCCGGCAGCACCTCGACCAGCTCACCGTCGTGCAGGGGCACCACCGTCAGGGCGTCTTCGGGCACCCGGGCGAGTGCGCGGTCGTACGAGCCGCCGCCGCGCCCGAGCCGCCGACCGTGGTGATCGACCGCGAGAGCCGGTACGACCACCAGCTCCGCGTGTGCCACGGCGGCCACTCCGAGACGGGCGCCGACCGGCTCCCGGATACCCCGACCCGCGGCGATCAAGGCAGCCGGCCCGGTATACGCCGCCCAGTCCAGATCCAGGTCGGCGAGGAGCACCGGCAACAGCAGCTCGGCGTCCGCCGGCAGGGCTGCCCGCAGCACCTCGGGCAGGTCGGCGCCGCCCGGTTCGGAGCCGACCGGCACGTACGCCGTGATCCTGCGCGGGCGCAGCCGGCGTACCAGCGTGACCAGCTCGGCCTGCACGCGCCCGGCGGCGGCCGCCCTCGTCGCGGGGGGCAGTGACCGGCGGCGAGCGAGCAGTTCGGCACGGGTGTCCCGCTTCGCCATCCGGGTCACTTCCGCTTCATCAGAAAATTCCGGCACGCAACACTCCTGACGCAACGCCTCTCCCACGGTTGCTCTGTGTCAGCATCGCAAGCAACGGAGGCGGAACTTCCGGGGGGACCGAGTGACGCTACGCGGGCGGTTGACAGCAGCCTTCCTCGTGGTGGTGCTCGGGCCGGTCCTGCTCGGCGCGCTCTTCGTGGCCTCCACCGTCGCGGCGGTCGACCGCAGCCGCTCCACCGAGCGCCTGGCGGTGGCAGCCTCCACCGTGCGGACCTCGGTCGACGCGCTCTGCCAGCAGCTCCGTGCCACGGCCGACGCGGTGGCGCTCACCGCCGACCCGTCCGTTGCCGCCGCGCAACTGGTCGGCCGGGGCCTGGCCGCCGCGGTGCTGATCACCGACGTGGCCGGCCAGGTCACCTACGTCTCGCCCGGCGCGCCGTCGACCCCGTGGCAGGACTGCGCCGGTTCGACCAGCCGGGAAGCCGCCGGCGAGACCAACGGGGAAACCAACGGACCGACCAACGGGGAGACCAACGGCCCGACCGACGGTTCGACCAGCCCGGTCCGTGCGCTGGCGGTCCAGGTCGACCTGCACGACCGCGGCGGTGCCCGGCTGGGTACGGTGACCGCCGCGCAACTGGTCGACCCGGCCTTCGTGGCCCGGCTGGCGGCGGTCACCGGGGTGGGGGTCACCCTGCTCGACAGTGGGGCGAGCGCCGCGCGAGCCACCCACACGACCGAGTCCCGTGACGTACGCGACGCGGTGCTCGCCGCCGCTGTCGCCGTCCGGGGCGAACAGGTCGCCGAGACGAACGAGGGCCGGTACGTGCGCCGGCTCGGGCCCTCCGACGCGCAACCGCTGCCCCTGGTGCTCTCCGTGCCCAGTGAACGGCCACCCGGGCTGCCCGCCACGCTGGTCGGGGTGGTCGTGCTGGCCGGACTGCTCGCCGTGCTGGCGGCCTGGCGGCTGGCCCGGGTGACCACCCGACCGCTGGCGGAGTTGGCCGGTGCGGTCGACCGGGTGGCCCAGGGCGACCTGACCGCCCGGGTGCCGGTACGCAGCCGCGACGAGTTGGGGCGGCTGGCCGCCGCGTTCAACCGGATGACCCGCGAGACCGGCGCCTACGTCGCCGCGCTGACCAGTAACCGGGATCAGCTGCGGGGGCACCTCGCGGTGCTCGGGGACACCCTGGCCAGCACGCACGATCTGCAACGCATCCTGCGGGTGATCCTGCGCAGCGCCATCGGCGCCACCGGTGCTCGGGCCGGCGCGGTCCTGCTGGTGGAGACCGGCGGGGTGCTCGTCGCGCAGTGCACCGAGGGGTTGGACGGGCGTTGGCCGGACGAGGAGGCGGACGGGTCGCCGACGCTCCGGGTGCCGGTCGGCGTCGGCGTGGTCGGTGCGGTCGCCGCCACCGGGGAAGCGCAGCGGGGCAGGGCGGAGCCGACCGAGGCCCCAACGGGTGAACCACGGTGCCGCACCTACGTCGCGGTTCCGTTCGCCGCCCCGGGCGGCAACGCCCCCACCACCCCCGGCGGGCCCGCGGGGTCGGCCGACGAGGCTGGCGCGGCGGTCGCGCTCGGTGTGCTGGCCCTCTACGACCGGCTAGGCGCCGACGACTTCGACGACGACGACCTGGCCACCCTGCGCACCTTCGCCGGCCACGCGGCCGTGGCGGTGGACAACGTCCGGGTGCACGAGGAGGCGCAGCGGCTCTCCCTCACCGACCCGCTCACCGGGCTGTGGAACTACCGCTACCTGCGCGAGTCGATCCGGCGGGAGGTGGAACGGGCCAGCCGTTTCGGGCGGATGCTCAGCGTCCTCGCGTTGGACCTCGACCGGTTCAAGGACGTCAACGACACCTACGGGCACGCCGCCGGGGACACCGTGCTGGCCGAGTTCGCCCGGCGGGTGCGCGGGGAGATCCGTGAGGTCGACCTGGCCTTCCGCCAGGGCGGTGAGGAGTTCGTGCTGCTGCTGCCGGAGACCGACGCGCGGGGTGCGGCGATCGTGGCCGAGCGGCTCGGCGCGGCGGTACGTGACACGCCCATCGCCGTCGAGGCGTACGCCGGGCCGGTCCTGGTGACGGTGTCGGTGGGTATCGCCGTCTTCCCCGACAACGGCAGCACCGGGCCGGAGGTGCTGGAGGCCGCCGACGACGCGCTCTACGCGGCCAAGGCGGCCGGTCGCGACACGTACCGGGTCGCCGAGGTGCGCGCGGATCTGCCGACCCGGGAGATCCCGGTGCTCGCGGGTGCGGTGAGCCCACCCGACGGGCTGCCGCGCGCCGGCCAGCCCGTGCCGGGCAACCGGGAGCCGGGCGGGCCCGCCCGGTCCGACCCGGCTGCGGGCGTACCGGAATCATCGCTGGCGGGCCCGGCGCACGCCCGACCGGATTCGGCCGACGACACGCCGGACGGCGCGCCAGGTGCGGCGCGGGCCGGCCCGGACGCGGCGTGGCCCGGGTCGGGTGGCGGCGCGTCTTCTGGGCCACACCCGCCGCGGCAGAGCCGTGGCCGATAGTCTCGCGGCATGTCGGAGCACTCAGCGAACCTCTCATCGACGGTCGCCGCAACCTTCCGTCCCCTGGCGGTCAAGGCCGTCATCCCGGCCGCCGGCTTGGCCACCCGGTTCCTGCCGGCCACCAAGGCGGTCCCCAAGGAGCTGCTGCCGGTGGTGGACCGGCCGGTGTTGCAGTACATCGTCGAGGAGGCCACGCAGGCCGGCATCAACGACGTGTTGCTGATCACCGGCCGGGGTAAGACGTCGATGGTGGACCACTTCGACCGTCGCCCGGACCTGGAGACCAGGTTGGAGGAGAAGGGCGACGCCGAACGGCTGGCCGCCGTGCGCCGGCCCAGCGAGCTGGCCGAGATCTACACGGTGCGGCAGCCCGAGCAGCTCGGGCTCGGCCACGCC
This sequence comes from Micromonospora violae, assembly GCF_004217135.1. NCBI lineage: Bacteria > Bacillati > Actinomycetota > Actinomycetes > Micromonosporales > Micromonosporaceae > Micromonospora > Micromonospora violae. The sequence goes on from NZ_SHKK01000001.1 coordinate 6,384,360, forward strand.
GTCGGGTACGCCGAGTCGCACGTCGGCGACCAGCCGTTCGCGGTGCTGCTCGGCGACGAGTTCGTCAAGCCGTCGGAGCCGCTGCTGCCGGCGATGATCGAGTTGCAGGCCCGCACCGGCGGTGTGGTGCTCGCCTTCTTCGAGGTCGACCCGGCCGACACCAAGCGGTACGGCATCGCCTCCGTCGAGCCGGCCGAGTCGGAGCTGACCGACATCGGCGAGGTCGTCAAGGTGACCGGGATGGTGGAGAAGCCGCAGCCGGAGGACGCCCCGAGCAACCTCGCGGTGCTCGGCCGCTACGTGTTGCCGGGCACGATCTTCGACGCGATCCGGCGGACCAAGCCGGGCAGCGGCGGCGAGATCCAGCTGACCGACGCGATGGAGTTGCTGCGCACCGAGGGCACCCCGGTGCACGCGATCGTCTACCGGGGCACCCGCTACGACACCGGCATGCCGCTGGGGTACCTCCAGACGGTGGTGCAGATCGCCGCCGAGCGCGACGACCTCGGCGCCGAGTTCCGGTCCTGGCTGGCCGACTTCGTCAAGGCCGACGCGGCAGGCGGATCTGGTACATGACCGCGACGGCCGACGCCGAGGCGGCCGCGAACGAGTTGACGCCGCTCGCCGACTACCTGGGCAGCGTGCTGCGCAGGTTGCGCGCGCTGCCACCACTCGACCTCGACCTCACCCAGGCGCACGGCAACGTCCTCGCCGAGGACGTCGTCGCGCCGCACGCCTTCCCGGCCTTCGACCAGGCGGCCGTGGACGGCTACGCCGCGCGCTGGGAGGACATTTCCGGAGGGGGTCGGGGGCCGAGCTACGTCCCGGCCCCCTCCGGCACGCCCGGTGGCCGCACCATCCGGCTCAACGTGGTCGGCGATCTCGGTGCCGCGAGTTGGCGGCCGGTCCGGCTCACCCCCGGCTCATGCTTTTCGGTGGCCGCCGGGGCGCCGCTGCCGGTCGCTGCGGACGTCGTGGTTCCGGTGGAGTGGACCGACCAGGGCATGGCCGCGGTGGAGATCTTCCGTACCCCCAAACGGGGGTACGGGGTACGCCGCGCGGGTGAGGAGTTGCCCGCCGGCACGTTGCTCGCCCGCGCCGGCACCTACGTGTCCCCGGCCCTGGTCGCCGTCTTCGCGGCGACCGGCATCGGGCACGTGGTGGTCCGGCCCAGCCCACGGGTGGTCATCGTGGCCACCGGTGACGAACTCGTCGACGTGGGCCGGGGCAGTCAGCCGGGCCAGGTGGTGGACGCGAACTCGCACGCGCTGACGGCCGCGGCGGCCGAGGTGGGCGCACTGGCGTACCGGGTGGGCATCTGCGACGACGACCCGGAAGGGCTGCGCGGGCTGCTGGAGGACCAGACCCTGCGCGCCGACCTGATCATCACCACCGGGGGCACCGGCACCGGCCCCGGGGACATGGTGCGCCGGATCCTCTCCCGCCGCGAGGGCGGTCGCGCCGGGCCGGTCACCTTCACCGACGTGGCGCTCTATCCCGGTACCGCGCTCGGGTTCGGCACGGTCGGCGCCGAGGAGGTGCCGGTGGTCTGCCTGCCCGGCGACCCGGGCGCCGCGTTGATCGGCTTCGAGGTGCTGGCCCGCCCCGCCATCCAACTGCTCGCCGGTGCCGAACCGGTGTTCCGGCCCAGCGTACGGGCGCACCTGCTGGAGACCGTGTCGTCCCCGGCGGGGCTGCGGGAATTCCGGCCGGCGCACGTCGCCGAGCGACGCGGCGGCGGGTACACCGTCCAGCCCCTCAGCGGTGGGCCGTTCACCCTCTCCGGCTTGGCCGAGGCGAACGGGTTGCTGGTGCTCGGCGAGCGGGTCACCACCGCCGCGGCCGGTTCCACCGTGGACGTCCTGCTGCTGGACCGCCGCCGGTGACGGTGCCCGGCGCGATCCGCCAGCCGGCCGTCTCCGCGTCGCACGATCACCGGCACCTCGTGGTGGAGCTACTTGCGCGAGACACGGTCCCGCGCGGGAGACTGTGCGGGTGAGTCTCTTCGGTCCCGCGCGGTCGCCGGGTTGGCCGGTGGAGTTGGCCGACGGCCCGGTGCTGCTGCGGCCCTACCGGCGCTCCGACGCGGCGACCTGGTCGGAGGTAAGGCGGGCCAACCAGGCCTGGTTGGCCCCGTGGGAGTCGTCGCTGCCCGGCGGCTGGGACGAGATGAACTCGCCGGCCGCGTTCCGCTGGGTGCACCGTGACCAGCGGCGCTCGGCCCGCGAGGGCGAGGGCATGCCGTTCGCGGTCTGCCTGCGCGAGGCCGGCCGGGACCGGCTGGTCGGGCACATCAACGTGGGCAGCATCGTGCGGCGGGCGCTCTGCTCCGGCTACGTCGGCTACTGGGTGGACGCGCGGGTCGCCGGCCGAGGTGTGATCCCCACGGCGCTCGCCCTCGCCGTGGACCACGCGTTCGGGCCGGGCGGGCTGCACCGGGTGGAGGTCAACATCCGTCCGGAGAACCGGCCGTCGCGGCGGGTGGTGGAGAAGTTGGGCTTCCGCGAAGAGGCGTATCACGTGCGCTACATGCACATCGACGGCGCGTGGCGGGACCACATCGGGTACGCGATGACGAGTGAGGAGATCGCCGCCGAGGGTGGCCTGCTGGCCCGCTGGCACCGGGTACGCGCTGCCGCCCGGTGAGCCGTCCCACGGACGGGATCGGCGCGGCGCGCCGGCATCCCGGTCGGTGCGTCGTAACCTCAAGTAACTGCAAGCTGCGGCAAGCGCTCCCCAGCCGGACGATCCACGTACCCGGGCGTGGTCGGTGGAAGATCCTGCGGTCGGAGAGCGTCTGCTTCGAATTCGGTGACGGGAGGGGTGAGGGTGCCGACCTCGGTGCTCCTCGCCGTCCTCGCCGCCGCCGGCCTGCTCGCCCTGGCCCCGGCGCTGGTTCGCCGGTACGACGCCACCGAGCGGCTGGTGGCGGAGCGGGCGCAGTCGACGGCGCGGGTGCTCCAGCGCCGCCGACGCCGCCGCACTGTGCCCGGACGGCGACCCGTCCGCCCCCCGCGCTCACTGACCATCACCCTCAGTGAGGATGTGACTACTGGCGCGCTGGGTGCGCCGGTCTCCGCGCCCCCGGCCGCCCGCCGCTCCGGGCGGCTGCGCGCCGTGCCCGCCGCACCGAAGCGGTCCCGTCGCCGCCCGCAGCCGCGCCGGCAGCACACCCCCGCCGTGTACCGGCGCCGTCGGGTGCTCGCCGCTCTGCTGCTCCTCAACGTCGTCGAACTGGTCGGCGTGCTGTTCGTCAGCCCCGGCTTCTGGGTCAGCTTCGCCGTCACCTTCCTGCTCCTGGCCCTCTATGTGGTCCACCTGCGGGCCCGGGCCCTCGCCGGACGTCGCCGCCGCCGTGCCCGAGCCCGCGAGGCCGCCTGGTTGGCCGCCCGGCAGGCCGAGGTGCGCCGGGAGCAGGCCCGCCGGGCCGCCGCCCGCCGGGAGGCGCAGCGCCGCCTGGCCGCCCAGCGCGAGGGGGTACGCCGAGCCGCCATGGGCCTGGACCGTCCAGGCAACCTGCCGGCGGCGGTCAACGGTGGATCGGTCTCGTACCGGCGGTCGGGTGGCCTCCGTGGCCGCCCCTACGAGGCCGGCCGAGGCGCCTGACGCCCTCCCTGGGTCCCGTCCCCGGTCCGGCCCCGTCCCGGCCCTCGGCTTGATCGACTCGGGTTTCTGGAAGTCGGGGGGTTGGGGCGTCCCGGATGCCCCGATTTTCAGAAACCCGAGTCGATCTTCAGGCGCGGTGGAGCGCCGCGCCGGGGGCGGATTCGCGGTGGGGGCCGGGGACCTGTTAGCCTTGCTGCCGGCCCGCCCGGTGTAAGCCGGGTGGGACCGAAGCCGGTTCGCCGGTGGGGGGCTGTGGCGCAGACTGGTAGCGCACCTCGTTCGCATCGAGGGGGTCAGGGGTTCAAATCCCCTCAGCTCCACCCATACCATCAACGGCCAGCGGAAACGCTGGCCGTTGATCATTTAGTACAACGTCAGTACAAGTCAGCCCAGAAGAGCCGAGCCGGGACGGTTCCCCGCGGCCTCCCGAAGCGCCGTGCTGACGATGTTGCGACGGCGGTTCTTCTTCGGCCACCAATGCACGTACGTCTCCAGCGTGATCCGCAGACTGGAGTGCCGTAGTGCGTTCTGCACGTCGGTCGGGTCGGCACCCGAGGTGATCAGGCGAGTCGCGAAGTAGTGCCGCAGGGAGTGAAATGTGCCTTCGTCCGGCCAGCCCGCCGCCTTGCGCCAACCTCGCCACAGGTCGGACCAGCGCTGATCATGAATCGGCTTGCCCTGGTCGTCGGTGAACAGCAATGCGACTGACCGGCGTTTCGCCTGCTTCCCCGGGTCGGGAGTCCCGGCGGTGATGTCGGGCAGCTCCACCAGTGCGGGCGGATACTTCCGGACATGCTCCGCGAGCACCGTAGCTACGTGGTCGTCCAGGTCCACGTCACCGACAGAACCGGCCTTGGGTGGGGCTAGGTAGAACCCGCTGTAAGCTCCTCTGTGGAAGCGAAGCTGCTGAACCACGTGCAGCTCTTGACGCGGCCGGTCGACACACCGCACGCCATCTTCCAGGCCGAGCACCTCGCCCAGTCGCAGACCTTCACCCGCACCGCACCAGATCGCAGCCTGGTAGCGGTCTGGGACAACGTCGACCAGGGCGAGCATGTCCTCATCGGTCGGCACCCACTTCGGAGCGCGTGAAAAGCCACGCAGGATGGCCGACAGTCGCACCGCCTTGCACGGGTTATCGGAAATTACCTTGTCCGCTACAGCGGCGTTCATGACGGCGTTGAACAGGTCGAAGTAGGTCTTCACTGAGGACTGCGCCACGTTATTGCGCAGCAGAAGCGCCACCCACTCCAGGACGTCCGTGACGGTAATCGCTCGCATCTGCCGCTTGCCGATCTGCGGATAAAGGTGGTGCCGGAGGCGTGACTCTGTGTGCCGCTGGTAATCGAGTGCTTGCCCAATCTGGCGCGAGAGCCGCCACCGCTCGCCGTACTCGCGGAAGGTGATATGCCGGTCCGCCTGGTCAATCTTGGTCTCTTCCGCGATGCCGGCCCGGGCGTTAACGTCGAATTCCTCGGCATCGACCTTTCTCTCAAAGAACCGGGTTTTTGAATTGCCAGCGGCATCGTTGTACCGGACCCGCCACCGCTTACCTTCGCCGTGCCGCTTGGAGGGAAGCCGCTTCTTGTCCGGTCCCCGTTTGGTGAGGTACCACAGGTCATCGATGGGCATGTCAGGCCGCCTTGTCAGTGAACCAGGCCCGCACGTCGGCGGGGTCGTATCGGAGGTGTCGGCCGACGCGGGACGCGCGGGGGCCGGTTCGGCGGTGACGCCATTGGTAGAGGGTGCCGATGGGGATGCCGAGGAACGCCGATACGTCGGTGACGGTCCATAGGCGTTCGGTGGTGGGGGTGGTCATCGGGGTTCCTTTCTGGCTTGCTGTCGTGCGGCTCGGATGCGGTCTCCGATTGCGGTGGCGAGTTCGAGTTGTTCGGGGGTGTCGTAGCCGATGCCGAGGATTTGCCAGTTGTTGACGACCAGGACATCGGTGTCTTCGGGCAGGCCGGCGTCGGTGAGCGCCGTGTGGATTTGGTGGGTTCGGCGTTCGGCGCGAAGGTTTTTGAAGGTCGTGGAGTAGATGCGCGATTTGGTGAGGAAGTGGCCTCGGAAGCCGAGCATGTGTGCCCAGTGGCGCAGTTTGAGATCGGCGTATTGGTCGAGTCCGCCGAGGTCCCAGGCGGTTTGGATCATCGTCCGGTGGTGCGCGGAGACCTGGAGTCGGTCGATGTGCATTTGGGAACGGATGCGCCGGTCTCCGGTCTCCGTAGCGCCGGTGCCCTTGGTGGCGTACTTGGCGATGTAGCCGGCCAGGCGGGTGTCGGCCACGGCCTGGTCCCCGTCGTCGTCTCCGTCGTTGATGTCGATGTCGGTGGCGGTGATGTCTTTGACGTCGACCTGTGCGCCCCAGCCGAGGAGCAGCGCGGTTGCGTCGGGTCGGATGGTGTCCAGCTCGACGGAGGAAGCCGCGGAACGCACCGCGTCAGCCAGAACGTCAGGGGTGAGCCATGTTGGGGGCGAGGAGTCCGGCCCGGACGGGCCATCGGCGCGGATGACGGCGTGGAAGTGGACCAGGCCGCGCCGCTGGTATTCGGCGACTTTGGCGTAGGAGATCCGTAGGTGTGCGCCGGATGCGCGGACGGTGAGGCCACCAGCGGCGGCGACGGCGCGGCGTAGGGCGATGGTGAACCGGTGCCAGAGTTGGCCGCTGTGCGCTTGCCACAGCACGGCCCCGGTGTAGTCGTAGGTGGTCGGGTTGAGCGGGCTACCCAGCAGCGGGTGGCCTTCGGGGTGCCAGCGTCCGCAGGAGCAGGGTCGCTTGCCGGGCCGGTTGTGCACTGGGCCGAACGATGGGGCGGTGAGGGTGACGAAGAGGCGTGTGGACCGGGCCACGGTGGTGGGGACGCCTTTGCCGCCGGACATGCCCGCGTGGATGAGGTGCCAGGCGTCGGCGGCGTACCGGTCGGCGCAGGAGGGGCAGACGGCCGCGCGGCGGGTGCCGCAGGAGGACCAGACCCGTCCTTGCCGGGAGGCGATCAGGTCACCGCTGCCCATGTGCCGGACCTCGAACTTGCCGACCAGCCGGACCGGTTGCAGGCAGCCTTTGACGCTCTCGACGCCAGTCCGCCATTGCTTGTAGGCCGGCGAGCGCATCCATCGGGTCAACGCCGCTTCGGCGTCGTACACGGGGGTTGGTAGTGCCACGGGATTTCTCCTTTCGGAGACGGACCAGCCGTGCTCCAGCGGATGAAGCACGGCAGGTCAGAGCGAGGGGGAATCAGTGCGCGTAGGTGGTGAATTAGTGCGTGTAGCCGTTGGCCGTGGCCGGGGTGAACCGGTCGGCGACTTTCGACGCGATCGACGCGGGTAGCCGGGTGGCCTGTTGGATGTCGACGGCGGTGACCGGTCGGTCCAGGTCGGCAACGAGTCGCCGGATCTGGGTCTGCATCCCGGAAGGGATGCCCAAGCCGTCCAAGGCCGCGGGCTCCCCGGTGGTGTCCCTGGTTGAGTCCGTCCAGCGATCCGGGATCGAGGCCGCAACCGGCGCCGCAGCGGGTGCCGCGATCGGGGCCGGTGCCGGGGTGGTGGGTTCCGCGACGACGGCCGGCACGGTTACCGGAGCCGGAGCCGCGGCGGGAGCCGGGGCGGGGTCGGGGGTTGGGGTGTTCGTGGGCAGGGTGATGGCCCGTCGTGCTTGGGTGCAGCGTGCCTGCACGATCGGCATGACCTCGGCCAGGAAGAACACGAGGATCGGCACCATGAAGTGCGCGGCCAACATCCCGGCGCTGATGCCGCCTTCACGAGGCAAGATCGCTGGTACGACGTTCATGACGAGCGTGGAGCCCAGCAGGAACCGCTTGAGCCAGTCGACCGCCTTGGAGTCGATCTCGATCTCTCGGGCGATCATCGCGGCTTCCCAGCGCAGAACGGTGATGAGGATGCCGACCAGGCACGGCTCGACGCCCCAGCAGCCCCACCACACCGGGTCAGCCGGGGTGAGGTGACCGGCGAGGAAGTCCTGAACGCCGGTCGTGGTGAACACTGACCCGATGGCCAGGAACAGCCACAGCGAACGGGTCACGCTCACCCGCAGCCGCTCAATCTCCACGATGTCCAGCGCGGAGTCCTGCTCCAGGTCGTGCAGCTGCCGGGCGACGTCGAGGCGCTTGCTCAGCTTGCGGACCGGACGAGGCTGCTTCGCCGGCCGCTCGGTGCTGTCGTGGTTGTTCACCGTCGTCACCGGCCCGCGGTGGTGAGTTCGGTGTGGGGCCAGCCCGCAACTCGCACCAGCTCGGCAATGTCGGAGTCGTCGCAGTAGGCCGCCCGCACCCGCATCGGAGTCCGCGAACGCTGCTTGACGACGAACCCGATACCGGCCGAGTCCGCGACGTTCGGGATCTCGTCAGCGAGAGCACCCCGACGGCGCATGTCGTCACCAAGGACCATGTCGACGTGTCCGGCCGACGTGGCCCGCAGGCACACCCGCAGGGAGAACAGGTCTCGCTGAGGGATCACGTCCTTGGTGGGCTCTTGCAGAGCGCCGATGACGCTGCCACCCAGAGCGCGAGCCTGCGACAGGATCAGCGGCAACACCGACTGAACGCCCTTGGTCAGCGACCGGTCGCCGTACCCGGTCACCGCTCCCAGCTCATCGATCAGCAGCAGATCCAGGGGCGTTTCGCGTGACAGCTCGAACGTGCGCCGGCCCTGCTCCGCCAAGGTCTTCTTCCGGGCCTGCATGGTCTCCCAGAACCCGGCGACCACCTCCACGATGTCGCGGTCGGTCTCGGCGTAGCGGTAAGACACCGGCCGCAAGGCGTTCAACTCGGTGCCCTTGGGGTTGACCACGTGCACCCGCACCAGGCCGTCACGGATCAGCGGCGCGCACGCCCGCAGCGCCATCCACGTCACCGAGTTCTTGCCCGACCCGGTGGCCCCGCTGACCAGCCAGTGTTGCCCGATCAGCGGCGCAGACCAGTCGGTGTCGTGCTCGGTCTCGCCCAGGTACACGTTCGCCAGGCTCGTCGCGTCGGCGTCAGCCGCAATCTCCGGCGGGACGATCACCTCAGTGAACGGCTCCGAGCGCTGCACGATCAGCGCGATCACCTGGGACCGCACCCGCTCGACGCCCACCCGTTCCGCGTTCAACCCGACCGCCAGGGCTTCCGCGGCTTCCTCCCACAGCTTCACCGTCTGCCCAAGGAGAAGACGCACGTACACCGTCTCCGTCGACGGCGAGTGACTACGAATCCGGACGATCCGAGGCACGTTGACAAACCCGGTCCGCCGATTCACCGTTACCAGGCCACACTCCTCGGTAACCCGGCTCCACCACCGACCCAGGTACGCCCGCGACAGCCACCGCCGACGCAGCGCCCGCAACTGCGGAGCCGCCACCGCCGCCCACGAGTCCGGGTGACCCCGGTACCAGCCCACACCCGCCGCGAGCACACCCGCCGCCACACCACCGGTGGTCACCGGCCCCAGCTGCGCCATCGTGGTAGCGACCGCCGCCGGAGCAGCCACGAACCCCGGATGCCGCGCAGCCCAACCCGCGACCCGCCACTCCCACCCCTGAGTACGCTTACCCATCTCCCGCACCTACCTTCATCAGTTCTCTTGCAATTCGATGACCACTGTTTTTGGGTAAAGGGAAGGCCCGGATCGGATAACCAACCCGGGCCCTTCCGTTGAAACAATTACTGTCAGCTCACCGCCGCGAACAACTTCTTCGCGCGACTCGTTGACTCCTTCGCTTCCCGCGTCTCCTCCATCCACGGCGCGGCCTCTTCGAGCAACACCAGCAACACCGCGACCGCCCGACGAAGATCGTCGTAATGCCGCATGTACCGATACCGCTCCGGCATCCCCTTCATCGAAGAACGCATCAGCCGCATCGCCTTATCGATCCCGTCATAGGTGTCGCTAATCTGGTACGACATCAGCCCACCTTCCACGGCTTGGCGACCAAATCGGCCTCGAACGTCTTCACTCGCGTGTGGAACGCCCGCAGCGTCTCCACCGCCTGCTTGTGCGCGTCTTCCAGGTCCTCCACCCGAGCCGCGAACTGGTACAACGCCCCCGGCGGAGGCTCGCACCCCTTGATCAGGCTCTTCGCGCCGTCCAGCAGCAACGACAGGCCCTGCACGTTGCCCATCAGCGCCTCATACCGAGACCTGCCAGTCAGCGACTTCACGATCTCCGGCACCAAATCCATGCCTCTCCTTCCGACCTGAGCACCACCATCGGTGGGCACCACCCGCCCCCGGACACACACTCCAAGGGACGGATAGAAACCACCGACCGGTGACTACTCCCGACCGGACAGACGCCACACCCGCCGCAACCGACGCCCCTCACGACGAATAAGACCGACGTTCAAGCACACCGACAGCAACAGCAACCCGATAAGAATCAGCTCGAAGTCCGACACCGCAACCTCCCTTCCGAAAATCGTTGTACGAATAAACGCATTGAACCTGTTTTAGGCAAGGTTGTATCCACTGTGTAATTCTCAAAGAACAAGCAGCCAAGGATTCAGCCCGCACGCAAGCCGCATTGCCTTGACAAAGTGCCCCGACCCGACTCGAACGGGTAACCCACCAAAAAGGGGCGGGGCCAGAATTCCTACCTCACGCCGCCTTGAGGCTCTGCGCCTTCCACGTCAAACCGCTACGACCGTCGCGCTCCCAGTGCGACACCGTCGCCCCGATCAGCTCCACCAGGTCGCCCTCCTCGATTCCCTGCGGGTTCACCGAGAGAGTGACCTTCAGTTCCTCGCCCTTGCCCCGGTAGCCGTCATCGGTCGCCAGCGGCTTCGCGAACACACCCACCACGTACAGCGGGTCATCGGTCCCGTAAGCCGTGAGCACCCGACCCTCCTGATCCATCTTGATCGACGGCTCCTCCACCACCCGCAGCTTGAAGCCAGCCATGTTCACCGGGATGTTCCGCATCTCGCCTCACTCCTTCGCCGTTACTACTCGTCATCCGTGTGTCGCCTGTGCGCCAGGTGGGCACTCAGAGCACCTACCCCAACCGCTCGATGTAACAGAGCGGATCAGCTTGGATCAGAGGCTAACAGGTTGAATCAGTGTGCGTCAACAGATACAATCTGATTCGCAATCAGGGACGGCTGACCTGCGAAAACCTTGATGCGCAGCCCGGTCGGGAGTGCCCTTCTCTGCCCCATGACCCGCCAAGACAAGGAGTCTGATGACCACCCAGCCAGAGCCAGGGGACGCGCTACAGAGGGGGACAAGCGCCCTCGTGATCGCGCAGGCCATCCGCAACGACATTCAGGCCGGCCGGCTGGCTCACGGGCGGCAGCTGCCCGGCACTAGGGCGCTAGCCGAGTCTTGGGGTACCAGCGTTGCCACAATCAATCGGGCAATGTCGATTCTTGCCGAGGAGGGGCTCGTCATCAATCGAGCCCGCTCAAGCCGAATCGTTCACAACCCGGAAGTTTCCGCAGACAAGACGGGATCGCGGGTGATTTTGATCGGGGGCTATGCGGGCTCAGGCAAGACGGAGCTTGGGCGCATCATCGCCCGTCAAGCAGGTTGGGCGATCCTCGATAAGGACACCACCACGCGGCCAGTGGTCGAGGCAGCGCTAGAGCGACTAGGGCAATCCCCGCACGATCGAGAGTCAGAGACCTACCTGACAGCTATAAGACCCGCTGAGTATGAAGCGCTGCTTGCCACTATGACGGAGAACTTGCAGTGCGGCTCATCGGTGATCGTGACAGCACCCTTCATTATGGAGCTACGCGAGAAAGCATGGTGCGATCGCCTGGCTGCGACTGTGGCGGCCTATAACGGCAGGCTTCAAGTCGTCTGGGTGCGCTGCGACTCCGAGACCATGCAGATGTATATCCGGCGTCGCGGGGCTGCCAGAGATGACTACAAAATCGCGAATTGGGCAGAATACGTAAGCCGTCTTGACCTCGCTTTCGAGCCCAAGATCCCGCACGCGATAGTAGACAACTCCGCAGGTGCCAGACCCTTGCAGGATCAGGCTAGGGAGCTTCTTAGTAAGTTCACATCGCTGTGAGGAAAGGGCTGATCCTTTACGGTGCTCCGGCCACCGGCAAGGACACGATTACTGCTGAACTAGTTCACCGTGAGCCTTGCTTTGAGCACTTTAAGCGCCTGAAGTTCGGCAGTGGCAGGAGTGCCGGCTACCGGATGATTGACCATGGGCAGGCTCAAATTCTGCGTCAAAGCCCAGAAATGATCCTGTGGGAGAACAGTCGGTACGGGTCGACGTATTTCGTAGATCGGCCTGGGCTTGAAAGGGTTTGGGATCTAGGTCGCGTGCCGGTTGTGCACCTTGGTCAGGTCGAGGCAGTTGAAGCAATTGCCAGAGATTCGGCGTCAGGTGCAATCTGGACAGTGGTAGAGCTTCATTGCCAACCGGCCATACTCTACGACCGGATCCGGTCTCGGCAAACTGGAGACGACGTGCAGCGCTTTGCAGCGGTCGCACATACGAACCGTCTGCCGGTTGCGGACATTAGGATCGATACAGGCTCTGTGCCGGTAGCCGAAGCAGCGGAGAAGATTGCTGACCTTGTGCACCGCTCCTCTTGACTGTGCGCAAGCTGGACCGCGTTGCCTGCCGCCGGAGCGTAATGTGTTCAGACTTTCTTTACTTGGTCAAGGGCGGGCCTTCGGCCCGCCGCCGTGTCGCGCCGGGGCGCGCGTGCGGCCTGGCGGCCGGTCACGCCCCGGCGCACACGGCGCGGTGGTGGAGAGCTGTAGACATTGCTGCGTGGCAAGCGAGGCCGCGGGCGATGGCCGCCAGGGGCGCGTCAGTTCTGGCGCTGGCCTCGACCGGAGACCCGTGCGGCAGTGGCACGACGGGTGCGCCGGGCTCCGGGTTGCTGGGTGCGTTTCCGGCTGCGTCTGTGGCCCAGCTTTGAAGACCGAGAGGCGTGGTCACCCGGTTGCCGACTCGCGGTGACCGCTCACCCTGGCAGGCATGCCGCCCGCGCCGTCGTGGTCGTCATTCGGTGGCTGGGCTATCGTGCGACGGATGATCTTGGGGGAGGAGCCGCGACGCCGCCGGCCGCGACGGTGGGTGATCTATCTGGCGATCGGGCTAGCTCTATGCGTGGGCGGTCCGGCTGTCGCTGGTGTGAGCTGGTTCGCCGTAAAGACAGCGGAAGCCGACAGGGGACAGGCGGCACCGGAGGCCGCCGTGAACGTCTTCATGCTGGCCCTGTCATCCGGGGAGGAACTCGGCCTACGGGCAGTGCTGGCACCGAAGCAGCGAAACGAGCTCCTCGACGAGTGGCGCGACATCCGGCGCGACATCACTCGGACCGACCCGCAGCCGTCGAAAGTCAGCGCGGGCGTGTTCGACGTTGAGGACCAGGGCGACGACCGCGCCCAGGTGGCAACTCCCGTTCAAGCAGTGTGGTGGGGCCATGACGGCCTGTCGATGACCGGCACCCCACACCCGTGGCAGTTTGAGGTGCGCCGCGACGGTGGAGGGTGGCGGGTCTGGAGCGTCGCCCCGTACCCGTGGTGTGGTGGCCACGTCCGCGCCGATGCCTGCCGATAAGCGCGAAGTTATCCGAGTATTGACCCGACGCAGACTGAAAGGCCGGCCCCTGACCAAGGAATACGGACCTTCGACGTCAGAGCCTGCCTCCGGCGGAGGCCTCGGGGCTCCGGGATGGCGAGGGGCGACCAGGCGGTGCGGTGGGAAAGTGGTTGAGGGGGAAGCATTCCGTCGCCGTCGTCCCAGGCGGAGCCGAGTAGATCCGCCCTTCTGAACCAAGGCGGCCCGCAAGCGGGCCGCGCCGGCCGATGAGAGCTTTTGCCTCCGGCGGGGGCCAGACGACTCCGAGATGGAGTTGCCGAACTTACGGTTCGTGGGTGGTGGGATGCCATCCCGCCGGTCACCGACCCAGGCGAAGCCGAGCAGACCAGGGCCAGGGCGACAAGGTCGTTCCTTAGGGTTGTTTTGTCTGGATGGTGTTCCGGGCCGCCGGGTTGGTTGGGTGTGGCTCAAGGTCGTTTGCCGTCAGGTGGCTATGGACGAGCGGCCGCCCAGCCAGCCCAGGGCGCCCTTGGCCGCTGATTGAGATCTGCGAGTCGTCGCTTGCTAAGGAACTGCCGGCGGGGTCGTCCGAGGTGACCTGGATCTGGGTGCTTCGGGAGGACGGCTTGGTGCAGGTATGGATAGGCGTGGACGCGGGCAAGCAGGCTCACCACGCAGCGGCGGTGGACGTGGCCGGGCGGGTGCTGTGGTCGACGCGGGTGGCCAATGATCAGCAGACGATCGCGGACTTGATCGGGCGGGTCGGCGCGGATGACGAGGTGGTGTGGGCGGTCGACCTGGTCGGCTGCGAGACCGCGCTGCTGCGGGCGATGTTGGCGCTGGCCGGGCAGCAGACGGTGTATATCCCAGGCCGCACGGTCAAGACGATGGCTGCCGGGTTCGCCGGCGAGGCCAAGACCGACGCCCGTGACGCGGTGGTCATCGCGAACACCGCCAGGATGCGGCGTGACTTTCTGCCGGTGGAGACACCGACGGAGCTGATCGCCAAGCTGGCGCTGTTGGTGGCGCACCGCGCCGACCTGGTCGAGGACTGGGTCCGCACCGTGAATCGGCTGCGCCGCCTGATGCTCGGAATCTCCCCGGTGTTGGAACGCGCGTTGACCTTCACCAACGTCGCGACGCTGATTCTGATCAGCGCCTATCAGACGCCCGAGCAGATCCGCGCCGCTGGTCGCGACCAGCTCATCGCTCATCTGCGCCGGCATCGGGCGGTGAACGCCGTCAGGGTCGCCGATCAGGCGTTGGCAGCCGCGGCTGAGCAGGATCTCACCCTGCCGGGACAGGACACCGCTGCTGCGCTCGCTGGTGAGCTGGCCAGTCATCTGCTGCAACTGCACCAGCGCATGAAGAACACCGACAAGGCCATTGAACAGGCGTTTGGCACTCACCCGCAGGCCGGCATCATTCGCAGCCTGCCCGGCATGGGGGCGTTGGCGGCGGCGGAGTTCATCGTCGCGGTCGGGGACCTGTCGACCTTCGCCAGCCCTGATCACCTGGCCGCCTACGCGGGCCTGGCGCCGGTGGCCCGTGACTCTGGCAAGCGGGTCGCCAACCTACGCCGGCCGCAGCGTTACAACCGGCGGCTGCGCCACGTGTTCTACATGTCCTCGCTGAGCACGCTGCGGATGAACGGCCCGAACCGGGACTACTACCAGCGCAAACGCGCTGAGGGGCGCAAACACCAGCAGGCGTTGATCGCCCTCGCCCGTCGCCGCGTCGATGTGCTGTGGGCGCTGCTGCGCGACAATCGCTGCTTCCAACTCCAACCACCGCCACCAGCGCCCGTCTAACTCACCGATGAAACGTTCGACCTGCCGGACCTGGCCGGCGGGGCGCTGCCCCGCACCCGACCCTCCCTCGGAGACCACCAACCGGGCTCTCCTCGGCCGGGCACCCACAGGGCTGCCCGAGAACCCCGGCCGGGTCAAGGCCAAGCCGCTACGCGGTCGCCTCCGGCGAGCCTTGACCCGACCGGGAACCTCGGGCAGGGGCGAGCCTGCCCGACCGAGGAGACCCCTAACCGCAGGGGCGCGTGAACCGCCGAGAGCCAGGCACAATCCGACCGTGACGATCACGATCACCAACTACCGAGACCTGGACGGTCTGACGACTGCCCGACGAGGAGATCCGCTTTACCCGCCCGGTACGGTTGTTGACCATGCAGCGGTTGGCGCTCTTCGATCTCGACAACACGCTCGTGGACCGTTCGGAGGCATTCCGACGTTGGGCGGTCGAGTTCTGCGCCGATCGCGAACTGCCGGACGACGCGTTGGCCTGGCTGATCGCTACGGATCAGGACGGGGCCGTGCCCCGCGACTGGTTCTTCGGCGAGGTGACCGAGCGTTTCGGCCTGGCAGCCTCGGTGGATGAAGCATGGAGGCAGTACCGACATCGGATGCCGGAGCTGGTGAGCTGTCCTCAAGAAGTGCGGGCGTCGCTGAGACTACTGCGCGACGAGGGCTGGACGGTCGCGATCGTGACCAACGGCCAGGCCGACAACCAGCTAGGGAAAATCAGGCGTACCGGGCTGGACCAGTGCGTCGATGCCTGGGCAGTGTCCGGGGAGTTGGGCATCCGGAAGCCAGCACGCGAGATCTTCGAGGCAGCGGCCCGTGGGTGCGGCCTCGATCTGCGGGGCGGGGGCTGGGCGATCGGTGACAGCCCTGTGCATGATGTCGAGGGTGGCCGCGCGGCAGGGCTTGCCACCCTGTGGGTCAGCCGAGGGAAGGACTGGCCAACGGAACTCACCCCGCCCGACCGCACCGTCACGGACGTCGTGGCCGCTGTCCAAGTGCTGCGAGGCGAGGACTCCGGCCTGTAGCTGTACAGCCATCCGTACAGCCAAGGCCACCTGCTGACGCCGACGCCATCCGACAACGACGGAGGGGCTGACCAGGTGCGCAGTCACTCGACCAGCCCTCCGCGATCTTCTTCTAATCCCCAGGCCGCCCCCGGCGCCGGCGCCCGCGCTTGACAACTGTCATTGAGACTCGTCCGGTAGGGCGCTCCACCCTTGTCGCCCTGGCCCTGGCCCGCTCCACGGTGTGTGGGTCGGCGGCAGACGGGATGGCGATAGTGCAATTCTGGTTGCGGTGAACGATAACGTTTCAGGAGAGGTTATCGCTCTGGTCTGCTGACGCTTCAATTTCTAGGCGGGATTGAGGAACGGCTGCCTTCGTGCGAGCAAGCACCCCATAATTGGAATTCCCTTCAGCTTCTCTGAGATGCCACCCCTCTGGCCAGATGTGCTGGATTTTTTGTCCGTCAGCCTTCACTATTGCGTGAGCGCCTAGCATTCGTGGATTCTGGGTACGCTTGAACAAGAAATCTGCGTTTGAAAAACTGACTTTTCCTTGGAACTTCACGTTATTGAACCAGGCCACACCGCGAAAGCGGACACCTGTAAAGTCGGCAGGTCCATCAAAAACCGTCTTACCGTCGAACCTGGCAACATAGAAGTCGGCGTTTCTGAACGTCGCGTGGTCTTGG
Organism: Micromonospora violae; assembly: GCF_004217135.1. Taxonomy (NCBI): domain Bacteria; kingdom Bacillati; phylum Actinomycetota; class Actinomycetes; order Micromonosporales; family Micromonosporaceae; genus Micromonospora; species Micromonospora violae. The sequence goes on from NZ_SHKK01000001.1 coordinate 6,400,986, forward strand.
AACGTGACGTCATGCCACCAGCTCGCACTGTGGAAACAGGTAGATTCGAAGTTTGCTTCTCCGGCAAATATGGCTCCCGAGAATTTTGCCGTCTCGACATAGCCCCTCAGGATTCGGAAGTCGCGAAGATACGCTCCGGCGAGGTTGATGGACATGCCCGGCCAGAACCATGAGGAAGGGCTGGGGTCAGGCAAGTCTTCGCGCTTCATGGGCCCTTCCTTGCCGAGTTCCTCTAGGTGTTTTGTGAGGATATCCTGAGCGCCCGACCTCACTTCGAGTTCCTCTTTTGCCTCCTTCACAACTGCGGCGTCGACAGTAGGCGGCAATTTGCTAGGCGGCGTGTAAGGCATCCGGAGATACGCGCAGAAAACGTTGACGACTGTCTGGCGCTGCCCAATGTTGGATTGGGCCACGCGTTCTAGCGCATACATTCCGCCTAGGCGGACGGCGGCGTCAGGTGACCCCAGTTGCTCGACAGCCTTGGTATATAGCTCTGTCACGCGTCGTTCGGCAGCGTCGGCTTCCGTGTGTGCCTGAGTTTGAATGGCGAGTTGATGCATTGACTCAGAGAGACGCTGACGCCGGACCGCTAGCAGCAGGGCGGCTACAGCCCCACCGCTGGCCGCAATTCCCAAACCATACTTGATCGATTCGATCTGAAGCCGCGAGCGGTCAGTTTTTGATGTTGCGTTTCCTGCCACTTGCAGCATCACCAAAAGCGTAACGCAGCCAATGAGCACCATAATGCAAGCGGTCACAGTGATGCCATAATCCGAAAGCAGTCGAGTGCCGAGGGAATTTTTGACATCACTGCGATCTGAAGAGGCGTTGCGCACCTGCCGAAACATCCAAAGCCCGGCGCCGAGTCCTGCAGCGCCTAAAGCGATCAGCCAATGGTCCGCCATTTTGGCAAGCGCATGTCCTATTGGGATGAGATTTTCTAAGGTCAGGTCGAGTGAGATGGCTGCAAAGCCGAACAGTAATAACCCGAACCCGACCAACTTTTTCTTCATGGCTTGAATCGTCTGGTAGCGAAGCAGCCAGCGCAAGCGGCAACGTTGAGGGTCCGCACCTGACAGGCCAGGTCACGGCAGAGCGGCGTCCGCCGTGCCCACACTTCATAACCCTGGTCCAGAAGGGGCGGACGCGCTCCACGGTGTGTGGGACGACGGTGACGGGATGGCAGAGGCCAGTGCAGGGGGCTACGTCGATCGCCGGACGGGGTGCAGGCCGGCTAGCTGAACGAAGATCTCCCGCTTGTCGACGGCGTTGCCCCGGGCGTCGAGCTGGTAGCCCGTCACCCACGCCCAGCCCCGATAGGTCGGCTTCGGGCACACCGAGATCACCCGAAACATGAACCGCTGCCGCCGGAACTGCACCGAAGCTTCGCGGTCGATCCACAGCTCCTCGCCAGGCTTGGGTGAGCGGGGCTGCGGCGTGGCCCACGTATGGCCGTGCGGCTCGACAGGCACGGGCGTCCCTTCCTGCTCGGAGGTTGCCCTGCCCGGCCGAGTCGAAGGAGCCCAACCGGGCAGGGGTACCGCCGCACCGGGGCGAGACGTCTCTACGGCCAGCACAGCGGGTTATCCGCACCGTACCAATCGTGGTCTACCTACGTCTAGCTACGTAGAAGGTCGATGGCGCAAGTGTGGAGACTTCTAGCGTCAGGCGTATGGAGTTCGACCCGGACGCGCACATCGACCACGGCGCACCGCTGCCGCCCTACCGCCAACTGGCCGGCATCCTCGCGGCCCGGGTTCAGCGCGGAGACTGGCAACCCAACCGGGCGGTCCCTTCGGAGGCGCATTTGGTGCAGGAGTACGGCGTCGCCCGTGCGACCGTGCGACGCGCGATCGCCGTGCTGGTTGATCAGGGTGTGCTGTTCGTGGTGCCGCAAAGAGGCACGTTCGTCAGCCCGAAGGCCCAATAGCCTTCGATGCCCCTTCATGATCATCAAGTACAGATCCAGTACAACTGAGGCTGGAAACGGGCGTAAAACGTCGAGAGTCGCTGGAGGTTCCGATGCTGGTCAGGGGCCGGATCTGCCCGTTTACGGATGATCTCTACCCGACCCACGGCGTTTGGGGTTCAAATCCCCTCAGCTCCACCAGCACGATGTTCTACCTGGGGAAACCCGCCGACCAAGATCGGCGGGCACGGATCCGGCACAAATCAGTGAGAATCCAGGGCCTTCGGGCCCTGTTTTCGTTTGGCGCTGGCGTCGCGGAGAGCACCGCTGATGATGTTGCGGCGGCGGTCCTTCTTCGGCCACCAGTGGACGTAGGTGTCCAGCGTGATCCGCGGGCTGGAGTGCCGCAGCGAGTGGAAGGTGCCCTCATGGCAGGGCCTGGTCGTCACACCGCGTCACCGGATACCGGGTTGCCTGCTCCCCGCGCCTGCGACACCCTTCACCGCATGATCGAGATGCGTGTGCTCAGCGAGGACGACTGGAAGATGTGGCGAGAGCTGCGACTCGCTGCGCTGGCGGAGGCGGCGTACGCGTTCGGTTCCCAGTTGGCGGACTGGCAGGGCGAGGGTGACCGTGAGGAACGCTGGCGCGGACGGCTGGCCATCCCCGGCTCGTACAACATCATGGCGATGCTCGATGGGCGGCCCGCCGGGATGGCCAGCGGCGTGCCGACCGATCAGGACGGCGTCGTCAAGCTGATCTCGATGTACGTAGCGCCGGTGGGGCGTGGCCGGAGCGTGGGCGATCACCTTGTGCGGGCGGTCGAGCAGTGGGCTCGGCTGGTGGGCGCGGAGACGCTGCGCCTAACCGTGGTGGAGGGCAACAAGAACGCCTGGGCGCTCTACCAGCGGAGCGGCTTCCGTGACACCGGTGAGCTAGGCGACCTCATGCCCGACGGCGTGCGTCGCGAGCACACATTGGCCAAGAGTCTCGTGGCTTAGTGGTCGGCCGCCGACGATGTTCCTCGTCGATCAGCGTGCCGCCGCATATCGAACGCCACAGGCCCGCGAACCGAACATCGCCGAGCCGCAGATCGAAAGCGAACCGGCGCGCAGCGGTTGCGCATGGTGGTCCAGTCGACAGGTTGGGACTGGTCAGGAGAAGCGTTCGGTCGTCACGGGTATCAGGCCGTACTGGCGTAGGACGGTGGTCAGATCGACCAGCGTCGAGCCCACCACTTCGGTGGCGGCGCCGCTCAGCAGAACTGTCACGTCGAGGCACCAGGCGAGGTGGTGGCCGACTCGCCGCAGGTCCCAGGTGATCTGGTCCGCGCCTTCGTCGAGACGGCCGCTCGCGGCGGCGGTGCTCGTGCCGCCCGCCGGTGTCCGCCAGGCCGTCCGGAGGCTCGCCACCTGCTCGGCGCGGAGGTCCTTGGCGAAGAGGACGCGGTACACCCGCCGCTCGTGGAAGCCGGCCGGGGGTTGTGCGGGGCCGAGCCGCAGCGGCGGGGCGGTGGCGATCGGTTGGTGGTCGACGAAGTGCGTACGGAGCACCGGCTCGTCGGGCAGGTGCCCGCCGCCGAGCGCCCGGTAGACGTCCTCGGCCTCCCGGCGCGAGGTGGGGAACACCCGGGCCAGCACGTCGGGGTCGGTGCGTACACCGCGACTCAGCGCGGCGGAACTCCACCAGCCGTCCTGCGGGGTCCAGCCGGCGCTGTCCAGACCCGTCGTGGTGAAGTCGGGGTGGCGGGTGAACTCCTCGACGAGCAGACCCTCCACAGTGGCAGCCGGGTCGGGGGCGCCCACCAGGTAGTAGTCCAGGCGCGGTCCCGCGTCGGGCGCGAGCACGGGCACAGCGGGCAACGGGTCGGTCGTCATCGCCGCAACCGTAGCGAACGGGACGGCCCGGAAACGGTTAGCATCCGGGCCTCTACGTGAGGAGCCCAGATGACTTCGGTGACCCAGACCCGGTTCGGCATCGTCGGAAGCGGCTGGCGGGGTGAGTTCTTCCTCCGCCTGGCCCGGCTGCTCCCCGAACGGTTCCGGGTGACCGGCGTGGTGACGCGTACCGAATCCCGGGGAGACGCGGTGACGGCCGACTGGGGTGTGCGGACCTTCCGCACGACGGCGGAGCTGCTCGCCCACGAGCGGCCGGACTTCGTCATCGTGTCGGTGCCGTGGCCGGTGACACCCGAGGTGACCCGGGAGTTGGTCGCGGCGGGCGTACCGGTGCTCGCCGAGACGCCGCCCGCCGCTGACCTGGCGGGTCTGCGTTCGCTCTGGGCCGACGTCGGCGACAGCGGTCTGGTCCAGGTCGCCGAGCAGTACCTGCTGATGCCCGGGCACGCGGCGCGGCTTTCCCTGGTCCGGGCCGGGGTGCTCGGCGAGCCGACGTCGGTCCAGATCTCGTCGACCCACCTGTACCACGCGGTCTCGCTGATCCGTGGCCTGCTCGGCGTCGGCCATGAGAGCGCCGAGGTCAACGCCCGTGCCTTCGTCGCGCCGCTGGCCAACCCGCTCTCGCCGGCGGGCTGGAGCGGCGACGACACCCCGCAGCAGCTCTCCACCACCCTCGCGACGATCGACTTCGGTGGGCGGATGGGGTTGTACGACTTCACCGACAACCAGTGGTGGAACCCGCTGCGTACCCGCCGGTTGGTGGTGCGGGGCTCGCGCGGTGAGCTGGTGGACGACCGGGTCGTCCGGCTGGTCGACCCGACCACGCCGGTGGAGTCATTCCTCGTGCGACGCCAGACCGGTCTCGACCTCAACCTGGAGGGGCTGGACCTGAAGCAAATCAGCTTCGACGGCGACGTGGTGTACCGCAATCCGTTCGTCGGCAGCGGGATGTCCGACGACGACATCGCGGTGGCCGACATCGTCGCCCGCGCCGGGGCGTGGGCGCGGGACGAGGGACCCGCGCCCTACCCCCTCGCCGAAGCCTGCCAGGACCACCTGATCAGCGTCGCCATCGAAGAATCGGTACGCACCGGCCGGCCAGTCGTCACCACCACCGAGGCGTGGGGGCGGTAACCGCACGATCGTGGCAGAAACGGGGGAAGCGAGATGGGTTTCGAGACATGGGTACGTGAGTTCACCGCGAACGCCGAGCGTCGGAGCGAGGAACCGGAACCGCAGTGGAGTGCGGCGAGTCCACTGCCGGGCGCGCTGATCCGCAGTTTGCAGAGGTTCCAGGCCGGTGAGGACGGTGATGGCGCGAACCTGATCCGCAAGAGCGTCGACGCGGGCGACGCGACCTACCTGGCGGCGGTTCGACTGTTCGTCGCCGAGGAGCAGAACCACGCCCGTCTCCTCAAGCAACTGCTGCTCAGCACGGGCGAGGCTGTCATCGAAGGGCACTGGACCGACCGGGTGTTCGTGGCGGTCCGGCGGGCCCTGGGGTTGCGACTGGAACTGATGACGCTGATGGTCGCCGAGGTGGTCGCCCTGCGCTACTACCGGGTCGTACGCGACGGCACGGCCGATCCACTGCTCACTGACGTGGCTGCCCGCATCCTGGTCGACGAGCAGACGCACGTGCCCTTCCACACCCAGCGGTTACGCGAGGGATGGGAGGGGCGCAGTCGACCGGTACGGGCCGCGGTGGCGGCGGGGTGGTGGGTGCTGCTGCTCGGCGCTGTGGCGGTGGTCGCGTACGGGCACGGTGCCGCGTTGCGTCTGCTCGGGGTGGGCCGGCTGCGGTTCATCGGGGATACCGCGACGCTGTTCCGGGGAGTCGTACGGGAGGTGCTGTTCGCCCCGGCCGAAGGTGTTCGCCCAGCCACTCCGACGGTCGAGGCTGAGCGGCCGGCGGCACTGTCGATGCTTCGACGGCCCAGCCGTCGGCTCCGCCGCTGGGCGGTGATCGGGCTGGTGGTCGTCGGGCTGGCGGTCGCGCTCTACCCGCCCGCCCACTTCTGGGGTCCACGGCCCTACCGGCACCCGGACGGGTTGTTCGGTGTGACCCGGGGTGACTTCGAGGACGACATCCTGCCGCACTACCAGGTCAGCCTGCCGTGTGACGTGGACGGCCTGCGGTACAGCAACGCCGAGGACGTGACCGGGCCGATGGGTGAGCTGTACCTGTACTTCACCACGTCGCAGGGGTGCCTGGACCGGATCCTCGAGGGCTGGGCGGCCGTGCCGGCGGAGCCACCGACGATGGCACCGACGGACGCGGGGTTTCCGCTTCGCGCCGCGACCATTCCGGACACCATCGGGTGGCGCTTCGACGCGCCGTCGTATCAGGTCTACCGGCGCGAGGGGGACGTGGTGACCGGGAACGTGGTGGCGGTACGCGACGGTAAGCGGCTCACGGTGTACCTGCTGGCCCGCTACGCCTGGTGACGACGCCGGGGCGCGGGGCTGACCCGGGTGGGGTCGGCCCCGCGCCCTGGGACGGTCACGGCTTCCAGGAACCGGCGGTCTGGAACTGGTCCTGGTACTCCAACGCGCCCGAGGTGTTGTGGACGTCGAACACCACACTGCCGGTGCGTTTGGTGCCGGCGGTCAGGTCGTCGCTGGCCGCCATCGGCTTGCCGCAGCCGGAGAAGGCGCCACCGATCGCGGTGGTCTTGGTGCCGTCGGCGGCGACCCATTGGAAGAAGAGCGGGTTCGTCGACGCGGTCCCCTTGGTGACGGCCACCGTCACGTCGGCGATCACGTACACGCCCCCGCCGGGCTTCAGTCCGTGGGACTTGCAGGGTTTGGTGGCGCTGCTGAACTTCGTCACGGTGATCTCGACCGTGCCGGCGTCGCGGTCGATGACCAGGGTGTCGCCGGGCGACATGTCGCGGGTGTCATTGTTCACCGGTGACGGGGAAGCGGTGGTTCGGGCCTCGCCCACCGCAGTGGCGGCGCTCTTGGTGCCGATGACGACCGCCACGATGCCACCGGCGCTGGCGAGCAGGGTGAGGACGGCCGCGGTGACCGCGACGACCACTGCGGACCTCTTGGAGCGTTCTGTCCGCAGCGGGGGTGCCGCGATGATCGGGTAGCCCGGTCCGTCAGGTGCTCGATAGCCGCCGCCAGTGTCCGGGTGCCCATCCGCCGGGTACGCCGCCCCGGAGAACGGCGGCTGCGGTGTCGCCGCGAACGGACGGTTCGGCTGCTGCGGGTTCGGCTGCTGCGGGTCCTGCGATCTGGCGGAGGGCTGGGGGTGGGTCACCGTACTCCTTGACGCTTCGGTACGTGCGGTGCGGGGAACTCTTCGACGTTACCGTGGGTCGCGCGGCGCCCGGCCGCCCCGCTGGCGGCGTCCCACCGTAGGCACCGCGACACCGCACCGACCAGCATGGACAGTGGTCGGGAGGGCACTGAACGTAGACGCATGTCGGTATTCCACTCATTGCTGTGAGTAACCAGGTGAGGTCAGCGCAGCGGCAGTACCGCGGCGGTGCGGACCAGCCCGTCGGCGATCACGAAGCGGCCGGTGATCGATGCCGGCGGGTCGGCCACCCCCGCCGCGTCCACCCGGGCCGGCGCGATCCGCGCGGTGAACGTGCCGGTCTCCGGATCGACGTCGAGTCGGGCGTCGTGGAAGTCCAACCAACTGCCGACGACCGGATACCACACCTTGTAGACGGTCTCCTTCGCACTGAACAGCACCACCGGCCAGTAGGCGCCGTGGGGCAATCGCGCGCAGGCGGCCTCCTCCTCGGGCAGCAGCACGAGTCTGCGTACCCCCGGATTGACCTCGCGGTGCTGCTCGGCATCCATTCCGACGGACCGGATGTCGGTGGTGTGCGCGGCGGCGGCGGCGCAGTAGCCGGCGGTGTGGGTGATGCTGCCGACCACCCCGGCCGGCCAGACCGGCGCGCGGTCCGCGGCGGCGGGAACGGCGGTCGTCGGTAGGCCGAGGTCGCGTAGTGCCCGGCGGGCGCACATCCTGCCGGCGGCAAAGTCCCGTCGACGGGTCTGCACGGCCCGCTCGCCGAGACATGCCTGCTCAGCGGGGAGTAACTCGCCCGTCCAGTCCTCGGGGCCGGCGATGGCGACCGCGACCGTCGTCGGCAGCAGGTCACGCATCCCGGTGGCCTACTGGTCGGTAGGAATGGCGCATCAGGTCAACCGTCAACTTTCCGACTCCCACGAGCGCCCAAGGTACCGCAAAGATGTAACACCGGAGGGACGCGCAGCGCCCTCTCTGATGGCTCCGGGGGGACCACCGTCAATGCTGGCCGGCATGGCAGCCGCCAGCCCCGTGGACATCTGGAAGGACGTGCGATGACCGATGGTGCGGAACGGCCGGGGGCGCGGGCGGATGATCACGCCCCGAAAACCCCCTGCTGGAGCTGCGGCTCCTGCGGTGACGAGTGGCCGTGTGCGACGAAGCGCACCCGGCTGCTGGCGGAGTACGGGGGTGATCGCGCCATGCTCAGCGTTTATCTGGGCTCCTGCCTCGCCGCTGCCACGGAGGATCTGCGCACCGCACCGGTGATGTCGCTCCAGGACCGGTTCATCGGCTGGTTGCCGCGCGGCTCCCGGCGTAGCTGAACCGCTGGTGGCCCCACCGCCGGGCGGGGCCACCAGCGGTGCCGTCAGCGACGTCGGGGCCGCCGGGTCAGCGCGAAGCCGAACACGCCAGCCACCGCGGCGAGCGCGCCACCGATGCCGGTCCAGACCCAACGCGAGCCGAGATCCGGCAACCAGTCCGTCAGCGAGTCGCTCTCGTCGTCGGCCTCCGCGTCCACCGGGGGTACGGCGTTGAGCACCGTGCCGGCCTTGGTGTTCGGCACCAGCGGGGCGGCCAACTCGCCGTCGTCAGCCGAAGCGCCCCGGTCGGCGACGGTGCCGACCAGCAGGTCGACGTCGATCGGCGCACCCAGATCCGGCTCCGGCAGGTCGATCACGGACAACCGGATGACGTACGTGCCGGGCAGGGGATCGGCCGACCAGGGCTCCGCCCACGGTCGTACCTCGCGCAGCGTGCAGCCCAGCGCCACTGTCGACGCCTTCGCGTCCACGGTCGGGGTCTGTGCCCCCGCCGTGCACGCCTGGCGTCGCCGGAGTCCGTCGAAGACGTCCACCGTCCAGGTGGAGGCCCCGCTGCGTACCTTCGGGAAGGCGACGGTGGCGTTGATCTCGTGCACCTGGCCGGCCGTCGCCGTGAACGACCAGTAGAGGTGGTCGCCGATCGAGGCGTCCACCCGTACCGGTTGTCCGGCGGTGATCGGGGTGGCGGTGAGGAACGACGTGCCGGCCCGGTTCACCGGCGTGGCACCGGGGGAGGGGGTCGGTGCGGCGACGGCAGCGGCGGGGAGCAGAGCGGCCCCGCCGGCGGCGAGCAGCGCCGCCATCGACCGGAACAGCGCGGTACGCATCAGTTCTCCCTCCAGGTGGCGACCCACCAGCGGGTGAGCAGGCCGGCGAGCAGGCCGGTGATCAGCCCGGCGACGGTGAGCAGGGCGAGCAGCACCCAGCCCCGCCCGAGGTCCGGGCCGTCCGGTGCGGGTGCGGCGGGGACCACGTCGATGGTCAGCTCCACCGGCATGCCGGGGGTCGCCGCGGTGCCGGGTCGCGGGGCGAACGAGTTGCTGACCACCAGGCAGACGGTGGTGGGTTCGACGACCGGCGCGGGGCTCTGCTCGGGCTCGGTGGCGTCCTCGCTGTCGGCGGTGGCCGACCAGCGCAGCCCGGCGGAGAGCACGTCGGCCCGTCCGCTGCCGGCGTCCGCGCCTCGGACGAGTTCCCGGCCGTCGGCCGCGGTGGCCCGCAGCAGCACCCCGTAGTCCCGGTTGACGGCCCGGTCCAGCGCCATGCTCACCGAGGCCCGCAGTTCCTGCCCGGGGCGGATCGGCACCCGGTAGTAGCGGTGCTCGGAGAACGCCTCCCGGTCGGCGTAGACGCCGGGGGCGAGCAGTGGCGCCGAGTCGCAGGCGTTCGTGCCGCCGACCACCGTGGGTGCCCGGGTGTGCGTGTCGGCGGCCCGCTCGACGAGCTGTTTGATCCGGTCGGTCAGCTCCTCTGCGCTCTGCGCGGCGGTGTAGGTCCCGCCGGTCGCGCTGGCGATGCAGAGCAGTTGCCGGCGGACCTTCTCGTCAGGGGCCAGGCCGAGGGTGTCGACGACCAGGCTGGTGCCCTGGGCGGCCAGTTCCCGGGCCACCTCGCACGGGTCCGGCGGAGCGCAGGTGTCCTCGCCGTCGGTGATCAGCACGATCCGCCGGGTGGTGGACCCCGTGCCCAGGTCCTGCGCGGCGGAGCGCAGCGCCAGCCCGACCGGGGTGAACCCGGTTGGCCGAAGTGTCGCCACCGCGGCCTTGGCGGCGGTCCGGTCCACCGGGCCGACCGGCACGATCTGCTGCGTGTCCTGGCAGCCGACCTTCTTGTCCTTGCCGCGGTAGGTCGCGCCGAGCACCCGGATGCCGAGCTGCGTCTCCTCGGGTAGCGCGTCGACCACCTCGTTGAACGCCTGCTGGGCGACGGAGATCCGGGTGCGTCCGTCGATGTCGGCGGCGCGCATCGATCCGCTGACGTCGAGCACCAGCTCGACGCGGGGCGGTTCGGGCGCGGGCTCCTCGTCGGCGCGTGCCGGGGCGGGCCCGGCCAGCGCGGTGGTCGCCAGCAGTCCGAGAAGGACCGCCGTCGATCGTCTGAAGTTGATCACGACCGGCAGTGTAGTGAGATCCACTTTGGATGATCGTTCGGGTGGAGGGGGTTCGCGCCCGCGCTCTGGGTCCACGCCGGGTCACCCTCGGTCAACTGTGTGCGGGGAGGTCTCGGCCCGGCCATCATCCGTCGGAAATCTGACCCAAGTCGACCCGTTGTGCCGGTGGTGCGCGGTGGTTAAGCTCTTCATGCGCGCCCCAATCGCCCGCTTCCCCCGTGGCAGGCGATCGGGGCGCGCACCTTTGTGAGAAGGGCCCGCACGCCGAAGCGTGCGGGCCCTTCTGTCGTCGCGCTAAGCGGCGCGTCGCCTGCCGATGCTTATATCCACCGGCCGTCGAGCCACATCCGGGACAGCCAATCCGAGTACGGAATCACCCGGCCGACGAAGATCGGATAGAAGTACGCGAAGCAGAGCCCCACCAGCAACACGTACGCCCCCGCCGCGATGCTGCCCACCAGCCGGCGTTCGTAGGTCGGGTCACCGGGCACCAGCGGCCGTACCGCACCCACGTCCGCCCCGTCGGGGACGATCATCGCGCCCAGCACGTACACCACGGCCAGCACCAGGAACGGCACCGCCGGTGCGGCGTAGAACGAGAACATCGTCCGGCCGTCGAGGGCGAACCAGAACCACGGCAGCAGCCCGGCGGCCACGGTGAGCAGGATCGCGCCGGCCCGCCAGTCCCGTCGGGCCACACCCAGCCAGACCAGCGCCACCAGGGCGGGCAGGAACGACCACCAGAGCAGCGGGGTGCCGAGCAGCAGAATCTCCGAGGCGCAGGTCGGCGCGCCGCAGACGCCGTCGCTGGCGTAGTGGAACGCCACCGGCCGACCCAGCAGCAGCCACTGCCACGGCCAGGACTGGTACTTGTGCGCGTCGTCGAGTTGGGCGTGGAAGCCGTACGCGGCCCGGTGGTACTCGATGAGGTTGATCAGCGGGCCGATCACCGGGCGGTCGCTGAGCGAGTCGGTCCGGTAGGCCGCCGACGATGCGAGCCGGTAGTAGCCGTCGTCGGTGAGCAGCCAACCCGACCAGGTGGCGAGGTAGGTGCCGAGCATCAGCACGCCGGCGAGCACCAGCCAGGGCAGCTCGTCGATCAGAGTGTCCCGCCAGGGCCGGCGAACCCCCGCCGAGCGGCGGACGCCGACCTCCCAGAGGAGCACCAGCAGGGCGAAGGCCGGCACGAAGTACAGGGCGCTCCACTTCACCGCGCACGCGCAGCCGATCAGCACCCCGGCCGCCAACCGCCACCACGGCCAGGTGCGCCAACCGGTCGGCGGTCGACCGGCCCGGCCCGGCTGACTCGGATCGAGCCCGTCGTCCAGGGCCCGAGCCCAGCGCCGACGCCGGGCGTCCCGATCGAGGACCAGCGCGCCGAACGCGGCCAGCACGAAGAAGAGCAGGAAGATGTCGAGCAGAGCCGCGCGGGACAGCACCAGGTGGAAGCCGTCCAGGGCGAGCAGCAGGCCAGCCGCGCAGCCGAGCACCGTCGAGCGGAACATCCGCCGGCCGATGCGGACCAGTAGCAGCACCGACAGCGTGCCGATCACGGCCGCCGAGAAGCGCCAGCCGAACTCCGGCGAGGTGGTGATCAGATGCCCGGGAACGGAGACCTTGGAATCCGCGTCCTGATAGCCGAAGGCCCACTCGCCGATGCCGATCAACCACTTGCCCAGCGGAGGGTGCACCACGTACGACGGGACGTTGTCCTTGTAGTTCCACTCCACGCCCCGGGAGATCAGCCCGTAGGCGTCCTTGGCGTAGTACGTCTCGTCGAAGATCTTGCCCTTCGGGCTGGACAGCCCGACGAAGCGCACGATCGCCGCGATGGCCACGACCACCGCTGTGGCCAGCCAGGAGAACCGGTCCACCTGGGTGTCGACGGTGGCGAACCGTCGCCGGATTACGGCGGCCATCCCGCCGCCCTCGGCGCTCGGTGCCGTCGGCTCCTGGCTGGCACTGGGCTCGCCCGTCACCTGGATCATCTTGTCCGGGTCGGCGCTCGGGCTCTGCGCTGTCGACGCACTCGTCACCCGGCGATCGTAGGCTGCCAAGGTGGCCGGTGGCGTCCGTCGTCCCTGATACCGGTATTCCCAGTCAATGAAGGAGACGAATCCGTGGGTGAAATGTCCGAAGTTGGGCGCCTGATTCTGCTCGGTGCTCCGCTCGGCAACCCCGCCGACGCCTCGGCCCGGCTCCGGGAGGTGCTGATCAGCGCCGACGTGGTCGCCGCCGAGGACACCCGCCGGCTCACCCGGCTGGCCCGCGACCTCGACCTCACCGTCGGCGGTCGAATCGTCTCCTACTTCGAGGGCAACGAGGAGCGGCGCACCCCCGAGCTGGTCGAGGCCATCCTGGGCGGGTACGTGGTGGCGCTGGTCACCGACGGCGGCATGCCGAGCGTCTCCGACCCCGGCTACCGGCTGGTCCGGGCCACCCTGGACGTCGGCGCGCCGGTCACCGTCGCCCCCGGGCCGAGCGCGGTCACCACCGCGCTGGCCGTCTCCGGGCTGCCCTGCGACCGGTTCTGCTTCGAGGGATTCCTGCCCCGCACCCCCGGCGGCCGCCGATCCCGGCTGCGCGCCCTCGCCGCCGAAGAACGCACCCTCGTCTTCTTCGAGGCGCCGCACCGGATCAAGGCGACTCTCACCGACCTGGCCGACACGTTCGGAGCGGACCGGCCGGCCGCCCTCTGCCGCGAACTCACCAAGACCTACGAGGAGGTGCTCCGCCGTCCGCTCGGCGAGCTGGCCCGATGGGCCGCCGAGGGGGACCCACGCGGAGAAATCACCCTGGTGGTGGCCGGCGCGCCGGTAACCGCCGCCGAACGCCCCGACGACGACACCCTGCGGGCCGCCGTCGCCGAGCGGGAGGCCGCCGGCCAGTCCCGCCGGGACGCCATCACCGACGTCGCCACCGAATACGCGCTGCGCCGCCGGGACGTCTACACGATCGTGCACAGCTGACCGGGACGGGCTCGCCGGACGGCGGGGTCACCAGGCGGCGATCAGGAACCCGACGGTGATCAGCGCGGGGCCGGCGATGGCGGCGGCCACCGCCCAGCGGCGGTGCCGTCGACCGGGCAGCCGCGCCGACCCGGTCCACCGGACGATGCCGGCGGCGCAGCCGAGCACCCCCAGCAGGCCGGGCAGCCACCGCAGGTGCCGGCCCAGGCCGGCGTCCGCGTACGCGGTGCCGCTGTCCGGGCCGGTCATCCGCGCCGGCAGTGGCGTACCGGGGGCGCTTGCGCCGACCGGCACGCCGCTGACCCGGACACCGTGGGCGATGAACCGGCCGTCCTCGGCCGTGAAGATCCCCCGGCACCGCTGGGTGAGCCCGCCGCCGGAGCACTCGTCGATCACCACCGTGCCCGTCCGGGCATGCCCGAGCGCGAGCCAGAACGGGCCGGCGCTGACCCAGGCGAAGAAGGCCGTGGCCAGGCTCAGCGCCACCAGCGCGGCGAGCCCGGGCAGCGGATCCGGCGGTACGGGAGTGCGGCGGGGTGCCCGCCGCCGCACCGGCCAGAGGCCGCGAACCCGCGCCGGGGTCGGGTCCTTGCGGACCGGGGTGCCGTCCCAGTGCACCTGCTCGATCGGCGCCCAGAACGCGTCCCCGTCGTCCGTCGGGTCGCCGTCGGGCCGCTGGTTCCGCTGCCGACGGCCCGGCTTCCGGACCGGCACCCGACGCGGCACCGCGTCCACCGGCGCGCCGGTGGTCGGCTCCAGCTCGACGGACTCCGCGCTGGCCGACGCCGACCCGGCCGGCGGGCCCGACGAACCGGGCCGGGCCGGGCTGGGCACGGGTGCCGCCGGAGTCGGCCGGGCCGGGGTGGGCGACGGCGCCACCGGAATGGGCCGGGTCGGAGCGGCGGTCCTCCCCGTCGGGGTGGGCCGCTGCGGGCCCGGGTCGGCCCCAGGCACCGGCCGGGGCTGGGGCGCGACCCCGGTGACCCGGGGCACGGCGGGTTCGGGCCCCTGGTCGTCGCCGACCGCCGGTCCGGTGGGCCGGTCCTCGTGGTCCCGCGCCGCTCGTCTGCCCGTCACGACGTTCATTGCACACCGCGCCAGGAGACGAAACGGGCAGCTGAGCCGCGTGTCGACGACAAATCGGACCAACGGGCGAGGTGGTCGGCCCGTCCGCCGGTCGGGCACCCCCTATTGGTTCGCGGACGCCCTGGACGGGTCACTAGGCTTGCTGCTCATGAGTCACGTTCTCGCGGCAGTGGCCTGGCCGTACGCCAACGGCCCCCGCCACATCGGCCACGTCTCCGGTTTCGGCGTTCCCTCCGACGTCTTCGCCCGGTACATGCGGATGGCCGGCCACGACGTGCTCATGGTCTCCGGCACCGACGAGCACGGCACCCCGATCCAGGTGCAGGCCGACGCCGACGGGGTGACCCCGCGCGAGCTGGCCGACCGGTACAACAGGGTGATCGTCGAGGACCTGCACGGCCTCGGCCTCTCCTACGACCTGTTCACCCGCACCACCACCCGCAACCACTACGCGGTGGTGCAGGAGCTGTTCGAGGGGATGTACCGCAACGGCTACATCGTGCCGAAGACCACCATGGGCGCGATCTCCCCGTCCACCGGCCGCACCCTGCCCGACCGCTACATCGAGGGCACCTGCCCGATCTGCGGGTACGACAGCGCCCGCGGTGACCAGTGCGACAACTGCGGCAACCAGCTCGACCCGATCGACCTGATCGACCCGAAGTCGCGGATCAACGGGGAAACTCCGAAGTTCGTCGAGACCGAGCACTTCTTCCTGGACCTGCCGGCCCTGGCCGACGTGCTGCGGCAGTGGCTGGACACCCGCGAGGGGTGGCGGCCCAACGTGCTGCGGTTCTCCCGCAACCTGCTCGACGACCTCCAGCCCCGGGCGATCACCCGTGACCTGGAGTGGGGCGTCCCGATCCCGCTCGACGGCTGGCGTGACCGGCCGGACAAGCGAATCTACGTGTGGTTCGACGCCGTCATCGGCTACCTGTCCGCCTCGATCGAGTGGGCCCGCCGCTCCGGCGACCCCGAGGCGTGGCGGAAGTGGTGGTCCACCGACGACGCCGGAAAGGACGCCCAGTCCTACTACTTCATGGGCAAGGACAACATCGTCTTCCACTCGGTGATCTGGCCGGCGCTGCTCTCCGGATACTCCGGCGAGGGCTCCCGCGACGGGGAGCCGGGCGAGCTGGGTCGGCTCAACCTGCCCACCGAGGTCGTCTCGAGTGAGTACCTGACCATGGAGGGGCGCAAGTTCTCCTCGTCCCGCAAGGTGGTCATCTACGTTCGCGACTTCCTGGAGCGCTACGACGCCGACGCGTTGCGCTACTTCATCGCCGCCGCCGGGCCGGAGAGCAACGACACCGACTTCACCTGGGCCGAGTTCCTGCGCCGCAACAACGACGAGTTGGTCGCCGGCTGGGGCAACCTGGTCAACCGGTGCGTCTCGATGGCCGCGAAGAACTTCGGTGCCATCCCGCCGGTCGACCCGGCCGGGCTCACCGAAGCCGACGAGGCCCTGCTCGCCGTCGCCCGCGCCGGTTTCGGCACGGTCGGCGACCTGATCGGCCGGCACCGGCAGAAGCAGGCGATCGGTGAGGCCATGAAGGTGGTCGCCGAGGCCAACAAGTACCTCTCCGAGCAGGCGCCCTGGAAGCTCAAGGACGAGGCCGACAAGCCCCGGATGGGCACCATCCTGCACGTCGCCCTTCAGGTGATCAGTGATGCCAACACGCTGCTCACCCCGTTCCTGCCGCACTCCGCGCAGCAGGTCCACGAGCTGCTCGGGGGCACCGGCGTGCACGCGCCGATGCCGGTGATCGAGCAGGTCGACGACCTGGACGGCGGCCCGGCGTACCCGGTGCTCACCGGGGACTACACCGTCGGCGCGCGCTGGGAGTCGGTGCCGATCGAGGCGGGTCGCCCGCTGGTCGCGCCGAAGCCGGTGTTCCGCAAGCTCGACCCGTCGATCGTCGACGAGGAGCTGGCCCGGCTCGCCGACTGACCGCACGACGCGCGGCGGCGGGCCGTCCCGCCGCCGCGTGACGTCACAGCGCGTACCGGGTGTCCATCACCTGGTCGTCGGTCACCTCGGCGCTCGGCGCCCAGGCCTCGTAGACGCCACGTTCCTGACACTGCGCGCCGGTCGTGACCACGGTGTCCGGGTTCGGGTGGCGCAGGCGCATCCGCAGCCAGCCGGCCTCCTCCCGCAGCACCAGACACGGCACCCCCCGCCACTGGGCGAACCGGACCCGGCGGGCCACCGTGTCCACCGGGTATCGGGCCGCCCGGGTCATCGCCAGCACCCGGAACCCGCCGGGCAGGTCGGCGACCGCCTCGTACTCGTTGTCGCCGTACCCGCCGACCAGCTGGGTGGAGCGGGGCACGTCGGCGTTCGGCAGGTACTCCTGGTCGGGGGAGAGGTCCGGCACCCCGGCCAGCAGGTGCCGCCACTGCGGGCCCACCATCCGCAGCCACCCCCGCTGTTCGGCCTGGTAGGTGTACAGCACCACCTCCACCCCCTCCGCCGGGTAGGCGACGAGAGCGGCGTTGGCCGGCATCGGCAGGTCGGCGAAGTCCCGGGTGATGAACTCCGGGATGAGCTGACCGTTGCTGGGCACGAAGCCGGTCCCCAGCACCGGGGGGCCGAGCCGGTCCCGGGAGGGCAGCGCGGTCAGCCCGTGGTGTGCCGGGCCCATCGGCACGTCGTAGTCGCCCGGGTCGGACGCGCGCCAGCGCAGCGCGTACGCCACGTCCGAGCCGTCCCGGCCGGCTTCACCGTCGGTACGCAGCACGGTCGTCGTCGCCGGCGTACGCAGGTGTGCCACATCGTGCTCGCGGAAGCAGAAGCCGTGCGGCAGCCAACCCCGTACGTAGCCGGCGACCTGCCGGGCCGAGAGCACCTTGATCATCCGGGTGCCGCGCCGGACCACCGCCGACGCGCGCGCCACCGTCAGCAGCGGGTCAGTCGCCGCCGTCGGCTGCTGGCTGAGCTGGTGCAGGTACGCCCAACCGTGCTCGCGGTGGGCGGGCATCAGCAGTGGCGTCTCCGGCTCGTCGGCCGGCTCCGTCGCCCCGTGCACAGCTGTCACCTCGGTCACGTGCACGAAGCGGCGCCAGGGCAGGGCGTTGCCAGGGCGTGGCGCCCACTCGAAGCCGGCCACCTCGTCGGCGCTGAACACCTCGTACGCGGCGCCTCGGGCGATCTCCTCGGCCGGGTACACGCCGCCGTCGAACGTCACGTGCAGTCCGCTCATCGCCAGCGCTCCGCTTCGCCTTGTGCCGTCGCTTCGCGCCACGCTGCGGGCCTGCCGGTGGCCCGCCGCGCTCGCTCGGTGGCGACGGTAGAGTCGCGCGGCGTAGTCGGGGTGAACGTCGGGTGGCGGGCAGATGGACAGGCCCGGTGTGTGATGCTGTCGCTGATGAGCGAGCCCACTGAATCCCGCCGCGAGCGTGCCGCCCGGCGGGCCGGAGAGTTTCCGCCCGCCCCGGAGCCGCTGCCCCGGGCGGTACTGGACAGTCACACCCACCTGGACATCACGGTCAGCGAGGCCGGTGTGCCCGGCGGCGGGCCGGCCGACGACCCGGTTGCCGTGGCCATCGAGGTGGCCACGAAGGTCGGCGTCGACCGACTGGTCCAGGTGGGGGTGGACGTCGCCTCGTCCCGGTGGGGCGCGGACACCGCCGACCGGTACCCGGCCGTGCTGGCCACCGTGGCGCTGCACCCGAACGAGGCGCCCCGGCTGGCCGACCTCGACGAGGCGTTGCGGGAGATCGAGTCACTCGCCGCCCGCGATCGGGTCCGGGGCATCGGCGAGACCGGAATGGACTTCTTCCGCACCGGCGACGAGGGGCGTGCCGCGCAGGAGGAGAGTTTCCGGGCGCACATCGCCATCGCCAAGCGGTACGACAAGACGTTGGTCATCCACGACCGCGAGGCGCACGCCGACGTGCTGCGGATCCTCGACGACGAGGGCGCTCCGGACCGGGTGGTGCTGCACTGCTTCTCCGGTGACGCCGACTTCGCCCGCGAGTGCGTCCGCCGCGGCTACCTGCTGAGCTTCGCCGGCACCGTCACCTTCGGCAGCGCGACGGCGCTGCGCGAGGCCGCCGCGCTCACTCCGGTGGATCAGATGCTGGTGGAGACCGACGCCCCGTACCTGACCCCGATGCCGCACCGCGGCCGGCCGAACGCGTCGTACCTGATTCCGCTGACCGTCCGCGCGCTCGCCGTGACCACCGGCAGCGACCTGGACGAGCTCTGCGCGGCCATCTCCGCCGCCGGCGACCGGGCTTTCGGCCCATGGTGAGCCCGGCCCGACGGTCGGCACCGACCCCGTCGCTACGCTGCCAGGCATGACCGGTCTCCTCGGCCCGGCGGAGATCCGGGAACTCGCCGCCCGGCTGGGCGTCGCGCCCACCAAGAAGCTGGGCCAGAACTTCGTGCACGACCCGAACACCGTGCGTCGGATCGTCACCGCCGCCGGCCTGACCCCCGACGACGTGGCCCTGGAGGTGGGGCCCGGGCTCGGCTCGCTGACCCTGGGGCTGCTGCCGGCCGCCGGGCACGTGCACGCTGTGGAGATCGACCCGGTGCTCGCCGGGGCGCTGCCGGAGACGGTCGCGCTCCACGCCGGGGCCGATGCCGCCCGGCTCACCGTGCACCGCGCGGACGCGCTGCGCGTCGCCGCCGCCGAGCTGGCCGACCCGCCGCCGACGGCGCTGGTGGCGAACCTGCCCTACAACGTCGCCGTACCCGTGGTGTTGCACCTGCTCGCCGTGCTGCCCACCCTGCGACACGGCCTGGTGATGGTGCAGAAGGAGGTCGCCGACCGGCTCGTCGCCGGTCCCGGCTCCAAGGTGTACGGCATCCCGTCGGTCAAGCTCGCCTGGTACGCCCAGGCCCGGAGCGCGGGCAAGGTGCCGCCGAACGTGTTCTGGCCGGTACCCAACGTCGACTCCGGCCTGGTCGCGTTCACCTGTCACGAGCCGCCCCGCGCCGACGTACCCCGGGAGCGGGTGTTCGCCGTGGTGGACGCGGCGTTCGCGCAGCGCCGTAAGACGCTGCGCGCCGCGTTGGCCGGCTGGGCCGGTGGCGCGGACCGGGCGGCCGCGGCGCTCACCGCCGCCGGCGTCGACCCCGGCGCCCGTGGCGAGTCACTGACCGTCGAGCAGTTCGCCGCCATCGCCGCGTCGGCTCCGGTCGGTACGACGGCCGCGAAGTAGGCTGACGCCGTGCCCGCCCAGGACGCCGAGGAGCTGATCGTGGCCAAGCCGTTCGACATCCGCCTGCACCTGTGGGACGTCACCCCGTGACCGAGGCCTGGCGACCGGATGACGAGGACGAGCGACGCGGGGCCGTCGGCCCGGTGCGGGTGCGGGTGCCCGCGAAGGTCAACCTGCACCTCGGGGTGGGCCCGCTGCGTCGGGACGGCTACCACGAGCTGAACACGATCTACCACGCCATCTCGATCTACGACGAGCTGACGGCCCGCCGGGGCGACACCCTCGCCCTGACCATGGAGGGTGAGGGCACCGGCGAGCTGGCCCTGGACGACACCAATCTGGTGATCCGCGCCGCGCACGCCCTCGCCGGGTACGCGGGGGTGCTGCCGCACGCCCGCCTGCACCTGCGCAAGCAGATCCCGCTCGCCGGTGGGCTGGCCGGGGGCAGCGCCGACGCGGCCGCCGCGCTGGTGGCCTGCGACGCGCTCTGGGGCACCGGGCTGTCCCGTGACGAGTTGGCCGGTATCGCCGCCGACCTCGGTTCCGACGTGCCGTTCCTGATCTACGGCGGCACCGCGCTGGGCACCGGTCGGGGTGAGGCGATCAGCCCGGTGCTGGTCCGCCCCACCTCCTGGCACTGGGTGGTGGCGATTGCCGACGTCGGCCTGTCCACCCCGGCCGCGTACCGGGAGTTGGATCGGCTCCGCGAGTCCGGTGCCGCTGGCGCCCCGCTGGGCAGCACGGACGCCCTGCTCGGCGCGCTGCGTCAGCGCGACCCCCGGGTGCTCGCCCGGACGCTCGGCAACGACCTCCAGGACGCCGCGCTGGCCATGCGCCCGGCGCTGGCCGACACTCTCAAGGCCGGCGAGGCGGCCGGCGCGCTCACCGGCATCGTCTCCGGCTCCGGCCCGACGTGCGTGTTCCTCGCCGCGGACGGGGCCGCCGCGGAGCGGATCGCCGCCGAGTTGACCGCCGCGGGCGTCTGCCGGCAGGCGAGGGTCGCGCACGGCCCGGTGGCCGGCGCCCGCATCGGCTGACCACGGGTTCCGCCGGGGCGGCCGGCACACGGCGCGGGCGTTCGGGGCGTCCGCGTACCCTTGGGAGAGGCGTCCAGGTGCCCGCCGGCACCGGGACGCTTTGATCATGAAGGGTGGAACGTGGCGAACATCGTCAATCTGGACCGGGTGTCCAAGGGGTACGGCGCCGCCGGGCGGCTGCTCACGGACGTCTCGCTCGGCCTGGACGACGCCGACCGGATCGGTGTGGTCGGCCTCAACGGCGCCGGCAAGTCCACCCTGCTGCGGCTGCTCACCAAGCAGGAGGACCCCGACGACGGCCGGGTGACTCACCGCCGTGACCTGCGCGTGCTCTGGCTGCCGCAGCAGCTCGCCCTCGCCGCCGAGGCCACCGTCCGGGACGTGGTGCTCGGCACCGCCTGGCTCGACGAGGGCATGGGCGCCGAGCACGAGTGGGCCGGCGACGCCGGGGTGCGGGCCATCCTCGACGGCCTCGGCATGCCGCACCTCGGCCTCGACCAGCCGGTCGGCCCGATGTCCGGTGGCGAACGACGCCGGGTGGCGCTCGCCGCGCTGCTCGTCCGTGACTCCGACCTGCTCATCCTCGACGAGCCCACCAACCACCTGGACGTCGGCGGTGTCGACTGGCTGGCCCGGCACCTGGTCGGGCGCAAGGGCGCCCTGGTCGTGGTCACCCACGACCGGTGGTTCCTGGACGCGGTCTGCACCACCACCTGGGAGGTCGCCGACCAGACCGTCCGCGCCTACGAGGGTGGCTTCGCCGCCTGGATCCTCGCCCGCGCCGAGCGGGAGCGGGTCGCCGCCGCCACCGAGGCCCGTCGGCAGAACCTGCTCCGCAAGGAGATCGCCTGGCTGCGCCGGGGCCCGCCCGCCCGGACGTCCAAGCCGCAGTTCCGCATCGACGCCGCGAACGCGTTGATCGCCGACGTGCCGCCGGCGCGCGACACCATGTCGTTGCAGCGGATGGCGGTTTCGCGCCTCGGCAAGCAGGTGTACGAGCTGGAGAACGTCGAGCTGCACGCCGGCCCGAAGGAGATCCTGCGCGACGTCAGCTGGCTGGTCGGCCCGGGTGACCGGATCGCCATCCTCGGTGCCAACGGCGCCGGCAAGACCACCCTGCTGCGGATGCTCGCCGGCATCACCCGCCCCGCTGGTGGTCGCCTCGGCACCGGCTCCACCGTGCGACCCGCGTTCCTCTCCCAGGAGCTCAGCGAGCTGCCCGGGCACCTGCGGGTGTTGGAGGCGGTGGAGGAGGTCGCCCGTCGGGTTCAGCTCGGCGACCGGGAGGTCTCCGCGGCTCAGCTCGCCGAGGTGTTCGGCTTCGACGACCGCCGGCTCTGGACCCCGGTCAGCGACCTCTCCGGTGGGGAACGCCGCCGGTTGCAGATGCTGCGGTTGCTGGCCGGCGAGCCCAACGTGCTGCTCTTCGACGAGCCCACCAACGACCTGGACACGGACACCCTCGCCGCGCTGGAGGACCTGCTCGACTCGTGGCCCGGCACGATCATCGTGGCCAGCCATGACCGGTACCTGATCGAGCGGGTCACCGACACGGCGTACGGGATGTTCGGCGACGGTCGGTTGGTGCACCTGCCGGGCGGGGTGGACGAATACCTGGCGCGGACCGCCGAGCGGGCCGGGACCAGCCGCGCCGGGTCCAGCCCGACCGTCGCGCCCAGCGGACCGGCCGCCAGCGGCATGTCCGCCGCCGAGGTCCGCCAGGCCCGCAAGGAACTGACCCGGTTGGAACGGCAACTCGGCAAGCTCGACCAACGGGAGAGCACGCTGCTCGATCAGCTCGCCGCCGACGCCACCGATTACGCCCGGGTCGCCGAGTTGGACGCCCAGCTCAAGGATCTGCGTGCCGAGCGGGAGCGGATCGAGGAGAGCTGGATGACCCTCGCCGAGGACCTGCCGGAGAGCTGATCGACCGGGCGCGCCGGCCCGGGCCCCGTGTGCGGCGTCACACCACCACATGCGAGACAATCGTCGGCGACACCTCACCCCACGGCGTTGGAGACACAGACATGGCCCACACCCCCGTCAACCACCCCGCGCGGCCGATCTACCGGGCGATCGGCGGGCTGACCGGTCTGTACCTGGTCGTCTTCGGTGTGCTCGGCATCATCGCGAGCACCGGCAACGAGATCCTCGCCCAGGACGACACCCGGGTCCTCGGTCAGGGCACCAACCTCGGCTTCTCGCTGCTCTGCGCGCTGCTCGGGCTCGTCGTGCTGGTCGGCACCGCGCTCGGCCGCAACATCGACGTGGCGATCAACCAGTGGCTGGCGTACGGCCTGATGGTGATCAGCCTGGCCGGTCTCGCGTTCATCCGGACCGACGCCAACATCTTCAACTTCAGCATCAGCACCGTGATCGTGGTGATGACGGCCGCCCTGGTGCTGCTCATGGTCGGCATGTACGGCAAGGTCGGTACGGAGGATGAGGCGGAGGCGTTCCAGAAGGCTCGCCTGGTCCTCTGACTTTTTGGTTGCGGCTGTGGTTTTCGCCGGAGCCCGATCTGCTCCGGGCGGTCAGGCTTGATCCCTGCGCAGCTCGGGCTCCGGCGAAAACCTGACCTGGTCCAGCCTTCGGCGGACCCTTCCGGCTTTGTGGTTCTTCGGACAGTTGGGTTTCACCTGGGCGACAATTCCCCTGAAACGGTCGAACTCAGGTGGATGGGGTCAGGGGTATGCCGCATTTTCCGGTCAACCATCCGGCACGGCCGCTCTACCGGGTCCTCTCCGGGCTGATCGGCGTCTACATCCTGGTCTTCGGTGTCTGGGGCGTCGCCGAGACGATCGGCGATCCGCTCTTTGCCCGCACCAGCACGTGGGCGCTCGGGCTCCGGACCAACCTGGCCTTCTCGCTCGCCTCGGTGATCTTCGGGGTCGTCCTGATCATCGGGGCCTCGCGGCGCACCAACCTCGGCCACTACATGAACCTCACCGCCGGTGTGGTGTTCCTGGTGACCAGCATCCTGATGATGTCGGTGCTGCAGACCGAGGCGAACTTCCTCAACTTCTCGATGTCGACAGTGGTCGTGTCGATGCTGTTCGGCCTGATCCTGCTCGGCACGGGCCTCTACGACAAGGTCGGGCCACCGGAGCACGCCGAGGCGGAGCTGGAGAACCGCAAGCACCCGGTGGCCGACATGCACCGCCGCTGACCAGGGGGCAGCGGCAGTGCGCTGATCAGGGTCAGTGGCGGCGCGCGGTGATCAGGGTCGGCTTCGCCTCCAGGTGCGACAGCCCGTTCCAGGCGAGGTTGACGAGGTGCGCCGCCACCGTCTCCTTGCGCGGCTTGCGCACCTCCAGCCACCAACTGCCGGTCAGCGCAACCATGCCCACCAGGGCCTGCGAGTACAACTCGGCGAGCTTCGGGTCGTACCCGCGGCTCTTGAACTCGGCGCCCAGGATGTGCTCGACCTGGTGCGCCACGTCGTTCATCACGCTGCTGAAGGTGCCGGTCGCGGACATCAGCGGCGACTCGCGGACCAGAACCCGGAATCCGCTGGTCTCCTCCTCGATGTAGCCCAGTAGGGCCAGCGCCGCCTGTTCCAGCAGCTCGCGCGGGTGCCCGGCGGTCAACGCCGTGGTGATCCGATCCAGCAGGGCTCGGACCTCCCGGTCCACCACCACCGCGTAGAGCCCTTCCTTGCCTCCGAAGTGCTCGTACACCACCGGCTTGGAGACCTTGGCGCGAGCCGCCACCTCCTCGATGGAGGTGGCGTCGAAGCCGCGCTCGGCGAAGAGTTGCCGGCCGGTCGCGATCAACTGCTCCCGTCGCTGGGCCGCCGACATCCGGACCCGGGAGGGTGCCTTGGCTTTCGGTGCCGCCGCCGGTGCCGCCCGTCGGCCGCCGACGCGGGCCACCGCGTCTCCGTTTACCTCAGGCATCTCGCCGCCTTGCTGGCGCTCGGTGACGCCCTGCCGTGGGATGGTTCCTCCGCTGTGCCCGTTCACGTCGTCGCCTCACTGGCGGGCGGTCCGACCACCCTGCCGCGCCGTTCGACCGTACCCGGATCGGGCCCGGCCCCCCGCCGGCCAAGCCGCCCGGTCCCCCCGCATGGCTCGGTCATCCGGCCATCCTGCCAGGCGGCATCACCGTGCACCGCCCGGTTTCAGCGCGGTGCGACCGGCTTCACGAGCTTCGCGGCGAGCCGCTCCGGCTTTGGCCAGCGCACCTGCGTCGCCGCGCCGACCTTCTCGAACAACCAGATCACCCGGGCCGAGATGTCCACCTGACCGCGCAACACGCCGTGCCGGGCGCTGGTCGGGTCGGCGTGGTGCAGGTTGTGCCAGCTCTCGCCGAACGACAGGATCGCCAGCGGCCAGAAGTTCGACGCGCGGTCGCCCTGGCGCATCGCGAACGGACGCTCGCCATAGACGTGGCACACCGAGTTGATCGCCCACGTGACGTGGTGCAGGAGGCCGATCCGGACCAGCCCGGCCCAGAAGAACGCGGTCAGCGCACCCTGCCAGGACCAGGTCACCAGGCCGCCGATCAGCGCCGGGCCGAGCAGCGAGATCGCCACCAGCGCGGGGAAGAGCCGATCGACCCGGCTGATGTCCCGGTCGGCGATGAGGTCCGGTGCGAACCGCTCCCGGTTGGACAGCTCCCGGCGGAACAGCCAGCCCACGTGCGCGTGGAACAGGCCCCGGGTCAACGCCCAGAAGCTGGTGCCGAAGCGCCACGGCGAGTGCGGGTCACCCTCCAGGTCGGAGAAGGCGTGGTGCCGCCGGTGGTCGGCGACCCACTGGATGATCTCGCCCTGCACCGCCAGCGAACCCGCGACCGCCAGAGTCACCCGCAGCCACCGCTTGGCCTTGAACGAGCCGTGCGTGAAGTAGCGGTGGAAGCCGACGGTGATGCCGAGCCCGGAGACGACGTACCAGACCAGGCCGATGAGCACGTCGGTCCAGCCCAGCCAGCCGCCCCACGCCACCGGCACGGCGACCAGCAGGGCGACGAAGGGGATCACCACGAAAGCCCAGAGGGCGGCCAGGATGCCGGGGGACTGGCTGCCGTCGGTGAGTGGTTTGGGGCCGGGGCCGGCGGTGTTGGGATCGAGCAGGGCAGTGGACATGGGACCTCGCAGGGGGAAGGAAAACGATCACGAAGTTACGCCTACGTCACCGTAACTTACGGCACCGTAGATCGCACGGGGAAGTTTCGAATCCCCCTCACGTAACCGCTCGAAGTCGCAGGTCAGCAAGGTTTGCGACGGGTCCGTGAACGGCCCCGGAAGCGGGCCGCCCGGCTGCCCGCCGGGCACCGTCCCGGCGTCGCCCGACGCCTGTCGCGCGCAGGGCGCCGGGATGAGCGATGGCAACCGGCGGCCGGGACGCTAAGGTGTAGCGGCGGGATGTCCAATCCCTCCTGCGACGTGCTCGCGTCGCTGATCGGCCGTGGTGTAACTGGCAACACCCGGGTCTTTGGTACCCGTATTTCAGGTTCGAACCCTGGCGGCCGAGCTGCCCACCTACGTCCGTTTTAGGGCCTGGTGGGGGTAACGGGGGACCGTGCCGGGCCTCGCGACTAGCATGGCCGCGAGAGTGTCCGCCGTCCCGACGGGAGCCACGTCGTGCCCCAGCCCCACCTCCGTACCGTCGTCGTGCTCGCCGCCGGTGAGGGCAAGCGGATGAAGTCGACACTGCCCAAGGTGCTGCACCCGCTGCTGGGCCGCACCCTCCTCGGTCACGTGCTGAGCGCCGCCGCCCCGCTGGGCGCGGACCGCACCGTCGTGGTGGTGGGGCACGGCGCCGACCAGGTCCGGGCGCACCTGTCCGAGATCGCCCCGGACGCCACCCCGGTGCTCCAGGCCGAGCAACTCGGCACCGGGCACGCCGTGCGGATCGCGCTGGACGCCGTACCGGACGGCGCCGGCACGGTCGTGGTGATCAACGGAGACGTGCCGCTGCTGCGACCCGAGACGGTGGGCGCGCTGGTGACCGCCCACGAGGAGGCCGCCGCGGCGGCCACCGTGCTGGCCGCCGAGGTGCCCGACCCGACCGGCCTCGGCCGGATCGTCCGGGACGCCGACGGCCGGCTGGAGCAGATCGTGGAGGAACGCGACGCCGACCCGACGCAGCGCGCGATCCGGGAGATCAACGCCGGCATCTACGCGTTCGACGCGGCGCGGCTGCGCGAAGCGCTGGGCAAGCTCTCCACCGACAACGACCAGGGCGAGGAGTACCTGACCGACGTCTTCGGTCTGCTCCGCTCGGCCGGTGAGCCGGTGGCGGTGCACGTCGCCGTGGACCACGTCGAGACGTTGGGCTGCAACGACCGGGTGGAGCTGGCCACGCTGCGCCGGCTGCTGCGCGACCGGATCAACGAGGCGTGGATGCGCACCGGGGTGAGCCTGCTCGACCCCGCCACCACCTGGATCGACGTGACGGTCGCGCTCGACCGGGACGCGGTGGTCGACCAGAACACCCAGCTGCGCGGCAGCACGGTGGTCGGCGCGGGCGCGCTGATCGGCCCGGACGTCACGCTGGTCGACACGGTCGTCGGCCCCGCCGCGTCGGTGATCCGCAGCCACGCCGTCGGCGCGGAGGTCGGCGCGGGCGCGAGCGTCGGGCCGTACGCGTACCTGCGGCCGGCCGCCCAGCTGGCCGAGAAGGCGAAGGTCGGCACGTTCGTCGAGGTGAAGAACTCGCAGATCGGGGCCGGCTCGAAGGTGCCGCATCTGACGTACGTCGGTGACGCGACGATCGGCGAGCAGACCAACATCGGCGCCGCGTCGGTCTTCGTGAACTACGACGGGGTCAACAAGCACCGCACGGTGATCGGCAGCCACGCCCGGACCGGCGCGGACAACATGTTCGTGGCGCCGGTCGAGGTGGGCGACGGGGCGTACACGGCGGCTGGTTCGGTGATCGTCGACGACGTGCCGGCGGGCGCGATGGGTGTCGCCAGGGCGCGCCAGCGCAACATCGAGGGCTGGGTGGTCATGCGCCGCGCCGGCACAGCCGCGGCGGAGGCGGCGCAGCGGGCCCGGGACGCCAAGGGTGCGCAGCGAGTCGGCGACGCCGAGGGTGCGTCGGGGGTGGCCGGCGCTGCAAGTGACAGTGAGGCAATGCACGGGGTGGCCGAGACGGTGGGCGGCGCATCCGGCTCGGGAGATACTGCAACCGAATAGTCCCTGACCCACCACCACCGGGTCGGGTACCGCCGACAAAACGGGAGCAGACGGGCCCATGGGCAGCATCGTCGCCGAAAACCGCAAAAGCCTGATGCTCTTTTCCGGACGTGGCTTTCCGGAGTTGGCCAAGGAGATCGGCGAGGTGCTCGGCGTCGCGCCGACCCCGGCCGACGCCTACGAGTTCGCCAACGGCGAGATTTTCGTACGGTTCAAGGACTCGGTGCGTGGTTCGGACGCCTTCGTGGTGCAGTCCGTCACGCACGGGGTGAACACCTGGGTCATGGAGACCCTGATCATGGTGGACGCGCTGAAGCGGGGGTCCGCCAAGCGGATCACCGTGGTGCTGCCGTTCTACCCGTACGCGCGCCAGGACAAGAAGCACCGCGGTCGGGAGCCGATCTCGGCCCGCCTGGTGGCGGACCTGCTGAAGACCGCCGGCGCGAACCGCATCCTCACCGTCGACCTGCACACCGCGCAGATCCAGGGCTTCTTCGACGGCCCGGTGGACCACCTCTTCGCGATGGACATCCTGGCCGAGTACGTGGAGCACAAGTACGCCGGCCGGCCGATGACCGTGGTCGCACCGGACTCGGGCCGGGTGCGGGTGGCCGAGCGGTGGACCGACCGGCTGGGCGGCTGCCCGCTGGCGTTCATCCACAAGACCCGCGACCCGATGAAGCCGAACCAGGTCGTGGCGAACCGGGTGGTCGGCGAGGTGGAAGGCCGGGTCTGCCTGATCGTCGACGACATGATCGACACCGGCGGCACGATCGCCAAGGCCGCCGACATTCTCAAGGAGTCGGGTGCTGCGGAGATCGTGGTCGCGTCCACCCACGCGCTGCTCTCCGACCCGGCCACCGAGCGGCTGAAGAACAGCTCGATCAGCGAGATCGTGGTGACGAACACGCTGCCGCTCCCGCCGGAGAAGCAGTTGGACAAGCTCACGGTGTTGTCGATCGCGCCGCTGCTGGCGCGGGCGATCCGGGAGGTCTTCGACGACGGCTCGGTGACCACCCTCTTCGGTGGCCTGAGCTGAGCCTGAGCCCGGTTTCCGCCACTTGACACGCGGGGCGGGGCGGGCTGGCACACTGGCGGAAAAGGGGGCCGGCACGCTGGTGGGAGCACCACCGGCGCGCCGGTCCTAGGCCGTGACCGGGGACTGCCGGAAACCCTGGAAACAGCTCGGGTAGACTGGTGCGGTTGCCACGGCGAGGGTGCCCGGCGGGCCGCTGAAAAGCGCCGCACGGAGGCACCGTCATCGACGCGGTGCTCCGGGCAGTCGTTCATGACGCATGAGCCCCAGCGAGCCCCTCGCCCCAGCACCGCCAGACGACAAGCCGCCGCAGCGAAAAGCATCAGGAGTTTCCCCGTGTCCGAGGTAAAGATCAGCGCCGAGCCCCGTACCGAGTTCGGCAAGGGTGGTGCCCGCCGTACCCGCCGGGCCGGCAAGGTGCCCGCCGTGCTGTACGGCCACGGCGAGAAGCCCAAGCACATCGCGCTGCCGTCGCGGGAGTTCGCCGCCGCGATCCGTAAGGGTGGCGCCAACCAGCTCTTCGCGATCGACATCACCGACGGCACCCAGGTGCTGGCGCTGCCGAAGGCGATCCAGCGTGACCCGATCCGCGACACCTTCGAGCACGTCGACCTGCTCCTGGTCCGTCGCGGCGAGAAGGTCACCGTCGAGGTCCCGGTGCAGCTGACCGGCGAGGCCGCGAAGGACACCCTGATCGTGCACGACCACGACACCCTCTCGGTGACCGCGGACGCCACCAAGGTCCCGGACCACCTCGAGGCGTCGATCGAGGGCCTGGAGGCGGGCACCCAGGTCAGCGCCAGCGACGTCACCCTGCCGGCCGGCGTCGAGCTGGCCGTCGACTCGGAGCTGACCGTCGCGTCGGTGACCGCCGCCCCGACCGCCGAGCAGCTCGAGGCGACGCTGCCCGAGATCGAGGTCGCCACCGACGAGGCCGAGGCCGAGGTCGGCGAGACCACCGAGGGCTCCGAGGACGCGGACGCCGCCCCGGCCGCCGAGGGCGACGAGACGACCGAGGCGCGCACCGAGGCCTGATCGGTTCGTACTGTGCGACAGGCGTCCCCGGATGTTCGGGGGCGCCTGTCGGCATATCGGGAGTCGCTGCGGTGGGCGTCGGAAGGGACGAATCGTGACGGACGAGGCGAGGCCGTGGCTGGTGGTCGGCCTGGGCAACCCGGGTCGGGAGTACGCCGGCAACCGGCACAACGTCGGGTTCATGGTGGCCGAGCTGCTGGCCGGACGGGTGAGTGCGCGTTTCGGTCGGCACAAGCGGGCGGTCGCCGAGGTGGCTGAGGCGCGGCTGGGGTTCGGTGGGCCGAAGCTGGTGCTGGTGAAGCCACTGACGTACATGAACCTCTCCGGCGGGCCGGTCGCGGCGCTGGCGCAGTTCTACAAGGTGCCGGCCGCGCAGGTGATCGCGGTGCACGACGAGCTGGACATCGGGTTCGGCCAGCTGCGGGTCAAGTTCGGCGGCGGCGAGGGCGGGCACAACGGCCTGCGCTCGATGTCGAAGTCGTTGGGCACCAAGGACTACGCCCGGGTGCGGTTCGGTGTCGGCCGACCGCCGGGGCGGCAGGATCCGGCGGATTATGTGCTGTCGGATTTTGGCGCGGCCGAGCGCAAGGAGCTGGATTTCCTGGTGGACCGGGCTGCCGACATGGTGGAGTCGGTGGTCACCAAGGGCGTCGAGCCGACGCAGAACCTCTACCACGGCAGCTGAGCCGGGCGGGGCGTACCCGATCGGAAACGGCGGGCCGGTAGTCTGCGCCTTTCGGCGTGCCGCGACCGGCGACGCGAGTCGCGGCGGATCGGCCCGTGCGGGCAGCGCGGCGAGACGACGGGAGCGGGCAGATGAGCAGTCCTCCGATGATCGATGGCGCGTTCGCCCGATGGTTGGCGTCCCGGGCCGGGCAGGCCCTGCTCGACCTGCGCACGGAGATGGGTTTCGCCGACACCGGTGCGTTGAAGTCGGCCGGGGACAAGGTGTCGCACGACCTGATCCGCACCGAGTTGGCGAAGTGGCGTCCGGGTGACGCGGTGCTCTCCGAGGAGGACGAGGGGTCGCGGTTGGCCTGGGCCGCGGAGGTGAACACCGGGGCGGTGTCGCGGCTGACCGCGGATCGGGTCTGGATCGTCGACCCGTTGGACGGCACCCGGGAGTTCTCCGAGGAGGGCCGCTCGGACTGGGCGGTGCACGTGGCGCTCTGGGCGCGCAACGCGCCGAGTCCGCACGGGCTGATCGCCGGGGCGGTGGGGTTGCCGGCGCAGCAGCGGGTGCTGGGCACGGACTACCCGCCGGCGTACCCGCCGATGACGGTGGAAGCGGCGACGGCCGGCGAGCGGAAGATCCGCCTGGCGGCGAGTCGGAGCCGGCCGCCGGTCTTCCTGAGCGATCTCGCCGAGGACGTCGGGGCGCACCTGGTGCCGATGGGCTCGGCCGGCGCGAAAATCGCGGCCGTGGTCACCGGCGAGGTGGACGCGTACATCCACGCAGGTGGGCAGTACGAGTGGGACTCGGCCGCCCCGGTCGCTGTGGCGACGGCCACCGGACTGCACGCTTCCCGGATCGACGGTTCTGCGCTGAAATACAACGAGGCGGATCCGCGGCTGCCCGACCTCCTGGTCTGCCGCAAGGATCTCGCCACCCGGTTGCTTGCAGCGCTGCAGAAACATTCCGGGTAACCTGAGCGGACTTTCTTGACATGCCCGACCGGAAAGGTCTGGAAATCGGATGAGCGAGCGAATCGAGCCGGTGTCATGACCACCCCCGCCGCCTACCAGGTCTCTCATCTGGACGCCTTGGAAGCGGAGAGCGTCTTCGTGATGCGCGAGGTGGTCGCCGAGATGGAACGCCCGGTGCTGCTCTTCTCCGGTGGCAAGGACTCGATCGTCATGCTGCGGCTGGCGCAGAAGGCGTTCGCCCCGGCCAACATCCCCTTCCCGGTCATGCACGTCGACACCGGGCACAACTTCCCCGAGGTTCTGGAGTACCGCGACCAACGGGTCGCCGAGCTGGGGTTGCAACTCGTGGTGGCGAGCGTGCCGGAGGCCCTGGCCAGCGGCATGGTCCGGGAGTCCGCAGACGGCATGCGCAACCGGATCCAGACACCGGTGCTGCTGGACGCGGTGGAGAAGCACCGCTTCGACGCGCTGTTCGGCGGCGCCCGCCGGGACGAGGAGAAGGCTCGGGCGAAGGAGCGGGTGTTCAGCTTCCGCGACGAGTTCGGCCAGTGGGACCCGAAGAACCAGCGCCCGGAGCTGTGGTCGCTGTACAACGGCCGGCACCACCCGGGTGAGTCGATCCGGGTGTTCCCGCTGTCCAACTGGACCGAGCTGGACGTCTGGCACTACATCGCCCGGGAACGCATCCCGCTGCCCTCGATCTACTACGCCCACGAGCGCGAGGTGATCGAACGGGACGGCATGTTCTACGCCGTCAACGAGTTCTTCCGCCCCCGCGCGGGTGAGGAGCGGTTCAAGGCGCAGGTGCGCTACCGCACCGTGGGCGACGCCTCCTGCACCGCGGCGGTCCGTTCCGACGCGGACACCGTGGAGAAGGTCATCGAGGAGGTGGCGGCCACCCGGATCACCGAGCGTGGCGCCACCCGCGGTGACGACCGGGTCAGCGAGGCCGCCATGGAGGACCGCAAGCGGGAGGGCTACTTCTGATGAGCACCGAGATCGTGGCCTCCGCGAATGCGGACGCGCTGGCTGTCACCGGGGCCGGGCCGGAGCCCCGGGCGATGGACCTGCTGCGGTTCGCCACCGCCGGCAGCGTGGACGACGGGAAGTCGACCCTGATCGGGCGGCTGCTCTACGACACCAAGTCGCTCTTCACCGACCAGTTGGCCGCGGTGGAGGCGGTCAGCGCCGCCCGTGGTGACGAATACACCAACCTGGCGTTGCTCACCGACGGGCTGCGTGCCGAGCGGGAACAGGGCATCACCATCGACGTGGCGTACCGCTACTTCGCCACCCCCCGGCGCAAGTTCATCATCGCCGACACCCCCGGGCACATCCAGTACACCCGCAACATGGTCACCGGGGCGTCGACGGCGGACCTGGCGCTGATCCTGGTGGACGCGCGCAAGGGCCTGGTCGAGCAGTCCCGCCGGCACGCGTTCCTCTGCTCCCTGCTGCGGGTGCCGCACCTGGTCCTCTGTGTCAACAAGATGGACCTGGTCGACTGGTCGCAGGAGGTCTACGAGAAGATCGCCGACGAGTTCACCGCGTTCGCGGCGAAACTCGACGTACCGGACCTGACCGTGGTGCCGATCTCCGCGTTGCGGGGCGACAACATCGTCACCCGTTCGGAGAACATGCCCTGGTACGAGGGCCCGTCGCTGCTGCACCACCTGGAGCGGGTGCACATCGCGAGCGACCGCAACCTGGTCGACGTCCGGTTCCCGGTGCAGTACGTGATCCGTCCGCAGTCCACCACGGTCACCGACTACCGCGGCTACGCCGGTCAGGTCGCCTCCGGCGTGCTGAAGCCGGGCGACGAGGTGATGGTGCTGCCGTCGGGCTTCACCAGCCGGATCGCCGCCGTGGAGACCGCCGACGGGCCGGTCCCGGAGGCGTTCCCGCCGATGTCGGTGACGGTACGACTGGCCGACGAGATCGACATCTCGCGGGGCGACCTGATCTGCCGGCCGAACAACGCACCGGCGGTGGCCCAGGACATCGAGGCGATGGTCTGCTGGATGGACGAGACGGCCCCGCTGCGGATCGGCGGCCGGTACGCGATCAAGCACACCACCCGGTCGGCTCGGGCGATCGTGCGCGGGCTGCACTACCGGCTGGACATCAACTCGCTGCACCGCGACGAGTCGGCCGACGAGCTGCGGCTCAACGAGATCGGCCGGGTGCGACTGCGTACGACCGTGCCGTTGCTGGCCGACGAGTACCGCCGCAACCGCACCACCGGCGGCTTCGTCATCATCGACGAGGCGACCAACCGCACGGTGGGCGCCGCCATGATCGTCGAAGCCAGCTAACCCCACCCTCCACCCCCGGTGATCAAGAGGTCTGCGTCAGCCTTCGGGTTCGAATTGACGCAAACTTCTTGATCACCGGGGTGGGGTGAGGATTAGTCCAGGCGGGTGGCGCCGGGGGCCGGGAGGACGGTCACCGTGCCGGGGGCGGTGAAACCGCGCTCCGCGTACGCGTCGGCCACGGCGTCGGCCACCGCATCGGCGCGGTCGGCCTCGACCAGCGCGAGCACGCATCCGCCGAAGCCACCGCCGGTCATCCGGGCGCCCAACGCACCGGCCGACAACGCCGCCTCGACCGCGGTGTCGATCTCCGGCACGGTGATCTCGAAGTCGTCGCGCATCGAGACGTGCGAGGCCGTCAGGAGCGGGCCGATGTCGCGGACCCGGGCGGCGCGCAGCAGCGCCACAGTGTCCAGGACGCGCTGGTCCTCGGTCACCACGTGCCGGACCCGTCGCCGGGTCTCCTCGTCGTCGAGCTGCGCCAACGCGTCGTCGAGCTGGTCGACGCCCACGTCCCGCAGGGCGGCAACGCCGAGCGCGCCGGCCCCGGCCTCGCAGGAACGACGGCGGGCCGCGTACTCCCCGTCGGCGTGGCGGTGCGGGGCCCGGCTGTCGACGACCAGCACAGCCAGCCCGGCGGCGTCCAGATCGAACGGAATGTGCTCGACCGACTCGTCACGACAGTCGAGGAAGAGGGCGTGCCCGGCGCGGCAACGGATCGCCGCGGACTGGTCCATGATCCCGGTCGGCGCGCCCACGTAGACGTTCTCCGCCCGCTGCGCCAGCCGGGGCTGGAGTGCCGGGGCGAGCTCCAGCCCGCCGAGGTCGAGCAGGGCAGCCAGCACGGCTGACTCCAGCGCAGCCGAGGAGGAGAGCCCGGAACCCAGCGGCACGTCGGAGGCGATCGCCAGCCGGGCACCCGGCACCGGATTACCCGCCTCGCGCAGTGCCCAGACCACCCCCGCGACGTACGCGCCCCAGCCGGTGACCCGACCCGGCTCGGCGACGTCGTCCGCGCCGAGGGTGATCGTCTCGCCGGAGAGCTCGGACCAGACCGTCCAGTGCTCCCCGTCCTGCCGGTCGGCGGCGACGATCGTACGCATCGGCAGCGCGAACGGCAGCACGAAGCCTTCGTTGTAGTCGGTGTGCTCGCCGATCAGGTTGACTCGCCCCGGGGCCGCCCAACGGCCGGAAGCCTCGCCGCCGAACTGCGCGGAGAAACCGGCCGCGGCCCGCTCGACGACATCGCCGCCCGGGTTACTCACGGTGTCGCCTTTCGTTCGCGACTGCGGGGCTCGCAAACCCGGCTCACTCCTCGCGCTCACTGGTGCCCCAGGATGTGGGCGCGGTAGAACGCCCAGGCGTCCCCGACCATGTCGTGCAGGGTCGGCTTCTGTGGCACCCAGCCCAGCTCGTCGCGGGCCAGTGTGGACGAGGCGACCAGCTCGGCCGGGTCGCCCTCGCGACGCGGTGCGACCTCGACGGGCAGGGGGTGCCCGGTGACCTCGCGGACCACGTCGACGACCTGGCGGTTGGTGAAGCCGTTGCCGTTGCCCAGGTTGTAGATCCGGTGCTGGCCGCTGGTGGCCGCGTCGAGCGCCAGCAGATGCGCGCGGGCCAGGTCGGCGACGTGGATGTAGTCGCGGACGCAGGTGCCGTCCACGGTGGGGTAGTCGTCCCCGAAGAGCTGGAGCTTCTCCCGCCGACCGGCGGCGACGTCCAGCGCGATCGGGATCAGGTGCGTCTCCGGGTCGTGCCGTTCGCCGAGCGTGATGTCGCCGTCGAGGTGGGCGCCGGCCACGTTGAAGTAGCGCAGCGACACGGCGGCCAGCCCGTGCGCGATCGCCTCGGAGGTGAGGGCCATGTCGACGGCGAGTTTGGTGGCGCCGTACGTGTTGGTTGGTGCCTTGACCGCGTTCTCGGTGATGGGCAGCTCGGTGGGGTTGCCGTAGACGGCGGCGGTGGAGGAGAAGACCAGCCGTGGCACCCCGGCGGCCCGTACCGCGTCGATCAGGGCGAGGGTGCCGACGGTGTTGTTCTGCCAGTACAGCTCCGGCTTGACCATCGACTCGCCGGCGGCGATCAGGGCGGCGAAGTGCAGCACCCCGTCGAACCCGGCGTCCGCGGTGATGACGCGGGCGGCGTCGTGGATGGACGCCTCGACGTGAGTGGCGTCCGGAGCGAGGGCTTCGCGGTGGCCGGTGCGCAGGTCGTCCAGGATGACCACCTGGTGGCCGGCGTCGAGCAGCATGCGGGTCACCACGCTCCCGATGAAGCCGGCGCCCCCGGTGACGAGCAGTTTCACGTCGTTGCCTCCCTGCCTGGCCCGCCCGGGACGTGGCCCTTCGGTGATCACACTAGGGCGGTGGCCTTCACCGGCACCACCGTCGGCTCATTCCATCATAAACTCTCATGATTAAACAGAGCCGAACATCCCCGGTGCGGTGGGCCCTCGGTGTCTACCATCTCTGTCATGCGGGAAGTGGCCCGTACCGGGCTCCGGCGGCGCGCGCGGGCACACCCCCGCCGCGACCCTGGCCCGCTCGCCCGGGCCGTCGCCCGGGTGCTGGTCCGCGCCGCGGACGGTGCCACCCGACTCGTCACCGACCTGCTCGGAACCGGCCCGACGGCTGGCCGGGAACGCATCTCCGAGGCCGACCTGCGGGACCTGGTCGCCGCGAACACGGTGCTCGACCCGGACGAGCGGCGGATCATCGACGAGGTCCTGGTGGCCGGTGCCAGTCTGATCCGCGAGGTGATGATGCCGCGCACCGAAGTGGTCTTCCTCCCGGCGCGGCTGACCATCGTGGAGGCCGCCCGACTGGTCCGCGCCGAGACGCACACCCGCTACCCGGTCACCGACGGCACCCATGACGACGTGGTCGGGTTCGTGCACCTCCGTGACGTGCTGCTGCGCCCGGACACCGACCCGTGCGTCACCGTCGGCGAGTTGGCCCGGGAGGTGAAGCGGCTTCCCGGCAGCAAACGTGTGCTCGCCGCGCTGACCGAGATGCGCCGGGAGGGCCAGCACCTCGCGGTGGTGGTCGACGAGTACGGCGGCACGGCCGGGATCGTCACCCTGGAGGATCTCATCGAGGAGTTGATCGGTGAGATCCACGACGAGTACGACGCCACCCCGGACCCGGAGCGCGCCGGCCTGCCCGCAGTGGTGGACGGCCGGCTCAACCTCGCTGACTTCGCCGAGCGCACCGGTGTGGCACTACCCGCCGGACCGTACGAGACGGTGGGCGGGTTCGTGATGGCCGCGCTGGGTCGGCTTCCGGTGACCGGGGACGAGGTGCTGGTGCCCGCTGAACCGGCCGACGTCGGGGCACCCGGTCCGGCCGAGCTGTCGGCCGGCTGGCTGCTGCGGGTGCTGGCGGTGGACGGCCGCCGGGTTGCCCAAGTCGCCGTCTCCGCCGCGCGCAACACCGAGCAGCGCCGCGAGCAGAGCACCGGGCAGAGCCGCGGGTACGACGCCGCGCCGGCCTCGGTGGGCGGCCCGCAGCCGGCCCGGGAGGTGGTGGCGGGGCAGCACCGCCGGGTCCCGGTCGCGCCGACGCGCCGGGTCGGCGCGGGCGAACCACGCGAGGTCAGCACCTCGGCACCGGCGGGCCGGAGCCGACCCGCCGGCCCGTCATGACGGACCAGCTCGCTTGCTGACAGAATTATCGCCATGTCCGACGTTCCCGCCCGGCCCCGCGTCTTCTCCGGCATTCAGCCGACAGCCGACTCGTTCCACCTCGGCAACTATCTGGGCGCGGTGCGGCACTGGGTCGCCCTACAGGACACGCACGACGCGTTCTACTGCGTGGTGGACCTGCATGCCATCACCGCCGGGCACGACCCGGCGCTGCTGCGCCAGCGCACCAGGGTGGCCGCGGCCCAGCTCTTCGCGGTCGGGCTCGACCCGGAACGCAGCACCCTGTTCGTCCAGTCGCAGGTGCCCGAGCACCCGCAGCTGGCCTGGGTGCTCGGCTGCATCACCGGCTTCGGCGAGGCCAGCCGGATGACCCAGTTCAAGGACAAGTCGCAGAAGCAGGGTAACGAGCGGGCCAGCGTCGGGCTGTTCACCTATCCGATCCTGCAGGCCGCCGACATCCTGCTCTACCAGGCCAACGCGGTGCCGGTCGGTGAGGACCAGCGCCAGCACCTGGAGCTCTCCCGGGATCTGGCCCAGCGGTTCAACTCGCTGTTCGGTGCCACGTTCACGGTGCCCGCGCCGCACATCGTCAAGGACACGGCCAAGATCACCGACTTGCAGGACCCGACCGCGAAGATGTCGAAGTCGTCGTCCTCACCGGCCGGCATCATCGACCTGCTCGACGATCCGGCCCGGTCGGCGAAGAAGATCCGTTCGGCGGTGACCGACACCGGTCGGGAGATCGTCTTCGACGCCGAGACCAAGCCCGGTGTGTCGAACCTGTTGACCATCCACTCAGCGCTCAGCGGCCGCAGCATCGACGAGTTGGTGGCCGCGTACGCGGGCCGCGGCTACGGCGATCTGAAGAAGGAGCTGGCCGAGGTGGTGGCGGACTTCGTCCGGCCGATCCAGGAGCGCACCCGCGGCTACCTCGACGATCCGGCGCAGCTGGACAAGCTGCTCGCGGCCGGCGCGGAGAAGGCCCGTGCGGTGGCCGCGACGACCCTGCGGTCCACGTACGAACGGGTGGGCTTCTTCCCGCCGGTGCGCGGCGAGTAGCGCCGCGGTACAGGTGGACGGGTCGGTGGTCGGAGGGGCGGCGCGCAGCGTGGATCGCAGTGGTGGGGTGCCGCCGACCGGCGACACCATCCAGATCGGCATCGCGGTGGACATTCCCGAGCCGTGGGGTGCCCAGCTCACCCGGCGGCGGGTCGAGGCCGGTGATCCGCTGGCGGTGCCCGCGCACGTGACGCTGCTCGGTCCCACCGAGATCCGGACGGCCAATCTGCCGGGGATCGAGCGGCACCTGGCCGCCGTCGCCGCCGCGCACCTGCCGTTCACGCTGCACCTGCGGGGCACCGGCACGTTCCGGCCGGTCACCCAGGTGGTGTTCGTCGCGGTGGCCGCCGGGATCAGCGAGTGTGAGCTGCTGGCCGCGGCCATCGCCGCGGCGCCGGGCCTGCACCGCGAGCTGCGGTTCCCGTACCACCCGCACGTCACGGTGGCCCAGGACGTGGCACCGGAGGCCCTGGACAAGGTGTACGAGGATCTGGCCGACTTCTCCGCGATGTTCGAGGTCGGCGCGTTCACCCTCTTCTCGCACAGCGGGCAGGCCAGGTGGCAGCCTCGCCGGGACTTCTGCCTCGGCGACTGAAGCGTCTGCGACTGATGCGTCGGCAACTGACGCGCCGGCGACGCGCCGGCCGGCGAGCACCGGAAGCCGGTTGCCGCTTAAGCGGTGGCGAATCGGCGAGGATGCTGGCGTGAATGTGATCGGCCGGATCGAGAAGGGCATCGACCGCTGGGTGAGCGCCGCGCGCCACCGGTCGGGGTTCTTCGATCATGTGTGGCGGGCCGGCGTGCTCTACGGCGAGGTGCTGGCCGGCCGGTTGGCCGCGGCGATCGCCTACTACGGCTTCTTCGCGGTGTTCGCCCTCGCCCTGGTCGCGTTCTCCGTCTTCGGCGCGATCCTGGAGGACAACGACGAGGTCAGCGCGGCCGCGGCTGACTTCCTCAAGGAGAATCTGCCGTTCCTGGACGCCGAGCAGATCGCCAACTCCAGCAACACCGTCGGTGTGGTCGGCCTGGTCATCCTGGTCTTCACCGGGATCGGCTGGGTGGAGGCCATCCGGTCCTCGCAGCGGCTGATGTACCGGCTCAACCAGCAGCCGGGCAACCTGGTGGTGCGGCGGCTCGTCGACCTGGGCGTGATGATCGGCGTCTTCGTGCTGCTCGGTGTCTCGGTCGCGGCGGTGGACGCGTTGGAGTCGCTGCTGCGCTTCCTGCTGCGCAGCACCGGCTCGGTCGGTCTGACCACGATCAGCGCGGTGCTCAGCGTGCTGGTCAACACCGTGCTCGCCACCGCGCTGCTGCTCGCCGTGCCCCGGCTGCGGATGAGCAGGTCCCGGCTGCGCCCGGTGGTGCTGCTGGTGGCGGTCGGCATCACGCTGCTGAACACCGTCGGGCGGTACTACGTGGTGCGTACCGAGCGGAACCCGGCGTACACCGTGGTGGCCGGCGCCGTCGGCCTGCTGCTCTACCTCTACCTGCTCAACCAGTTGGTGCTGTTCGGCGCGGCGCTCCTCGCGACCAGCACCAACGGCCGAGTGGTGGACCTGGCCGGAACCACCCCGCCAGCGAAGGATGTCGACGAGGGCATCGATCCCGGTACGCCGGGCGGTGCGGGTTGATGACGGAAGGCGCGCAGGTGCTGATCTCGGTTGACCCGGACTCGTCAGTGCCCCCGTACGAGCAGGTGCGGGTGCAGCTCGCCGAGTTGATCGGCGACGGCCGGTTGCCGGTGGGCAGCCGGCTGCCCACCGTCCGGCAGCTCGCCGCTGACCTGCGGTTGGCCGCGAACACGGTGGCCCGCGCCTACCGGGAGTTGGAGGCGGCCGGGCTGCTGGAGACCCGGGGGCGCAACGGCACTTTCGTCGCCCCCGGCAGGGACGACGCCGTCGACCGGTTGCAGCGGGCGGCGGCCGGTTACGCGGCGGAGGCGGCCCGGCTCGGCGTACCGTCGGCCACCGCGCTCGCCCTGGTGCGCGCCGCCCTGGACGCGGTCCGCCCCGGCTGACCGGCCGCTGATCGACAGTCGGACGGGCGATAACTGAGCAGAACGGCGTCGGCGTTCGCGTACGCGGACCATGATGAGCCGGTGGGCGCACTCATGACACTGGACCTGCCGGCGGAGTCGCCGCTCCTCGGCCTGCCGTGGATCATCACGTTCGGTCCGCTCGGTGACCTCGACGAGTGGGAGCCGGTGGTCTGCGGGCCGTACGAGCGGCCGCACGCGTTGGCCCTGGCCGAGGCGGTGGTGGCCGACGAGCAGTTGGTGGCCGTGGTGGAGCCGTTGCTGCCGGCGCTGTCCGCCGACGAGATCCGCAGCGAGATCGCCGCCGCGCAGGTGGCCGCCGAGGACGAGGCCCGGCAGGTGGAGAGCGCCGATCTGTACGGGGACTTCGACGACGTGATCGACGAGGAGTTGGACGCGGCCGCGGACGAGGCGGGCCACGGTGAGCCCGCCGAACCGCCCGACGAGGCGGAGGTACGCGCCGGCTTCACCCGGATCGCGGCGTTGCTCACCGCGAAGTGAACCGTTCGGGCCGTCGACGTCAGCGGGTCGGCGCGCCGTACCGGTGCCGCGCGGAGCGGACTCCGCGCGGCACCGGTGGCACCTCACCCCCCACCACAAGGGGCCGGTAGCCCAGTCGCCCGCCGGCGCGGGGCACGACGAACGACCAGGTCGAGAACCTGTTACCCGTTCAGCGCTGTTCCAACCAGACCGCCGCGTCAATGGGCAGCAGATGACCGGAGCCCTGCTCGGTGAGTTCGTCGCTGGCGACGAGCGGCTGACCATACCCGTCGATCCGGACCGGCGCGCCGCTGAGGTTGACCACGCAGGTCAGCACTGTCGCGCCGGCGGTGCGGTCGAAGGCCAGCACACCCGGCTCGCTCTCCCGCCAGGTGACCCCGTCGGCGTCGAGCGCGAGTGCGGGATGGTCGCGGCGGATCCGCAGCGCGGCCCGGTACAGCTCCAGGGTGGAGCCGGGCACGTCGGTCTGCGCCGTGACGGACAGCGCCCGCCAGACCGCCGGGGCGGGCAGCCAGCTCAGCTCGCTGCCGGCGGGCCCGAAGCCGTACGGGGCCAGCTCGCCGCTCCACGGGATGGGCACCCGGCAGCCGTCGCGGCTCTCACCGGTACGCAGGAACGCCGGATCCTGGCGTAGCTCGTCGGGGAGGTCGAGGACCTCCGGCAGGCCCAGTTCCTCGCCCTGGTAGAGGTAGGCGCAGCCGGGCAGGGCGAGCATCAACAGGCTGGCGGCCCGGGCCCGGCGCAGCCCTTCGGCGCCGTCGCCGTACCGGGTGACGTGCCGCTGCTTGTCGTGGTTGGACAGCACCCAGGTGGTGGGCGCGCCGACAACGGCCGCCTCGGCCAACGCGGTGTCGATCACCTTGCGGAACGAGTCGGCCGACCAGGTGGCGTCGAGGAAGTCGAAGCTGAACGCCTGGTGCAACTCGTCCGGGCCGATGTAGCGGGCCAGGCGCTGCGGCGTCTCGGCCCACGCCTCGGCGACCGCCATCCGTCCGCCCGGGTAGCTGTCCAGGATGGGCCGCCAGGAGCGGTAGATCTCGTGTACCTCGTCCTGGTCGAAGTACGGCAGCCGGCCCTTGCCGAGCAGTTCGACCTGACGCTGGCCGGTGGTCATCGAGCTGAAGCCGACGTCCGGCAGCCCTTCCGCCTTGATCATGCCGTGGGCCACGTCGACGCGGAAGCCGTCCACGCCCCGGTCCAGCCAGAACCGCAGCACGTCCTCGAACTCGGCGCGGACCTCCGGGTTGCGCCAGTTCAGGTCGGGCTGGGCCGGGTCGAACAGGTGCAGATACCACTGGCCGTCGGCGATCCGGGTCCAGGCGGGGCCGCCGAAGATGCTCTCCCAGTCGTTCGGCGGCAACTCGCCGTGCGCACCCTGGCCGTCGGCGAAGAGGTAGCGGGCCCGCTCCGGTGAGCCGGGGCCGGCGGCGAGGGCGGCGGTGAACCAGTGGTGCGCGCTGGAGGTGTGGTTGGGCACCAGGTCGATGATGATCCGCAGGCCGTGGGCGTGCGCGTCGCTGATCATCGCGTCGAAGTCGTCGAGGGTGCCGAAGATCGGGTCGACGTCCCGGTAGTCGGCCACGTCGTACCCGCCGTCGATCATCGGCGAGGTGTAGAAGGGGGTCAGCCAGAGCGCATCCACCCCGAGGTCGCGCAGGTACGGCAGGCGCTGCCGGATGCCCTGGAGGTCGCCGGTGCCGTCGCCGTCGCTGTCGGCGAAGCTGCGGACGTACACCTGGTAGACGACCGCGGCGCGCCACCAGTCGTCGTCGGTGGCGGGC
Source organism: Micromonospora violae (assembly GCF_004217135.1). NCBI lineage: Bacteria > Bacillati > Actinomycetota > Actinomycetes > Micromonosporales > Micromonosporaceae > Micromonospora > Micromonospora violae. Next base: position 6,443,959 of record NZ_SHKK01000001.1, read on the forward strand.
GGCGGGGTGGTGGTGCTGATCATTCGAGCAATATGCCGGCCCGCCGCTGCAAGAGTCAAGCAGATCTTGCGTAAGAAAGACGTGCGGCGCTCGGCGCGACAGCTGTGGAGCCGCGCACCACCAGCTCCGGGCGGAACAGGTACTCCGAGTGCGGGGCGCCGTGCCCGTTGATCTCGTCCACCAGGGCACGGACGGCGGCCACCGCCATCGCGGTGACCGGCTGGCGCATGGTGGTCAGCGGCGGGTCGGTGAAGGCCATCAGCGGGGAGTCGTCGTAACCCACCACGGAGAGGCCGTCGGGCACGTTGAGGCCACGTTGGCGGGCCGCCCGGATCGCGCCGAGCGCCATCAGGTCGGAGCCGCAGACCACGCCGGTGACGCCGCGGTCCAGCAGTCGGCCGGCCGCCGCCTCGCCGCCCTCCACTCCGAACAGTGACAGCTCGGCCAGCGGGCCCAGGTCGGCTTCGGCGACGCCGGCCAGCCGGGTCATCGCGGAGCGCCAGCCGGCCACCTTGCGCTGCACCGGGACGAACCGGTCCGGGCCGGTGATCAGGCCGATCCGCCGGTGCCCGAGAGCGACCAGGTGGGCGACGGCCAGCTCGGCCGCCTCCCGGTCGTCGCAGGAGACGAAGGGCGCGCCGATGCCGGGCACGTACCCGTTGATCATCACGACCGGCAACGGTCGCGCGAGCAGCGCCCGGTAGCGGTCGTGGTTGGCGGCGGTGTCGGCGTGCAGGCCGGAGACGAAGACGATCCCGGAGACCTGCCGGTCCAGCAGCATCTCGACGTACTCGTCCTCGGTCACGCCACCGGCGGTCTGGGTGCAGAGCACCGGGGTGAACCCGCTCTGCGCCAGGGTGGACTCGATGACCTGGGCGAAGGCGGGAAAGATCGGGTTGTCCAGCTCCGGCACCACCAGGCCGACCAGCCCGGCGCTGCGCTTGCGCAACCGGGCCGGGCGCTCGTATCCGAGCACGTCGAGGGCGGTGAGGACGGCCTGCCGGGTCTCTGCGGCCACGCCGGGGCGGTCGTTGAGCACCCGCGACACCGTGGCCTCGCTGACTTCGGCCTGCTGGGCGATGTCGGACAGTCGAGCGCGCATGGCGGCACTGTAGCCCACCGGCAAGTTCTTGCGGGGTCCTCTGCAAGCCCTTCCATAATCTGCAACCTCTTGCTAACGTCCCCGCAACATGCGAGCGCAGCGGCGCAATGCCATGCGCCGGTTGGCAAGAACTTCCAGACGTTTTCCACTGGCGGGTCGCCTTTCCCCCGGCGGACCCGCCATGACGACAGGAGCACCGATGCGCATCCGTACCGCGGGTGTGGTCGCCCTCTTCGCCCTGGCGCTCGCCGCCTCCGGCTGTGGTGGCGACAGCGACGAGCCGGCCGCGAAGGACACCCCCAAGGCCGCCGACGGCAAACTGGTGATCTGGGCGGACGACAAGCGGACCGCCGCCCTCAAGCCGTTCGCCGAGAAGTTCGGCCAGGAGAACGGCGTCACCGTCGAGGTCCAAGCCGTCAGCAAGGACCTGCAAACCAACTTCGTCACCGCGTCCCAGCAGGGCAGCGGCCCGGACGTGGTGGTCGGCGCGCACGACTGGATCGGCAACCTGGTGCAGAACGGCGCCATCGACCCCGTGCAGCTCGCCGCCGAGCAGAAGAGCGCGTTCAACGCGACCGCCATCAGGGCGGTCACCTTCAACGGTCAGCTCTACGGCGTGCCGTACGCGCAGGAGAACCTGGCGCTGATCCGTAACACCGAGCTGGCCCCGGAAGCGCCGAAGACCATCGAGGACCTGGTCGCCACCGGCAAGGCGCTCAAGGCGTCCAAGAAGGCCACCGAGACGCTCTGCCTCCAGGTCGGTCAGAACGGCGACGCGTACCACATCTACCCGCTGTACACCTCGGCCGGCGGTTACCTCTTCGGGACCGACGCCAACGGGGACTACGACCCGAAGGACCTGGGCGTGGGCAAGCCCGAGTCGATCGACGCCTTCAAGAAGATCGGCGCGCTCGGCGAGAAGGGCGCGGGTGTGCTCAAGCGCTCCATCGCGGACACCAACTCGATCGCCACCTTCACCGGCAAGAAGTGCGCGTACCTGGTCTCCGGACCGTGGGCCGTGGCCGACGTCAAGAAGGCCAACATCGCCTACGACATCTCGGCGATCCCCGGCTTCGCCGGCGGCAAGGAGGCCCAGCCGTTCGTGGGCGTGCAGGCGTTCTACGTCGCCGCCAAGGGCAAGAACAAGGCGCTGGCCCAGGAGTTCGTGGCCAACTACACCAGCACCCCCGAGCTGGCCGTCGCGCTCTACAACGCCGAGCCCCGGCCGCCGGCGCTGACCGCCGCCCTCGAACAGGTCAAGGGCGCCGACCCGGACCTGGCCAAGTTCCAGGAGGCGGGCAGGAACGGTCAGGTGCTCCCCGCCATTCCGGCGATGGCCGCGATCTGGGACCCGTTCGGCAAGGCCGAGGCCGCCGTCATCGGCGGAGCCGACCCGACCAGCACCGTCACCGCGGCCGGCAAGACCATCTCCGGCCAGATCAAGTAATGAGTACGCCGCTGTCCGGCCCGGGGTCTGCCACGCAGACGCCGGGCCGGGAGCCCGTCGGCTCCCGCCTGCCGCGCTCCCGCGACGACGCACCGATCACAGTGACCGGGCTCGCCGGCAAGGTGCTCCTGCTCGGCCTGACCGCCGGTGTCGCGGTCTGGGCGGCGTTCCCGCTCATCGCCGCCGGCCTGTGGGTCGGCCTGGCACTGCTGGCGGCGGCCACCGCCGGGCTGTTCTACCTGTACCTCACCCGTCGGCACATCCCGGCCAAGTACCTGGTCCCCGGCACCCTGTTCCTGATCGCCTTCCAGGTCTTCCCGGTGCTCTACACCGCCAGCACCGCCTTCACCAACTTCGGGGACGGGCACCGGGGCAGCAAGGACGACGCCATCGTCGCCATCGAGTCCTCGTCGGTCACCCAGGTGCCCGGATCCGCCGAGTACGCCCTCTCGATCGCCACCACTGGCGACCCGGCCACCGGCGCGCTGGTCTTCCTGGTCACCGACCCGGGCACCGGGGCGGTCTCCGTCGGCGACACCGACGGGCTGCGCCGCCTCGACCCGGCCGACGTCACGGTCGCCGCCGGGGGCAGGGTCACCGCCGCCGACGGGTACACCGTGCTGAGCGTCGGCCAGGCCAGCTCCCGCAGCAAGGAGATCACCGACCTGGTGGTGCCCACCCCCGGTGGCGCGCTGCGCTCCAGCGGTCTGTCCCGCGCCTACGAGGGCACGGCGGTACGGGCGTACGACGCCGGCTGCGACTGCGTCCGGGACACCGAGACCGGCCAGACCTGGACCGCCGACGACGAGGCGGGTGCCTTCGTCGCCGCCGACGGTGAGCGGTTGACCCAGGGCTGGAAGGTCAACGTCGGGCTGGCCAACTTCACCCGGGTGCTCACCGACGAGAACATCTCCGGCCCCTTCCTGAGCAGTCTCCTCTGGAACTTCGCCTTCGCCATCGGCTCCACCGGCGGAACGTTCCTGCTCGGCATGCTGATCGCCCTGGTGCTGCACGCACCCCGGATGCGTGGCACCAACCTCTACCGGGTGGTGCTCGTCCTGCCGTACGCCATGCCGTCGTTCGCGATGCTGCTGGCCTGGCGGGACATGTTCAACGCCGACTTCGGGCTGATCAACAGCCTGCTCGGGGTGAATGTGGACTGGTTCGGGCACCCCTGGACGGCGCGCTTCGCGGTCATTCTCGTGCAGCTCTGGCTCGGCTACCCGTACATGTTCCTGGTCGCCACCGGCGCGTTGCAGGCCATCCCGCGCGAGCTGACCGAGGCCACCTCGGTCGACGGGGCCTCGCCCTGGCAGTCCTTCCGCGCGGTCACCCTCCCGCTGTTGCTGGTCGCGCTCTCCCCGCTGCTGATCTCGTCGTTCGCGTTCAACTTCAACAACTTCAACGCGATCTACCTGACCACGGAGGGTGCGCCCTTCCCCGCCGACAACCCGGCCAACGGCGCCACCGACCTGCTCATCACGTACACCTACCGGCTGGCCTTCGGCGGGCAGGGCGCGCAGTTCGGCTTCGCGGCCGCGATCTCACTGTTCATCTTCGCCATCGTCGCGGTGGTCTCCGCGGTCAGCTTCCGGCGGACCCGCAAACAGGAAGAGGTGTACGCGTGAGCGTGCTCCACCGCAATCGCACCCTCAACCGAATCGGCCGGCGGCGTACCCGGTGGTTGGCCGAGGTCGGCTGGCGGCACCTGGTCGCCCTGCTCGGCGTGTTGTTCAGCCTGTTCCCGATCGTGTTCGTGCTCTCCGCCGCGCTCAACCCCCTCGGCACCCTGTCCACCACCGATCTGGTGCCGACCGGCGGGGTCTCCCTCGGCAACTTCGGTGGGCTGTTCGAGCGAACCGCCTTCGGGCGATGGTTCCTCAACTCGCTGCTGATCGCCGGGCTGGCGTCGTTCGCGTCGGTGTTCCTCTCGGCGCTCGCCGCGTACGCCTTCTCCCGGATGCGCTTCCGCGGTCGCCGGGTGGGGCTGCTCTCGCTGCTCCTGATCCAGATGTTCCCGCAGTTCCTGGCGATCGTGGCGATCTACCTGATCTTCGGCGCGATCACCGACCTGTGGCCGTCGATCGGCTTCAACACCCCCTGGGGCCTGTTGCTGCTCTACCTGGGTGGCGCGCTCGGGGTGAACACCTGGTTGATGAAGGGTTTCTTCGACACGCTGCCCCGGGAGTTGGACGAGTCGGCGACGGTGGACGGCGCCTCACACGCCCAGGTCTACTTCCGCATCATGCTGCCGCTGGTGGCGCCGATCCTGGCGGTCGCCGGGCTGTTGGCCTTCATCGGCACCATCAACGAGTTCCTGATGGCCAACGTCTTCCTCACCAGCACCGACTCCAAGACCCTGGCGGTGGGCATGTACGGCCTGCTGGAAGGGAACGAGCGCAACAACAACTTCGGCATTTTCGCGGCCGGCACCCTGCTGACCGCGATCCCGACGGTGCTGGTCTTCCAGTTCCTCCAGCGGTACATCGTCTCCGGGCTGACCTCCGGGGCAGTCAAGGGATGAGACCGGGGGTGGTCGATCCCCGGGGTGACGCGAGGTAGGGTGCTTCGGCACCGCGCCGACGCTGCTTCGCGAGAGCGGGCCAGCGAACGTGTTGCGGGCCTGGTTCACTAGCCGCTGGCGGCGGCCCGCCGCCCTTCAAACGCCGTCCGGTGCTGTCCCGGGGAGACTTTCGTGCAACTGTCGATCTTGATGCCGGTCTACAACGAGGCGGACCGCGTCGCGGAGGCCCTGAAGCAGGCGCTCGCCGTGCAGTACCCGTGTGAGATCGAGATCGTGGTTGTCGATGACGGCAGCACGGACGGCACCGCGGAGATCCTCGCTGGGATGGATGACGCGCGGCTGCGGGTCGTCACCCACCCGCGCAACGCCGGCAAGGGCGCGGCGATCAAGACGGCCGTGGACAGCGCCCGTGGCGAGTACATGGTGATCCTGGACGCCGACCTGGAGTACGACCCCCAGGACATTCCGAAGCTGTTGGCCCCGGTGCTGGAGGGGAACGCGACCGTCGTCTACGGCAACCGCACCTTCGGCAGCCACAGCGCGTACAGCTTCTGGTACGTGGTCGGAAACCGGGGCGTCACCACCGCGGCGAACGTATTATTCAATTCCTACATCGGCGACCTGGAAACGTGCTTCAAACTGATGCCGGTGGAGTTGTACCGGTCGCTGGACATCCGGTCCCGTGGGTTCGGCATGGAGGCCGAGGTGACGGGCAAACTGCTGCGCCGGCGGATCCGCCCCTACGACGTGCCGATCACCTACCGGGCGCGGGGTCGTACCGAGGGCAAGAAGATCACTTGGCGGGACGGAGTCGAGGCGTTGTGGATCCTGGGCCGGGAACGGGCCCGGCGTCGTCCTGGCGGTATCCCCGCCAAGACGCTCGCTGACCGATGACGTCCACCAAGCGCCGGGGCTCGGCCATGATCGCCCGGGTCGTCGTGGCGCTCGTCGGGGTGGGCTGCCTCCTCCTGGCCGTCCAGGGCGCCGTGCAGGCCACCGGTCAGGGCGTCGTCCTGATGGGTGACCGGAAACACGACCTCCCAGCATTCCACCACCAGGTGGATATGGAGGCGCTCTGGCAGCAGTTCGTCGAGCAGGTGCCCCCGGGCAGCCGGATCTCGCTCGTCGAGCCCCGCCGAAACAGGGAGCTGTGGCATCAGCGGTTGAACGAGCTCGCCGCGCTGCGCGGATGTGTGGTCGTCCAGGGAGCGCCGTGGGACTACTCGGTCGGCGTCGCCTCGGTGGTTCGGAAGCGTCCGACCAGCCCGGGCGTGCGGCTGGTGGTACGGAAGGCCGACTGACGACATGGATCTCACCCCGCTCCTCGCCGTGCTCGCCCTCCTCGTCGCCGGCTTCCCGCTGGCCTTCGCGATCCTGCGCAGTCCCTTCCTCGCCCTGCTCTTCGCGCCCCTGGCGGCGGCGCTCCTGAGCACGGTCGCGGTGGTCCTGATGCTGGTCGTCGGCGGTCCGCTGCTCCTCTGGATCGCCCTGGTGCTGGCCGCCGGGCTGGTCTGCGCCGGGTGGCTGTTGCGTCGCCCCGGCGAGCCGGTGCCGTACGGCGGGTGGCGGCACGCGCTGTTGATCGTGCTACCCCTGCTCCCGCCGTGCCTCATGATCTTCGAGCCGGCCTCCCGGTGGGACGCGCACTCCATCTGGTGGTTGCACGCCGGCTACTTCGCCAACGGGAGCGAGTACGCGCGGACGGCGATCGGCAGCCCCGCATTCGTCTTCTCGCACACCGACTACCCGCCCCTCGCCTCCGCGCCCGTCGCGGCCGTGTGGAGCGTCGTCGAGCCGGACTTCCGTACCGCCCAGCTCGTTGGCGCGCTGGTCACCGTCTCCGCGGTCGCGATGCTGGTCTACCTGGTCCGCCGGACGCTGGCTCGGGTGTCCGCGTGGGTGGCCTGGGTGCTGGCCATCGCGGTGGGCCTGGCGACCTGGTCGAACGTCCTGTACGCGGTGACCGGCGGGCTCGCTGACGCGCTCTGGTCCGCCGCCTTCGCCGCGGCGGCGGTGGCCCTCCTGCTCGGCGCGGATCCGCTGCGCCGGCCCCTGTTGCCGTTGTTGCTGCTGACCGTCGCGGCGCTCAGCAAGAACGAGGGGCTGATCGCCGTAGCGGGCCTGGCCGTGCTGGTCACCGTGCGAGGCCGCGCCGACCTGCGGCGCGCCGCGCTGGTCTGGCTGCCGGTGCTCGCCGGCGGCGCCTGGGCGGTGCTGGTCCGCGTGCTGGACGCCAAGTCGGACATCACCAACGGCACCTTCGCGGACCAGGGGGCCCAGAGGGTCCAGCGGTTCCAGGTCACCATCGCGGCGATGTGGGATGTGGTGGGTCTGGTGCTGGTGGGTGCCGCGGTGGTGGCGCTGGTCGGCGCCCTGTTCCTGCGTGGGCGACGACGGGCCGCCGGGTTGGCGTCCGACGGCTGGGTGTGGGCGCTCAACGGCTACTACCTGGTGGTGCTGATCGGGACCTACCTGACCGGGCCGAACGAGATCGAATGGTGGTTGGCGACCTCGGTGCAACGGGTGACGCTGCCGGTGCTGCTCCTGGCCACGGTGAGCATCGCCGGATGGGTCGCTGTCGCGCTCGCCGGTGACGGCCGGGCGGAGTCGCCAGCGGCGCGCGAGCCGGCTCTTCTCGCCGCACCCCGACAGCGCACGGGTGACTGGCCTGATCCGCGCCCGCCGGCGGTTCCCACTACTACGATCCGTCGTTCATAGGGAAGGATGGCGACCGTGGAAGCTCTCAGACTCATCCTCCTCTACGTCCATCTGATCGGGTTCGCTCTGCTGCTCGGCGGCTCGATCGCCCAGTACGCCAGCGGCCGGTTGCGGATCAACCAGGCCATGCTCTGGGGTTCGGTGATCCAGTTGCTGACCGGGCTGGGCCTGGCCGCGCCGCTGCGCGACGGCGACGAGCCGGCACCGGCGAAGCTTGTGACGAAGTTGGTGATCGCGCTACTGATCTTCGTCATGGTCTTCTTCTCCCGGAAGCGGGACGTGGTCAACCGCGGTCATTTCCTCGCGATCGTCGGTCTGACCCTGGTCAACGCGGCGGTCGCGGTCTTTTGGCGGTAACGTCCGGGGGAGGGAAACGCCTCCAAGAAACGGACGTTGCGGACACCTAGGCGCTCGGTTACCAGCACGAAGAGTGACGTGCCCCACGCAAGGGTTACACCCGGGTAACAGGCGCTCAACAGTCGTGCACGATTGTCGGCCGGTGGGTGGACGCGGGCGTACGCTCCCGTCCGTAACGTGGGACAGCCGGCGGCACACCCGCAGGTCGGCTGATGGGCTGCCACCGCACAAGGCGCGGTGTGCAATGGGAAGGAGACGTCTTGCGCTCGGTGCGTGGGATGCGGATCGCCTCGATCGTCGCGGTTAGTGGGCTCGCGCTCACCGCCGCCGCTTGCGGCGAGGCCCCCAAGGATGACAACAACGCCGGCAGTGGCGCCAAGAAGTTCAGCGCCTGCATGGTGACCGACGTCGGCGGCATCGACGACAAGTCGTTCAACACCTCGGCCTGGAAGGGTCTGCAGGAGGCTAAGGCCGCCAACGACAACATCGACATCAAGTTCGTCGCGTCGAAGGCCGAGGCCGACTACGAGCCGAACCTGACGCAGTACGTCAACCAGAAGTGCAACTTCATCCTGGCGGTCGGTGGTCTGATGGCCAACGCCACCAAGAAGATCGCGGCGGCGAACCCGAACCAGGAGTTCGGCATCGTCGACGCCAACCCGGGTCTGGACAACATCTACCCGATGCAGTTCGACACCGCCCAGGCCGCGTTCCAGGCCGGCTACCTGGCCGCCGGGATGAGCAAGAGCGGCAAGGTGGGCACCTACGGCGGTCTGCCGATCCCGCCGGTGACCATCTTCATGGATGGCTTCGTCGACGGCGTGGCGCACTACAACAAGACCAAGGGCAAGAATGTCCAGGCGCTGGGTTGGAACAAGGAGACCCAGAAGGGCTCCTTCACCAACGACTTCGCCAAGCAGGACGAGGGCAAGAAGGTCTCCGACGCGCTGGTCGCCCAGGGCGCGGACATCATCATGCCGGTCGCCGGCGGCTCCGGCCTCGGCACCACCGCCGCGGCCAAGGCCTCCAACGGCAAGTACAGCACCATCTGGGTGGACGTGGACGGCTGCGAGAGCACCCCGGACTGCGCGGCGATCATCACCACCGTGGTCAAGAACATCCCGGACGCCGTCAAGGAGGCCGTGCTCAAGGCCGCCGCTGGTGACAAGCTGCCGGCCAACCCGGGCTTCGTCGGCACCCTGGCCAACAACGGTGTCTCGATCGCCCCGTACCACGACTTCGACAGCAAGGTTCCGGCCGAGCTGAAGGCCGAGGTCGACAAGATCAAGGCGGACATCGCCGCCGGCACCATCACCGTCACCTCGGCGGCCCAGCCGACCAAGTGACAACCGGCCGGCCCCTCCGGTGAGATCATCAGGAGGGTCGGCGGGGGACAGGTACGACCGATCGGCCGCTCCAGCTCTGCGGGTACCACCCGAGGGGTCGGAGCGGCCGATCGCGCACCACGGCGGCCGGTCCGGTCCGGCCGGTTCCACCGGCAGCTAGGCTGCACCATCGCTCGCACTCCAGGAGGTTGCGCTGAGACTCGAACTGCGCGGCATCACCAAGCGGTTCGGTGATCTGGTCGCCAACGATCACATCAACCTGACGGTGGAGCCTGGAGAGATTCACGCCCTGCTCGGCGAGAACGGCGCGGGCAAGTCGACCCTGATGAACGTGCTCTACGGGCTCTACCAGCCCGACGAGGGCGAGATCCTGGTCGACGGCAAGCCGCTGAAGCTGAAGGGTTCGTCCGACGCGATCGGCGCCGGGATCGGCATGGTGCACCAGCACTTCATGCTGGTGCCGGTCTTCACCGTCGCCGAGAACATCATGCTCGGGGCTGAGCAGGTCAGGGGCGGCATCGCCGGTTTCCTGGACCGGCGTCGGGCCCGGCGCGAGGTCGCCGAGGTGTCCGAGCGCTACAACCTGCGGGTCGACCCGGACGCGGTGGTCGAGGACCTGCCGGTCGGCGTCCAGCAGCGAGTCGAGATCGTCAAGGCGCTCACCCGCGACGTCGACCTGCTCATTCTGGACGAGCCGACCGCGGTGCTCACCCCCCAGGAGACCGAGGAACTGCTGACGGTCATGCGGTCGCTGAAGGCGGCCGGCAAGTCGATCGTCTTCATCACCCACAAGCTCGGTGAGGTCAAGGCCATCGCCGACCGGATCACGGTGATCCGACGCGGTAAGACCGTCGGCACCGCCTCGCCGGAGGCCAGCCGCGACGAGCTGGCGGCCCTGATGGTCGGGCGTAACGTCCGGCTCACCGTCGACAAGTCCCCCGCCACCCCGGGCGAGCCGGTGCTGGAGGTGGCCGGGCTGGTCGTCGACGACGACCGGCAGATCCGCGCGGTCGACGGCGTCGACCTGACCGTGCGCGCCGGCGAGGTGCTCGGCGTGGCGGGTGTGCAGGGCAACGGCCAGACCGAGCTGATCGAGGCGATCATGGGCTTGCGCCCGGTGCTCGCCGGCACGGTCAGCCTGGCCGGCGAACGGATCGACGGCTGGAAGCCCAAGAAGGTGCTCCGGGCGGGCGTCGGTTACGTGCCCGAGGACCGCAGCGTGGACGGCCTGGTCAAGGAGTTCAGCGTCGCGGAGAACCTGGTGCTGGACATCTACGACCGGCCGCCGTTCGGTTCCGGGATCGCGCTGAAACCCGACGCGATCGCGGCGTCGGCGAAGGAGCGCATCGAGCAGTTCGACGTGCGTACCTCATCGGCCGACGCGGCGGTGGGCACCCTCTCCGGCGGCAACCAGCAGAAGGTGATCGTGGCCCGGGAGCTGTCCCGGCCGCTGAAGCTCTTCATCGCCGCCCAGCCGACCCGTGGCGTCGACGTCGGGTCGATCGAGTTCATCCACAGCCAGATCATCCACGAACGGGACGTCGGCACCGCCGTCATGGTGGTCTCCAGCGAACTCGACGAGGTGATCGGGCTCGCCGACCGGATCGCGGTGATGTACCGCGGTCGAATCATCGGCATCGTCGGCCCGGACACCCCCCGTGAGGAGATCGGCCTGCTGATGGCCGGCATCAGCCCGGACGCGGCCCACGACGCGGTCGCGGCCCCAGCCGACGGTGGACCCGACGCGGCAGACGAGAGCCCGGCGGGTGCCGACGGTTCCGCGAGCGAGGACGAGGCATGAGCGAGCGGCAGCGAGCGAATCGGAGTTGCAGGGCGTTGGTGCCTCATGGCGTCACGCAGCGAAGCGGAGTGACGGCGTGAGCGAGCGGCAGCGAGCGAATCGGAGTTGCAGGGCGTTGGTGCCTCATGGCGTCACGCAGCGAAGCGGAGTGACGGCATGAGCGACCCCAATCCGCAGTCGGGCTCCTCGGACAAGGAACCGGCGAGCGAGGCGCAGGCCGCGCAGGACGCGCTCGACAACACCGAACGGGCCGAGGTGTCGACCGAGCCGCAGCGCCCGGTGGCGAAGCCGGACCGGGAGCCGGAGCCGAAGCCGAGCCTGGGCCGGATGTTCCTGGAGAACCTCTGGGCGGCCAACACCTTCACGGTGACGCTGCTGTCGTTGGTGCTGGCGGTCGTGGTCGGCGCGGTGCTGATGATCATTTCTGATCCGGCGGTGCTCTCCACCTACTCGTACATCACCTCCCGCCCGTCCGATGCGATCAACTCCAGCTGGACGCTCGTCAGCGAGGCGTACGCGAACCTGTTCAAGGGCTCGATCTTCGACCCCGAAGCATTCACTGCCTGGCTGAACGGCGACGGTGGTTGGCAGGCCGTGCTCGCGCCGATCTCGGAGACGCTGACCTACGCGGCGCCGTTGGTCTTCACCGGTCTGTCGGTGGCGCTGGCCTTCCGCGGCGGTCTGTTCAACATCGGTGCCCAGGGCCAGGCCACCATCGGCGTGATCATGGCGGCGCTGGCCGGCTTCCTGCTGCCGCTGCCGCCCGGCCTGCACCTGCTGGTGGCGGTGCTGGCCGGCGCGCTGGGCGGAGCGATCTGGGGTTTCATCCCCGGCATCCTCAAGGCCCGCGCCGGCGCACACGAGGTGATCAACACGATCATGCTCAACTACGTCGCCACGTACTTCCTCACCTGGCTGATCGTGCAGAACGGCGTGCAGGACCCGACCCGTACCGACGCGATCAGCAAGGCGGTGGACAGCTCCGCCCAGCTGCCCCGACTGCTCGGCGACAACCTGCGGGTGCACGCCGGCATCCTGCTCGCCGTGTTGGCCACCTGGGCGGTCGCCTGGCTGCTCAACCGCTCGACGCTCGGCTTCGAGCTGCGCGCGGTCGGCGCCAACCCGGACGCCGCCCGGACCGCCGGCATCAGCGTCACCCGGACGTACATTCTGATCATGGTCTTCGCCGGCATCCTGGCCGGTCTCGGCGGCTCGAACATGGTGCTCGGCTCCACGGCCAGCGCGTTGACCCCGCTGGTGGTCGCGCAGATCGGCTTCGACGGCATCCTGGTGGCGCTGCTCGGGCGGGTGAAGCCCTGGGGGGTGTTGCTCGCCGCGCTGCTGTTCGGGGCGCTGCAGGCCGGTGGTAACCGGATGCAGTCGTACTCCGGGATCTCGCTGGAGCTGGTGACAGTGCTCCAGGCGCTGATCGTCATCTTCATCGCCGCGCCGGCCCTGGTGAAGGCGATCTTCCAGCTCCGGGCCGCGCGTGCCGCCCGGTTGCAGACGAGCCTGGCGAAGGGCTGGTAACTCATGTCCACCATGGCTGTCCCCGACATCGCCGTCGCCCCGGTCGACGAGGGCTTCTGGACCCGCAGCCGCAAGGTCGGTCTCACGCTGCTGGGGCTCGGCCTGCTGTCCGCGGTGCTCTTCGGCGCGCTCGCCACCGACCAGCAGGCCCGGTTCACGCTCAGCGACGACGCGGCCGGTGCCGCACTGGAGATCAACGGCACGATCGGGGCGATCCTCTTCGGGATCATCACGATCGCCGCCGGCGCGGCGCTGCTCGCCGGGGTGCCGAAGCGGTGGTTCCTCGTCGTGCTCGGTGTCGGGCTCGTCGGTTTCGTGCTGTCGTTCCTGTGCTGGCAGGTCTCCGCCGCGCCGGTCGGTCAGAACTTCATGCCGCTGGTCAACATCATCCGGGGCACGTTCATCCTGGCCCTGCCGTTGATCTTCGGCGCGCTCGCCGGGGTGCTCTGCGAACGCTCCGGCGTGGTCAACGTCGCCATCGAGGGCCAGCTGCTGATGGGCGCGTTCAGCGGCGCGCTGTTCGGCAGCATCTCCGGCAGCGTCTGGGTGGGCCTGGTCGCCGCCGCCATCGGTGGCGCGTTCATCTCGCTGCTGCTCGCCGTCTTCGCCATCCGCTACCTGGTCGACCAGGTCGTCATGGGCATCGTGCTGAACCTGCTGGCGGTCGGCGTCACCGGCTTCCTCTACGAGCGGCTGATGCAGACCGACGCCCAGAAGTACAACAGCGCGCCCCGCTTCAGCAACTGGGAGATCCCGCTGCTGAAGGACATCCCGGTGCTCGGGCCGGCGTTGTTCCGCGGCAACATCTTCCTGTACGTCGGGCTGCTCCTCGTACTGGTGATCCACATCGGGCTGTTCCGCACCCGGTGGGGTCTGCGTACGCGCTCGGTCGGTGAGCACCCGATCGCCGCCGACACGCTCGGCGTCAAGGTGCTGCGGGTGCGCTACCGCAACGTACTGCTGGCCGGAGTGGTCGCCGGCATCGGCGGCGCGTCCTACACCCTCGCGCTCTACTCGTTCACCAAGAACATGATCGGCGGCAAGGGCTTCATCGCGCTGGCCGCGCTGATCTTCGGCCGGTGGAACCCCACCGGCGCACTGCTCGCCGCGCTCTTCTTCGGCTTCGCCGACCAGCTCGCCACCTACCTGGGCGCGATCAGCAGCTCGATCCCCAGCCAGTTCCTGGCCATGCTGCCCTACCTGGCGACCATCCTGGCCGTCGCCGGCCTGGTCGGCCGAGTCCGGGCCCCAGCCGCCGACGGCAAGCCGTACATCAAGGGCTGACCAACCCCGCTCTCGTGTTGATCAAGAGGTTTCGGTCAGGAGAATCGCCGATCCTGACGCAAACTTCTTGATCAACACGATGGGGTGTGGGACTCGGCCCTGCGCGCGCGTGACCTGGGCTACCTCGGCAGAATGGGCGGCATGACCGACATTGACTGGGCGCAGTTGCGCGCCGCCGCCATCGAGGCGATGCGGCACGCGTACGCGCCGTACTCGACGTTCCCGGTCGGCGCGGCCGCGCTGGTCGACGACGGCCGGGTGGTGGTCGGCTGCAACGTGGAGAACGCCGCCTACGGGGTGACGCTCTGCGCCGAGTGTGGGGTCGTGTCCAGCCTGCACGCCACCGGCGGTGGTCGGCTCGTGGCGCTCTCCTGCGTCGACGCGACCGGCGAGCCGTTGATGCCGTGCGGCCGTTGTCGGCAGCTGCTCTGGGAGCACGGCGGGCCGGAGTGCCTGATCGAGAGCAAGACCCGGCCACTGCGGATGGCCGAACTGCTGCCGCACGCCTTCGGCGTGGAGGACCTGGAGGCCGTCACCGGCGAGACACCCGTGCCGGTGGTCCCGGAGCGGCTCGCCGCCTGGCGCGGGCGCGGCACCGTCTTCGTGCACCCGGACATGTCCGCTGGTCAGCAGGTCTGGACGGCGTACTGGGAGCGGTCGGCCGGGGACGACGTCGGCGCCGAAACCGGGGTGCTGGAGGAGGCGCCGAGCTGGGACGACCCGGCTGAGGCGATCACCTGGGGTCTGGCGCGGACGCCCCGCGTGGTCGTGGTGGACGCCACCGGCACGATCTTCTGGGCTGGCGAGGGTGAGCCGCCTATGGAGATCCCGGTTCGCTGGGGTTGAGCTGTGGGGATTGGGCCGACCGTGCCCGGCTCCGGGCGGTCAGGCTTGATCCCTCCGCCGGGCACGGTCGGCCCCCGCCCCTCGTGGTCACCGGCCGTCGGTCGGGATCTGCAACAGACTAGGGATGATCTTCTGATGAGTGGTTTTGCTGCTGTTGACGTTATTCGGGTCAAGCGGGACGGGGGTGTGCTGTCGGACGCGCAGATCGACTGGGTGGTCGACGCGTACACCCGGGGGGTTGTCGCCGACGAGCAGATGTCCGCGCTGGCGATGGCGATCCTGATCAACGGCATGACCGGGCCGGAGATCGCCCGGTGGACCGCCGCGATGATCGCCAGCGGTGAGCGGCTGGACCTGTCGGCGGTCCGCCGGCCGACGGTCGACAAGCACTCCACCGGCGGCGTCGGCGACAAGATCACCCTGCCGCTCACCCCGCTGGTGGCCGCCTGTGGCGCGGCCGTGCCGCAGCTGAGCGGCCGGGGTCTCGGGCACACCGGCGGCACGCTGGACAAGTTGGAGTCCATCCCGGGCTGGCGGGCCACGGTGAGCAACGACGAGTTCATCGCCCAGCTGGACGAGGTGGGTGCGGTGATCTGCGCGGCCGGTACCGGGCTCGCGCCCGCCGACCGCAAGCTGTACGCGCTGCGCGACGTGACCGGCACCGTGGAGGCGATCCCGCTGATCGCCAGCTCGATCATGAGCAAGAAGATCGCCGAGGGGACCGGCGCGCTGGTCCTCGACGTCAAGGTCGGCTCGGGCGCGTTCATGAAGTCCGTCGACCAGGCCCGCGAGTTGGCCCGCACCATGGTCGAGCTGGGCGGTGCGCACGGGGTGCGGACGGTCGCCCTGCTCACCGACATGTCCACCCCGCTCGGCCTGGCGATCGGCAACGCGGTCGAGGTGACCGAGTCGGTCGAGGTGCTGGCCGGTGGTGGGCCGGCCGACGTGGTGGAGCTGACCCTCGCCCTGGCCCGGGAGATGCTCGACGCCGCCGGCCTGCCGGACGCCGATCCGGCGGCGGCCCTGCGCGACGGACGGGCCATGGACTCCTGGCGGGCGATGATCCGGGCGCAGGGCGGCGACCCGGACGCGCCGATGCCAGCGGCGGCCGAGGTGGAGGTGGTCCGCGCCGAGCGGGACGGGTACGTCGCGGCCGTCGACGCGTACGCCATGGGGGTGGCGGCGTGGCGGCTCGGCGCGGGTCGGGCGCGCAAGGAGGACCCGGTCAGCGTGCCGGCCGGGGTGGTGCTGCACAAGCGGCCCGGTGACGAGGTGCGGGCCGGTGACCCGCTCTACGAGCTGCGTGCCGAGGACGCGACGCGGATTCCGGCCGCGCTGACCGAGGCCGCCAACGCGGTACGGATCGCGGCGACGGCCCCGGCGGCGACGTCGTTGGTCATCGAACGCATCAGCTGACAGATCCGGGGTCGCCCGGGCATGGTGCCGGTCCCGTGGGAGCGCTATTGTCGCAGGCCAAGGGGGGACAACCGGCCTTGCGCCGGCGCGAGCAGACAGGAAGATCCGCCGTGACCGTTGCTGCCCCCGACCCCCGTGAGGTGCGCGAGGCGAGCCTGGACGAACTGTCCCGGCTCGGCCTGCCGTTGCCACCGCCCCAGTTTCCCCTCGTCTGGGAGCCGGGTGACCAGATCGACCTGCGACCGACCGCGGAGATCGAGGCGCGGATCGCGGTGCTGCACCTGATCCTGGCGCGTTGCTTCGGCATGCCTCCGCAGGCGGCGATGAGCTGGCTGCTCGGCTCGCACCTGGTCGACGCGGTGACCCCGCCGGAGTGGCAGTTCGTGATGGGCGGCAAGGGCGACCACCGGTCGTTCGTGCTGCACCACGACGCGCTCTTCGCACTGGCCTGGGTGCTCGGGTTGACCAAGCAGCTCGACCCCACGCTCGCCGTCGACGAGCGGCTGGTCGAGCGGCTGCCGCACATCGCCGAAGGGGAGACCTTCCCGTACTGGCGGTCCCGGATCCTGACGGCGCCGCAGCACCCGGCCGACGCGGCGGCCCTGCTCGACCTGCACTACTGCCTGGACTGGGCGTACCTGGAGACCGAGCGCGGCGGTCGGCGTGCGCCGGGCCTGGTCGACGCGAACGCGATCGGGCAGCGGCGGTGGGCGCTGGAGTGGGCGGTGATCCTGCGCGGGCCGTACCACGACGAGCCGCCCGGTTGGGAAGAGGTCGACCTCTCCACCTGAGGTCAGCGGGGTCGGTACCCGTCCACCCGGACCGCCACCGTCACCCGGACCGGTTCGGGAAGGGCGGCCAGCCGGGCGGTGAGCGCGTCCGGGTCGGTGTGCCAGGCGCTCGGGCCCATCCCGACCAGGCTGGCGGCCTCCGGTCGGGTCAGTGTCAGCTCCGCCCGGTGGACGGCTGAGCTGACCGGCGTGAAGTGCCCGCCCAGGCTGTCGGTCACCCGGCCAGCCTTGTCCGGGGCCACCCGCAGCAGATCGAGGGCAGCCACCAACTCGGTGAGATGGTCGGTGTCGGGCGTGACCACCAGCAGCGTCCCGGCCGGATCGAGCACCCGGTGGAACTCGGTGCCGTTACGCGGGGCGAAGACGTTCAGCAGCACGGCGGTCGAGGCGTCCGCCAGCGGCAGTCGTTGCCAGGTGTCGGCGAGCGCGGCGGCGGCCCGGGGATGCGCGCGCGCCGCGCGGCGCAGCGCCGGTTTGGACACGTCCAGGGCCAGACCCACGGCGTGCGGCAGCGCCGCCAGCACCGCGCCGAGGTACCGGCCGGTGCCGGCGCCGGCATCCACCACCAGGGGGTACGCGCCGACGTCGGGCGCTGGCGGCTCGGCGCCCGTCGCGCCGAGACGGACGACAGCGTCCGTCGCGGCAGCGGCGAGGGCGGCCGAGATGACGTCGTAGTGCCCGGCGGCGAGGAAGTCCGCGCGGGCCGCGACCATCTCGGCGGTGTCGCCGACGTGCGGGGCGCGGCCGGTGAGCAGGTTGACGTAACCCTGGCGCGCGATGTCGAAGCTGTGCCGGCGCGGGCAGCGCAGGGCCTTCGTGTCGGTGGCCTGCTCCAGCGGCTCGCCGCAGACCGGGCAGCGCAGTCGATCGAGGATGCGGGGGTCCACGCGTCAGGCCTCCGGATCGTGCCGTGGGTGGGGCGCCCGAGCGCCGAGGTGGTCGACCACCCGGTGGGTGAGCGCGCCGAGCGCGTCGATCTCCGCCGGCGTGAGCAGGTCGATCAGGTGCCGGCGGACGGCGGCCACGTGGCCGGGGGCGGCGGACCCGATGGCCTGCCGCCCGGCGGGGGTGAGGACGACGATCGACCCTCGGGCGTCGTCGGCGCACTCCTCGCGGGTGACCAGGCCGCGCTGCTGCATGCGGGTCAGGTGGTGGGAGAGCCGGCTGCGCGACCAGAGCATGCGATCTGCCAGCTCCCGCAGCCGCAGCCGCCCCTGCGGTGTCTCGGAGAGGTCGGAGAGCACGTCGTAGTCGGCCTCGGAGAGGCCGGCGTCCTGGGTCAGCTGCCGGGCCAGCTCCAGGTCGAGCAGCCGACGCATTCGGCGGTAGCCGCGCCACGCGCGGTCCTCTCGTTCGTCGAGCCATCGTGGAGCGGCCATGCTCCGAGTCTAGCCGTTTCGTTGACATGTCATCGATTGGGTACCTAAGGTCGATGACATGTCAACGAAACGACTCTGGGAACTCTTCGGTGAGCGCGGGCGCGGAGTGCTGGTGACCATGCGCCGTGACGGTCGACCCCAACTTTCCAACCTCGACTACCTGGCCGAGCCCGAGCTGATCAGGTGCTCGACCGTCAGCAGCCGGGCAAAGGCGCGCAACCTGAGCCGCGATCCACGAGCGAGCTTCCACGTCACGACCCCGGACGGTGGGGCGTACGCCGTCGCCGAGGGCGTCGCCACCCTCACGCCGCCCGCCGCAGCCGAGGACGACGACACCGTGCAGGAACTGGTCGAGGTCTACCGACGCGTCCGCGGCGAGCACCCCGACTGGGCGGAGTACCGGTCGGCGATGGTCGCCGACGGTCGGCTGGTGATCCGACTCCTGGTCACGCGCATCTACGGCTGGCGACCCTGAGCGGGCCGGCTCGGTCCCGACGGGTTGGCTGACTAGGGTCTGAGCATGGTCGCAACTATCCGGTACGAGGACATCGTCAAGGTCCCGAAGGCGCTGCTGCATGACCACCTCGACGGCGGGCTGCGGCCGGCGACGATCGTCGACCTGGCCGCCGAGGTGGGTCACGAACTACCCACCACCGACCCCGAGGCGCTCGGACGCTGGTTCGCGGACGCGGCGGACTCCGGCTCCCTGGAGCGCTACCTCGAAACGTTCGCGCACACGGTGGCGGTCATGCAGACCGCGCCCGCGCTGCGTCGGGTGGCCCGCGAGTGCGCCCTGGACCTGGCCGCCGACGGGGTGGTCTACGCGGAGGTGCGCTTCGCCCCGGAGCAGCACCTGGAACGGGACCTGAGCCTGGACGAGGTGGTCGAGGCGGTGCTGGCCGGGTTCGCCGAGGGCACCGCCCAGGCGGTCGAGGCGGGCCTGACCATCCGGGTGGGCACCCTGCTCACCGCGATGCGGCACGCCGCCCGTTCCCAGGAGATCGCCGAGCTGGCCGTGCGGCACCGGGACGCCGGGGTGGTCGGCTTCGACATCGCCGGCGCCGAGGCGGGTTTCCCGCCCACCCGGCACCTGGACGCCTTCGAGTACCTCCAGCGGGAGAACTTCCACTTCACCATCCACGCCGGCGAGGCGTTCGGGCTGCCGTCGATCTGGCAGGCGATCCAGTGGTGTGGAGCGGACCGGCTCGGCCACGGGGTGCGGATCGTCGACGACATCGGCGCCGACGGCTCGCTCGGCCGGCTGGCCGCGTACGTCCGGGACAAGCGGATCCCGCTGGAGCTGTGCCCCTCGTCGAACGTGCAGACCGGCGCGGTGGCCTCGATCGCGGACCACCCGATCGGTCTGCTGCGGGACCTGCGCTTCCGGGTGACCGTCAACACCGACAACCGGTTGATGAGCGGCACCTCGATGTCGCGGGAGATGTCGCTGCTGGTGGAGACGTTCGGCTACGGCTGGAAAGAGTTGCAGTGGTTCACCATCAACGCGATGAAGAGCGCCTTCATCCCGTTCGACGAGCGGCTGCGGATCATCGATGAGGTGATCAAGCCGGCGTACGCGAAGTTGCTGGCCTGAGCTCAGCGGTGGGGGTGGCCGGCGAGCAGGCCGGCCACCCGGTGCAGCACCTCCCGGGCTCGGGCCGCCTCCGCGCCCAGGCCCATCTGCCGACGCAGCACCGCGGGCTCGGCCCGTAGGAGCGCCACCCCGCGGCGAATCAACACCCGGGGCGCTTTGCGCTGTTCGGAAAGGTCACGGGCGAGTCGGCGCAGGAAGGTCGCCCCGCGCGGGCGGCGCAGCGCGTACGCCCCGGCGAGCAGGCCAAGTCGTCGGCACTCCTCGACGATCTCGGCCGCGAAGATCCCTTCGGCCACGAAAAGTGGCGATCCGGCGACATCAAATGGCCGGGTGGTCACCCGTCGATCGGCACCGATCGCATAAACCGGCACATCGGCCCGACCCTCGCGGGCAAGTCGGGCAATAATTTCCACCGCACCGGGGGCGTCCCAGGACTGCGGCGATTCCCAATCCACCTGGCCGTTTCGTCTCGGCAACGTAGGGTCATCGCCGTCTTTGTAGAAGTCGTCCAAGCAGAGCACCGGCAAGCCGGTTTGCTGCGCTATGTACGACTTTCCGGACCCTGACGGGCCGGCCAGTAGGACCACTCGGTGCGGATGTTCCATTACCTTCAGTTACTCCGGCCAGACAGACTGCTATCAAATCGTATCAACATCTCATCACACCTTCGGTCGGGGACAACCTGGGCTTTCTTCTTGTCGAGCGGCGTGATGGAATCTCGGGGGTCCGACCCGCCGGGTCGGTCGCTGGGCGTTGCCCGGGGCAACGCGTTGAAGCTGTAATCGCGAGGGCGGTGTTGTGAGCAAACGGCCAAAGATGGCGGGCTCCCTCCTGTCGCGGCTGCGCCGGCCGGCCAGCCGGCTCGGGGACATGCCGATCTGGTCCAAGCTCGGTCTCATCATGATCGTGCCGACCATCGCCACGGTCGTGGTGGGCACCAGTGGTCTCGTCGACCACGTGGAGACGCTCAACAATGCCAACCGGGCGGGCGACCTGGCGAATCTGTCGAGCTACTCGGGTGACCTGGTCGACAGCCTGCAGGACGAGCGGACCGCCGCCGTGCTGATGTTGGGCGCGGACGGGACGCAGCCGACAGCGCAGTACCAGGAGGCGTACAACCGGGTGAATTCCCGGGTGGACCAGGACGCGATCCCGTACCGGAAGCAGCGGGCCGAGATCGAGGATCTGCCGAGCAGCCTCGAGAGTCTGCTCGACAGCATCGACCAGAACCTGCAGGACCTGTCGGGCGTCCGCAGCCAGGTGTTCAACGGGAAGCTCGCGCTCACCGACTCCGTGCGGGCGTACGACGGTCTGATCGACGACCTGCTCGCCATCCGCGACTCGTCCACGCAGCTCGCCGGTGACAACCAGCTGAGCGACCGGATGCGGGCCGCCGCGGCGGTCGCCCGGGAGAAGGAGTTCCTCTCCGGCCGTCGGGTCGTGGTCCACCGCGCGCTGGGCGTCAAGGGCGGAAAGCTCATGAACCCGACGCTGCGCAGGGACTACATCGCCAGCGACACCGGCCAGATCCAGGCTGTGCAGAGCTTCAAGGCCGTGGCGACCCCGGAGGACGCGAAGTTCCACGACCAGACGATCGCGGGCGGCGACCTCCGGCAGGCAAAGAACTACACCGGCTGGATCGACGGCAACACCACCGGCGACATGCGCGGTGCGCCGTTCGGCCCGGACCAGTGGGAAGCCGCCATGACGGCCAACGCCAAGCTGATCCGCACCGTCGAGACGAAGCTCGACCGCGAAGTGGTGAGCCAGGCCGACAGCATCCGCTCGGACGTCCAGCGCCAGGTATTCCTGGAGACCGGCCTGCTGCTCAGCATGCTGCTCCTGGCCATTCTCTTCGCGTACATGGTCGCCCGCTCGATGGCCCGATCCCTTCGCGAGCTGCGGCAGGGCGCGCTCTCCGTCGCCCAGTACGGCCTGCCGCAGGCGGTGGCCCGCCTGCGTGACCCGCAGGTCGTCGGGCAGCTCTCCCCGGTGCAGCTGGCCAACCAGATCGCCGAGCCGCTCCCGGTGCGCACCAAGGACGAGTTCGGCCAGGTGACCGAGGCGTTCAACGCCGTCCACCTGGAAGCCGTCCGGACGGCGGCCGAGCAGGCGGCGCTGCGCGCCTCCGTCGCGACCATGTTCGTCAACCTGGCCCGCCGTTCACAGATCCTGGTCGACCGTCTCATCGGTCACCTCGACCGGTTGGAGCGCGGCGAGGAGGACCCGGACCGGCTGGCCGAGCTGTTCCAGCTCGACCACCTGGCGACCCGGATGCGCCGTAACGACGAGAACCTGCTGGTGCTCGCCGGTGCCGACTCCACCCGTGTGCAGCGCGAGCCGGCCGCTCTCATCGACGTGCTCCGCGCCGCGCAGTCCGAGGTCGAGCACTACACCCGGATCGAGTTCGGTGTCATCGACCGGGACATCGAGGTCGCCGCGCATGCGGTCAACGACCTGGTGCACCTCGTCGCGGAGCTGTTCGACAACGCCACCGCGTTCTCCCCGCCCGACTCGCAGGTCATGGTCGAGGCTCGCCGGGTCGGCGACCGCGCCTCGCTGTACGTGGAGGACCGCGGCATCGGCATCAGCGCCGACCAGTTGCAGGACCTCAACGAGCGGCTCGCCACGCCGCCGCAGGTGGACGTGGCCGTGTCCCGGATGATGGGCCTGGTCGTGGTCGCCCGGCTGGCGTCCCGGCACGGTGTCCGGGTCGAGCTGCGCCCCGGCAACGACCGCGGCACGGTCGCCGACGTGACTCTTCCCACGTCGGTGCTGGTGCCTCGGGCGCTCTCCGGTCGGGTTCAGCAGTCGCCGGCGCTGCCGGCGGCCGGCGCTCCCCAGTTCGGTGGGCCGCAGTCCGGTGCTCCGCAGGTCGGTGGGTCCGCGCCCGCCTTCGGTGCGCTGCCTGCGCTGGGCAACGGCCCGCGCCCGAGCGAGTCGGGCAACCAGGTCACCCTGGGCGGTCGTCCGTTCGAGCCCGCCTCGCGCAACGGCGCCGGCACCCCCGCCAACGGCGGTTCGTACCGCTCGATGCCGGCCTGGTCCGATCTGACCGGCGCGGCCGGCACGAACGGCGGCGACGGGTTCACCCCCCGGTCGGCCAACGGCCAGGGGACCGACCCGCTGCCGCAGCGCCGGGCCGGGGACGACACCCCGACCACCGGCCAGCAGCAGTCGATTCCGCGCCAGCTGCCGAGCAGCCCCGAGGCGCACCCGTACTCGGCGCCGCCGGTCTCCGCGCAGCCCTACTCCGGCGCGCCGGTCTCCGCCGCTCCGGCCTCGGGGCAGCCCTACTCCGGGCAGCCGTACTCGGGCGCGCCGTACGGCGGTGCGCCGGTCTCCGCCGCTCCGGCCTCCGGGCAGCCGTACGCCGGTCCGCCGGTGTCGGCGTCGCCGGTCTCGGCGTCGCCAGCGTCCGGGCAGCCGTACTCGGCTCAGCCGTACTCGGCGCCGCCCGCCACCGCCCAGTCGTTCAGCGGGTTCGAGCCGCGATCGGCCCCGCCCGCGCAGGCAGCCAGCGCCCCGGCACCGCCGGCCTGGCCGCCAGTGCCAGGTGGCGACCGGGACACGGCCACCCCGCCGGTCCCCGAGCGGCTCGCCGCCGCGCTGGACATGACGACCGAACTGCCGCGTGTGCCGCGACCCGGCGAGCAGCCGGCCGCAGCCCAGCCGCCGGCTCCGGCACCGCAGCCGGCTCCGGCTCCGGCCCCGCAGACCCGGCCGGCACCGCAGCAGCCGCAGGCGCAGAACCGTCAGCGGTACGCGGACGAGACGATGGAGCTACCGATCTTCCGGGAGCTCGAGTCGGCCTGGTTCCGTACCCGCCGCCCGGGCTCGGAGGAGACGGCCAGCGGCCAGCCGGCGACGAACGGCGACTCCGCGACCCAGCAGTTCGCCACGGTCGACGCCACCGGTCGGGCAGTCCACAAGACACCACCCGGGACGACAGGTAACACACCGATGGCAGACACTCCGACGGTCGGAGGGGCGCCGCGGGACAACGGCTCCACAGCGAGTGAGGGCGCCCACCCCGGTCTCGCCGAGAGCCTGCCGAACCGCCGGCCTCAACCGCAGAGCAACGGCTGGCAGACCGCTGCCGACGACGGCTGGCGGGCTGCCTCCGCGGCGGCCGGCGCGGTGCCGGTGAGCGAGACCACCACCACCGGCCTGCCGAAACGTAAGCCGATGGCGCAGCTGGTGCCCGGCGCGGTGGAGAAGCCCACCACCTCGGTCCAGCGGCGCTCCCCGGAGGCGGTTCGTGGCCTGCTCTCCGCCTACCATCGGGGCGTGCAGCGAGGGCGTAGCACCTCGGACAACCCGACCAGCCCGGAGGCGACTCCGGGAGGGCAATCCTCGCAGTCTGGCTCAGGCCCGGTGGCCGGGAGCGGGCAGAAGGAGCAAGAAGGATGACAACCTCGCAGGATCTTGGTTGGCTACTGGCCAACTTCGCCGACCGGGTGCCCGGCGTCGCGCATGCGGTCGCCGTCTCCGCGGACGGCCTACTCCTCGCGTCGTCACGGGATCTGCCGCGTGACCGGGCAGACCAGCTCGCCGCGATCTCGTCGGGTCTGGTCAGTTTGACCCAGGGGGCAGCACGCTGCTTCGAGGGAGGCGCGGTGTTGCAGACCGTCGTGGAGATGGACAATGGCTTCCTGTTCCTGATGTCCATCTCGGACGGCTCGTCCTTCGCCGTGCTGGCGGCCCGCAGCTCCGACGTAGGCCAGGTTGGCTACGAGATGGCGCTGCTGGTCGACCGGGTGGGCGACGCGCTGACCCCGCAGCCGCGTGCGGCTGCGGGCATGCTGGGCTGACACCCTTGCCGATCGTGAGGTCGGCACGACTGCAACAACGACAACGACGGGTTTCACCGGTGGGAGCCGGTAACGGGTGCGAGGGAGGTGAGCGGCGAGATGGCCGATCGTGACGAACCAACCGGGGCGTTGGTCCGTCCATACGCCGTGACCCGTGGTCGCACCCGTCCCCGGCTCGACATCGCGCTGGAGGCGCTCGTCGAGACGACGGTGCGCGGCCGGGCCGCTGCCAATGGCAACGGCGGCCAGGGCCGCGAACACCAGTACATCGCCGCGCTGTGTGACGGACGCGTGCAATCGCTCGCAGAGATCGCGGCGCGGATGCAGCTCCCGCTTGGTGTGGCCCGGGTGCTCATCGCCGACATGGCGACGGACGGCCTGGTCGCGGTCCACGAGCCGACCATTTTGGACGACTCCGACGACGCGGTGGGCACTGAACTGCTGGAGAGGGTGCTGAGTGGACTTCGCAGGCTCTGACATGTCGCACCGCCCGCCGAGCCCGAGCGGCCGCGTGACGTCGGCGAAGATCGTTATCGCCGGTGGATTCGGCGTCGGTAAGACGACGCTGGTCGGCTCGGTCTCGGAGATCACGCCGCTGACCACCGAGGCCATCATGACCTCCGCTGGCGTGGGCGTCGACGACACCCGGCAGGTGCCGGGCAAGACGACGACCACGGTGGCCATGGACTTCGGCCGGATCTCGATCGACCGTGACCTGATCCTGTACCTCTTCGGTACGCCGGGTCAGACCCGTTTCTGGTTCATGTGGGACGAACTGGTGCGGGGTGCGATCGGTGCGGTCGTGCTGGTGGACACCCGCCGGCTGGCCGACTGCTTCGCGGCGATCGACTTCTTCGAGCACCGACGCCTGCCGTACCTGGTGGCGATCAACTGCTTCGACGGAATGCAGTACCACGACCCGCAGGATGTCCGGGACGCCTTGGCGATCTCGAGCGACGTGCCGGTGGTGGCCTGCGCCGCCCGTAACCGGGAGTCGACGAAGCACGTGCTGATCTCGCTGGTCGAGTACGTGCTGACCATGCGCCGTACGCGCGCCGTCGCCCCGGCCTGATCGCTGGCGCTGCACGCCCCGGTGGTGGCTCCGGCCGCCACCGGGCGTAGCACCCTGCCCGCTGCACCACCGGGCGTCTGTGCGCCCGCCACGCCGCCTCCTGGGACGATCGTGGAAGCTGTCGACCCCCGCACCCGGGGCCGTGGCTCCTCGGCATCGTCGAGGAGGCGGCGTAACCGTGTCCGGGGTCCATCGTCATACGTGGGAGCGCCCCCAGTCAGCTGACTGAGGGCGCTCCCACGTATGTGCCAAGGATCAGGACTGGTAGCCCGCCGAACGGTACTCGTACTCCCGGTCGTCGTCGCGGTCTCCGTGGTCACGGCTGAAGTCCCAACCGCCGGCCGCCTCGCGGCCGGGCCGACCGCCCACCGCGAAACCGCCGATCTCCTGGCCGCGACGCCAGCCACGGAAGTAGCCGGTGGTGTTCTCCGCGAGGCTTGCCGCATCACGCACTATCCGCAATGGGCGCTCCTCGCGCAGCGGGGAACCCGGCACCAGGTTGGCCTGCGGCACCCGCTTCGGCAGACCGGCGTTGGTCTCGGCGCCCACCGCCGGGCGGGCGGCCTGCTCCGCGGCCTGCCAGCCGGTGTCGGCAGTGGTCGACCAGTCCAGGTCGGACTCCTCGGCGTGCCCGACGAACCAGGCCGACTTGGCCTGCGCGAAGATCAGCAAATCGCCGTCGCCCTCGTCAGCGACCGGCGGAGGCCGGTGCTCCATCGGCGGAGGCCGGTGCTCGACCGGGGGTGGCGGCCGGTGCTCGGCGGCACGCTCGGTGCGGGCGGGCGGCCGACCGTTGCGAGCGGCCTGCTCGCGGTCGACCAGGCGCAGCGGTGGCGTCTCCAGGTGCTGGTCCGCAGGAGGGTTGAGCCCCTCGCGCAGCGCCCGGTCGGCCAGCGGCGGCGGCTCGACCAGCCGCAGCATCGGGGGTTCCGGTGGCAGGTCGTCCGCCAACCAGGGCGGGGTGACCCGACCGTCGGCCCGACCCGGGTCGGTGGGGGCGTCGACACCGCGGCTGCCGCCGTACGAGTAGGCCACCGGGTTGTCCGGTGAGCTGTCGGCCGGGTCCTCCGGGTTGTTGACCAGCGGCCAGTTGGCACGCGAGCCGGGTGGTGCGGACTCCTGCCCGGGCCGGGGGGTCGGCACCGGAATGCTGAGGTCGGTGGCGCTGAACCCGCCGGTGGGTGGCTCGTCGACCGGGCGTTGCAGATGGCTCGGCCGGGGCTCGCCGTTGGTCTTGGGCCGGGGCGGAATGACCGTACGCTGCCGTTCGGCGCGCGCGTTGTTGATCGCGGCGGTGGTCAGCGTCGGCCGGAACGGCTCACCGGCCTCGGCCGGCGGCACCTGGCCGCGCTGCGCCGGCGCGATCGGGGTGATCCCGGGTGGCGGAGGCGGCGGTGCGGAGACCGGCCGGTTGGTCGGACCGTCGATCCGGCTGGAGGCCGGCTCGGTGCGGCTGGGCAGCGTGGACGATGGCGGACCAGCCATCGCCGCCGGAGTCATCGGGGCGGGTGCGACCGGCGGCGGCGTGACCGGCGCCGGGGCGACCGGCGGCGGCCCGAGCGGGCGGGGCGACGCCAGCGGCGCGTTGCCCGGGAGCGGCTCGGGGCGGCTGCGCCGCCCGGCGGCGGGTGCCGGCTCGACGGCCGGTGGGGTGGGTCGGACCGACCGCAGGCCGGCGTTGGTGCCGGCGAGGCCGCTCAACCCGGCGTTGGCGCCGGCCAGGCCGGTCAGCTCACCGACGGAGTCGCCACGGCGGGCAGCGGCGCGGCGGCCGGGTGCCTGGGCCGGCGTGCTGGCCCGGGAGCTGAGCGCGCTGACCAGCGCCTCACACCCGGCATCGCAGGCCCGTACGGAGGCGACGGCCTGACGGACCGTCTCGGCCACCGCGGACGTGAGAGCCCGGTTGACCGCGGCGCGTCGGGGTGTCTCGGAGATGGCGACGCGCAGGGCGGTGACCGCCTCGTTGATCTCCTCGGCGTCGGCGACCCCGTCCGCCGCGAGGTGCGCGGCGATGGCGTCCGCCGCGACCGACACCTCGCGGCCCCGGGCCACGGTGCCGCCGAGCATGCCCGGCTCGGGCAGCGCGTCCAGCACCGCCAGCGAGACCGGCTCGGCCGGGTCCGGGTAGGCGCGGAGGGCCGCCGGGTAGAGCTCCCGCAGAACCTCCCGCAGCGCCACGGCGGCCGAGTGCCGCCCGCTGGCCAACGCGGCGTGCGCGGAGAGCACCTGCTTGTAGCCGGCGAGGTCCCGGGGTGCCGGCAGGGTGACGGCGGAGAGCGCCCCCGCCTGCAACGCGCGGGCGAGGCCGACCGCCCGTCGTTCGGCCGGAGGTGACTGCATCTCCTCAAGGGAGTCGTCATCGGCGAACCGCTCGGCGAAGTCGTCCACCGAGTCGTCGTCGGCGATCGCCAGGGGTCGCCCGGCCGCGCTCAGCAGCGAGGTGACCGTGTGGTCGTCGCTGTCGGCGGCGATGGCCGCACCGCTCGGCCCGCCCGACCGCTCCACGAGCAGCGCGACGAGCTGGGCGTAGCCAGCGGCGTCATCGCCGATCTCGCAGACATGCAGCAGACGGCCTGCGTCGTCGACCACAGCGGACGTCAGCGTCGAACCGGCGGAGGCCGGTCGGTCAGCCGGATCCGCCGAGGCCAGACCGCAGTAAACGCGCACGAGCGCCACGGCGTCGTCCTCCTCCCGGGACAGGTCTTTCCTCTGCCAGCAACTGATGCTCCCCGGTACGGGTCAGTCGCGCCAGTCCACGACCGCAGAGATCTTGCCGACAATGGTGCGCCAACCCAAACTCGCGGTCTGTGCCCCGATCTTCTTGAGCCGCCGCCGACCCATGAACGCGCCGATCCCACCGTTGGCGGTGGCCCGCAGCGCCTCGTCCAGGTCGTCGAGGCTGGAGCCGGCGGAGAGCATGTCGAGTACCGCAGGCAGCCGCAATGCGTACGAGAGGTCGCGCGCGACCTCGCCCGCCTCGATCAGCAGGGTCGAATCCCACGTGTCGTGCCCGCCGCGCAGGTTCTCCACGACCAGGTCGAGCTCGTAGGTGTCCTCGTCGAGCGGAGCGATATCCGCCGGCTCCACCCGTTCGGACAATTCATTCCAGCTGTCCAGTTGGGACAGATCGTTGGGCGCACCGGATCGGATGAAACTGACAAGCGATTCGGGGGTCTTGAACAGCAGCAGCTTGCCCCGGTTGCTGAGGAAGACCGGCACCTCCTCGTCGTCCGCCTCGTCCGCCTCGTCCGCGACGGCCTCGTCCGACTCGTCGTCGGTGTCGGCGGCGTCACGGCGGCGGCGGGTCGACTCGTCGTCCTCGTCCTCGGCGGCGAACTCCTCGGCCAACTCCTCGTCGAGGATGACGACGGTCTCGTCGTCCTCTTCCTCCTCGATCGCCTGGCGGCGGGCGAGGAACGGGTCGTCCTGGTCGCGCTCGGTCACGTCGGTCGGGGTCAGCGAGCTGGCCGGCCGGTACGCCCGGAGCGTGAAGCCGGTGCCGGCGGGCAGGGCGATCTCCACCGGGTCGATGCGCAGCTCGTCCCAGAGGGAGCGGTCGATCGACGCCGACGGGCGGTCGGTCCCCTCGGTCTCATCTGGCTCGGCGGCGCCGGTGGTGTCGTCGAGCTCGGGCTCGTCGGCGTCGGGCCGTTGGGGCGACTGGCGGGCCACGCTGACCTCCGTGTGCTTCGGGTTGCCCACCCACCGGGTCTCTGACCGGCGAGTGACTCTGGGCACATACCCTAGTCGGCGGCCCTGGGTGACCGATGCCCGCACCCCGGGGGCCGCTTGGCGCACAGGTCCGACCTGCTGGGGGTCACCCCTGGCGGAGCGGCCGTTCGACAAGTAGCGTTGCTACGTATGAAGGCCCAGGCGCTGCACGGCCACCTCGACGCTCTGCTGCTCGCCGTGCTCGAACAGGGTGCGCTGCACGGTTACGCGATCATCGAGGCGCTGCGTGCCCGCAGCGACGGCAGTCTGGACCTACCCACCGGCACCATCTATCCGGCGCTGCGTCGCCTGGAACGCGCCGGCCACGTGGCGAGCACCTGGAGCACCGTCGGCGGCCGGGAACGGCGGACGTACCAGCTCACCGACTCCGGCCGGCGGGCGCTGGCCGGGGAGCGCGCCGGTTGGCGCGAGTTCCAACTGACCGTCGGCCGGTTCCTCGACCCCGGCAGCCCGCCCACCCCGGCCTGACCCGCCCCGGCCCGCCTCAGCCAGGCCCACGCTCGCCTCAGCCTGGCCCACCCGACGCCTGGCCCGCCCGCGTTGGGGTGCGCTGGTCAGCGGGCGGTGGCCAACAGCCAACCGCGCGCCGCCCGGGTCAGTGAGAAGTATCCGCCGCCCACCAACACCGCCCCAATGATCATCGGGGGCCAGTGCAGCGCCGCGTCCCAGAGGTTGAGCGACCAGGCGAAGAGGGCGCAGCCGGCCATCATGCCGAGAACGAGGACACCGGTCAGGCCGACGCCCACCGCACGCTGGGCCACGGCCAGGCCCGGTCGGGGTGCCCGCGCGCTCGCCCAGACCACCAGCAGACCGGCCACCGAGAGCAGCAGCGCACCCATCCAGATCCAGTCGACCGAGCTGGAGAGCAGCAGGTAGCCGGCCGGGGGGCGCGGGCCGCCACTCCAGCTCGACCCTCGCCAGGTCAGGTCGCCGGCGACCACCCCCACCCCGGCGATCGCCAACATCCGTAGGGACAGCCCGCGCAGCGCGCCCACCGCCAACTCGGCCTGCCAGGACGGCAGCACCTGCGCCGGTGAGCCGAACTCGACAACCGCCCGGCGCTGCGCCTCGGTGGGTGGCACCCCGCGCTCGCGGTACGCCTCGACGGCGTCCAGCAACCCGTGCCGAGCCTCGGTCAGCAGGTCGGACTTGAGTCGGGCCGGCCCCTGCAACCGAGCGGCCAGCTCCCGCAGGTGCTCGTCGACCATCACGTCCTCACCGCGCGCCATGGCACCACCCTGCCACGGACTCCGGCGGGTTGACGTCCGGGAGAACCCTGGTCGACCCCCGAGTCGGGTCAGGGGGCGAGCGCCAGGTAACCCCGTTCGGCCGCCACCTGGAGCAGCCACTGGTCGCGGTACCAGCCCGGGGCGGCGACCAGCTCGGCGTGCCGACCGCGCTGGATCACCCGGCCGCCGTCCAGAACCACGATCTCGTCCAGCTCGGCCAGTCCACTGAGCCGGTGGCTGATCAGCAGCGCCGAGTGCCCGACGGGGGTGGCGGCGAGCGCGGAGGCGAGCACCGCGTCCGCGGCGGCCGGGTCCAGACCTTCGGTGGGCTCGTCGAGCACCAGCACCGGCGGCGCGGCGAGCAGGGCCCGGGCGAGCGCCAGCCGCTGCCGCTGCCCGCCGGAGAGCTGCCCGCCCTCCTCGCCGACCATCGTGTCCCAGCCGGCCGGTTGAGCATGGACCCAGTCCAGCAGGCCAGCGGCCGCAGTGGCCGCGGTCAGCTCCTCCTCGTCGGCTCCGGCCCGCCCGAGCAGCAGGTTCTCCCGCACCGTGGCATGGAAGACGTACGCCTCGGCCAGCAGCCCGCCGACCGCGCGGGGCAGCGCCTCCTCGGCGTACGCCGAGAGGTCGTGGCCGTCCAGGGTGACCCGGCCGGACGCGGGGCGTACGGTGCCGGTCAGCACGGCGGCCAGTGTGCTCTTGCCGGCGCCGCTCGGGCCGACGACCGCGATCCGGCGTCCTGCCGGCAGGTCCAGGCTGACGCCGTCCAGGGCGGGTGCCGCGCCGGCCCGGTACCGGACTGTCACGTCGACGAAGCGCAGCTCGTGCGGGCCGGTCAGGTCCGTTGGACCGGTCGCGGGTGGCGGGGTCGATGGCTCCGCGTCGAGCAGGTCGGCCACCCGGGTCAGGCCGGGGCGCAGCTGCGTCCACTGCCGGGCCGCCGTGACCAGCGCCAGCGTCACCTCGACGGCGGCCAGTGTGCCGACGGCCAGGACGCCCACCAGCACCCCCGACACGTCGGCGGCGAGCGCGACCAGCACCACCGCCGCGGCGGTCACGCCGGCGGTCAGCACGCCGGCCGCGTCCACCGCGAACCCGGTGGCGGCCAGCCGACGTTCCAGTCGGGCCAGCCGGTGTGCGCGCTGCTCGGCGGCGCGCAGCGTGACGTCGGTCGCCCCGAACGCGGCCAGGTCGGCGGCACCGTGGGTGAGGTCGACCGCGTCGGTGGCCAGCGCGCCCCGCAGGGGGGCCACCTCGGCCGCGCTGCGGCGGGTGACCGTGGTGGCCAGTGCGGGCAGCGCCACCCCGGCGACCAGCAGCCCGACGGCGAGCGCGCCCGCGGCCGGTGCGGAGATCAGCGCTGCCACGGCGACCGCCACCACGCCGACCAGGGCCGCCGCCGTAGCGGGGACCAGCACCCGCAGCAGCAGGTCCTGAACGGCCTCCACGTCGGAGACCAGGCGGCTCAGCACGTCCCCCGAGCGGTGCGTCGTGCCCCGGCGGGCCGCCAGGGTGGCGAAGACCCGGGCCCGGACATCGGTGATCATGCGCAGCACCGCGTCGTGCCCGGCGAGCCGTTCGGTGTAGCGGAACACGCCCCGGCTGATCGCCAGTGCCCGGACCGCGACGATCGCCACGGTGAGCCGGTCCAGCGGGGGCTGACCGGCGGCGCTCATCAGCAGCCAGGTGGCGGTGGCCATCAGGGCGAGCCCGGCGAACTCGGTGGCGGCGGCCAGCAGCCCGGCCCCGACCAGCCGGCCCAGGTACGGTCGGGCCAGTCGCAGCACAACGCGCTCGGCGGCGGCCCGCCCGGTCGGTGCCCCGCCGGCCACCGCCTGCGGCCCGTGTTCCGTGGTCATCGGGTGGTCTTTCCGGTCGGTTCGGGCGTCAACTCGGTGACCCGGCCGTCCTCGATGCGCAGGATCCGGTCGGCGTCGGCGAGCAGCGCCGGTCGGTGCGCGACCAGCAGCGCGGTCCGCCCGGCGACCAGGCGACGGGTGGCGTCGAGCACCACCGTCTCGGCCGCGGTGTCGAGTCGGGCGGTGGGCTCGTCGAGCAGCACCACCGGGGCGGCCCGCAGGAACGCCCGGGCCAGGGCCACCCGCTGCCGCTGCCCGCTGGACAGCCCGTGGCCGCGCTCGCCGAGCAGGGTGTCCAGGCCGTCGGGCAGGCCGGCCACCACGTCATCCAGGGCGGCGTCGTGCACCGCGGCGGTGAGTGCGTCGGCCGGGGTGTCCGGTGCGCCGAGGCGGATGTTGTCGGCCAGCGAGGCGGCGAAGAGGTGCGCCCGCTGCGGCACCCAGGCGAGCTGCCGACGCCAGGCGTCCGGGTCGGCGGTGGCGAGGTCGACCCCGTCCACGGTGATCCGGCCGCTGGTCGGCGTCACGAAGCCGAGCAGCAGGCCGAGCAGGGTGCTCTTGCCGGCGCCGCTGGGCCCGATGATGGCGATCCGCTCGCCGGGCCGGATGGTCAGTGTCACGTCGCGCAGCGCGGTGGTCCGCTCGTACGCCACGGTCACCCCCTCGAACCGGATCTCGGCTCGCGCGTCGGGGGTGGGGGCGCCCTCGGCGGCCCGGGGCGCGGTGGGCGCGGCGGAGAGGGTCAACGCCTCGTCCAGCGCCGTCAGCCCTTCCATGCTGGCGTGGAAGCGGCTACCGGCGGCCCGCAGCGGCAGGTACGCCTCCGGGGTCAGCAGCAGCACCAGCAGCGCGGTCTGCAGGGCCAGCCCACCGCCGAGCAGCCGGATGCCGACCGGCACCGCGACCAGCGCCACCGAGAGGGTGGCGACCAGCTCCAACACCAGCGCGGAGAGGAACGCGATCCGCAGCGTCTTCATGGTGGCGACCCGGTGACCGTCGGCCATCCGGCGTACCACGTCGGTCTGTGCCCGGGCCCGCCCGAATGCGCGCAGCGTGGGCAGCCCGGCCACCATGTCCAGGAAGTGCCCGCCGAGCAGTGCCAGCCGCCGCCACTGCCGCTCGGTGGCGGCCTGCGCCTGCCAGCCGAGCAGCGCGCCGAAGACCGGGATCAGCGGCAGGGTCAGCGCGATGATCACCGCTGAGCTCCAGTCGGCGAAGACGACCCGGGCCAGCACCGCCAGCGGCACCGTCACGCTGAGCACCAGCTGCGGCAGGTACCCGGTGAAGTACGCGTCCAGCGCGTCCAACCCGCGCCCGGCCAGGGTGGCGATCTCACCGGCCCGCTGCCCGGCCACCCACCCGGGCCCGTGCCGGCCCACCGCGCCGAGCAGGTCGGCCCGCAGCGTGGCCTTGACCGTGGCGGCGACCCGCGCGGAGACCGTGCCCTGCGCCCAGACCAGGGCCGAGCGGGCGGCGACCGTGACCACGAAACCGGCCAGCGCCGGTCGGTCCAGTCTGCCGTCGATCGCGGTGGCCAGCAGCGACGCGAGCGCGGTGGCCTGCGCGACGATCAACCCGGCGGCGAGCACCCCCAGGAGCGCGAGCACGGCAAGGTCGCCCCGGGCCGCGGGGACCCGGCGCAGCAGACGCGGGTCGAACGGACGGCGGCTCACCAGTACACCGGTGCCCTACCGTCGGTCCGTCCTCGGAAAACCCACCAGCACATCGCCTGGAAGCCTAGTAGGGCCGGAAGCAGCGGCAGCGCCACCCAGCCCAGCAGCCGCAGGGTAGGCGCGCTGGCGGCGGCGTCGGCCACCCTCAGCGAGGCATCCGGGTCGGTGGTGGACACCAGCACGTAGGGCCAGAGAGCGGCCCCGACCAGCACCACCGGCAGCGCCAGGGCCGCGCCGGTGGCGAGCAGAGCCCACCCCGGCCGCCGCCGTGCCAGCGCCGCGCGGGCCGCCAGCAGCGCCGCCGCCAGCAGCACGGGCAGGAGTACGGCCACCGCCGGCCGTTGCACGGCGTCGCGTACCCGGGAGGAGAGCAGGCCCGCGACGGTGGCCAGCGCGACCGCGGTGAGCGCCACCGGCACCAGCCGGCGGGCCGTACCGCCGACCACGGCGGCGGCCTCGGCGGGGAGGCGCAGGGTGAGGAAGGTCGCCCCGTGCACCGCGACCAGGGCGACCATCGCCAGCCCGGCGGCGGCCGCGAACGGGGTGGCCAGGTGGGTCACTCCGGCGACGTGCCCGTCGGCCCCCAGGGGTACGCCCTGCCACAGCGCGGCGAGCACCACACCCCAGCCCAGCGCGGCGAGGGCGCTGCCGATGAGCACGACCCGGTCCCATCGGGCGCGGATCCGTTCGTCAGTGGGCCGACTGCGCAGCTGCACCCCGACGGTGACCAGGATGACGCCGACCAGGGCCCCGACGACGGCCGGATAGCAGCCGGCGAGCAGTTCGCCCTCCAGGAGGGGGAACGCGCCGAAGAGGATGCCCAGGGCGGCCACCAGCCAGACCTCGTTGCCGAGGAAGAACGGGCCGAGCGCGGTGAGCGCCGCCCGTCGCCCGGCCGGGCCGACGCCGCGGGCGAGCAGCAGCCCGACACCGTAGTCGTAGCCGGCGAGCACCAGGTAGCCGGTGAAGAAGAGCCCGAGCTGGGCATACCAGGCGAGGTCCACGGTCTCTACTCCTCGGTGCTCAGATGGGGGCGGGTTCGGGGTGGGCCGGCTCGCTGGGCGCCGCCGGTGGACGCCCGAGCGCCGGGTCGGTCGCACCGCGCATGGCGTGCCGGGCGAGCAGCATCCAGTTGGTGACGGCGAGGGTGCCCAGCAGCAGGCTGAACCCGATCAGCGAGGCGAGCATCAGCGGTGCGCTGACCGGGGAGACGGCCTGTTCGGTGGGGAGCAGTCCGTACGCCACCCAGGGTTGACGGCCGACCTCCCGGGCGATCCAGCCGAGGATCACCGCGATGAACGGCAGCGGCAGGGCGAGCAGGATCAGCCAGAGCGGGAAGCGCAGTCGGATGATCCAGTCCCGGAAGAGCAGGGGCAGCAGCAGCCAGATGCAGCCGAGGGTGAAGCCGATCAGGATCATGAAGCCCAGCCCGACGCTGGCCAGCACCGGCGGGGTGTAGTCGCCCGGGCCGAACTGCGTGGTCCACTCGGCGATCAGCGCCTGACTCTCCGGCCCGTCGCCGCCGAACTTGGTCGGCTGCACCGAGCCGACCGGATCGAACTGGGCGAAACCGAAGCTCTGCACCATCGAGATGGCCAGCGCCGCGGTGACCAGGCCGATCCGGAGCGAGGTGCGGAAGAAGGCGAAGTCGGGGGTACGCCGAATCAGGTGCCCGGCGCTGACCGCCGCCATCAGCATTCCGCCGACCAGCAGCGCCGCCGAGACCACGTGCCCGAGGGCCATGCTGAGGCTGGGGTTGGTGAGCAGCGCGCCGAAGTCGGTGAGGTGGGCGACTCCGTCGCGGACCTCGTACCCGACCGGGTTCTGTAGCCAGGAGTTGGCCACCATGATCCAGAACGCCGAGGCGTACGCGGTGATCGCCACGCCCCAGAGCAGCGCGAGGTGGACGCCCTTGCGGAGCCGGTGCCAACCGAAGATCCACATCCCGAGGAAGGTGGATTCCAGGAAGAACGCCACCATTGTCTCGATGGCCAGCGGCGCCCCGAACACGTTGCCGACGTAGCGGGACAGGCCGCTCCAGTTCAGCCCGAACTGGAACTCCATCACGATGCCGGTGGCGATGCCGAGCACGTAGTTGATCACGTAGAGCTGACCCCAGTAGCGGGTCTGTCGCTCCCATTTCGGGTTGCCGGTGAGCACCCAGGCGGTCTGCATGCCGACCAGCAGGGTGACCAGCCCGAGCGTGACGACCACGAACAGGAAGTGGATCGAGGTGGTGGTGGCGAACTGCAGGCGGGCGAGGAGCAGGGTGTCCATGACCGGCCTCCGTTGCGTTGGCTCTCTTGTCGTAGCCACCCTACACGTAGCATCGCTACACGTCTGCCTACTACGCTCTGTCGTAGATAACTCTACTACGATTCGTAGTAATAGAGGGGGGTTGACGGCTGGGTGACGGGCGGGGCCCGGAAGGTCAGCTCAGGAAAAGGGTGACCGGGAGGGCGACCAGCATGGTGGCGACCGCGAGGGCGGTGGCCCCGAGCACCCGGGGCGGCCGGTCACTGACCAGCAGGCGCTGCACCCGTACGTCGAGATCCCGGTCGCCCATGCCCAACGCGCCGGCCGGGGTGACCCGGTGCCCGGCAGCGGCGAACCGGCGCAGCGCCCCCGCCAGCGGGGCGTCGGCGTGCAGCTCGCGGGCCTTGTCGTCGGCGCGCATCTCAACCAGCAGAGCGACCCGCTCGTGCGCGTCGCGCACCCAGCCGAACCACGGCAGCGCCCGGCACAGCGCGGTGAACGGCAGCAGCACCAGGTCGTGCCGCTCGTTGGCGTGCGCACGCTCGTGGCTGAGCACCGCGGCCAACTCGGCGCGGTCCAACAGGCTCAGGGTGCCCGCGCTGACCACCACCTGCGGCTTCACGCCCGGCAGGCAGTACGCGGCGGCGCTCGGATGATCCAGCACCAGCGCGCCCGGCGCGGCCGGATCGTTCCGGGCGACCAGGGAGAGCAGGTCCCGGTGGCGACGCTGGGCGCGTACGGTGCCGTGGATGCTGCGCACGGTCGTGGTGACCAGCACCGCGCCGATGCCGAAGCCCACGCCGACCCCGGCCAGGTGGAACGTGCCCACCCCGATCGGCAGGGCACCATGGACCAGGTCGTTGGCCAGGGCGAGCAGCGCGCCACCGGTCGGCCGGTCGTACGCACTCAACCCGAGCGCCATCGGCAGGCCCATCGCCGAGAGGCCCAACGCCAGCCCGACGGCCTGCCAGCAGACGATCGCCACCCGCGGGCTGCGCCACGTCCAGGTGGAACGGGCCAACACCTGCGCGGTCAGATAGCAGGCCAGCATCGTGGCGGCGAAGTGCACGGCGTAGGCCATGGCGGTCGCCCTACCGCTCCGCTGCCTCGCCAGCGGGTCGTCGGCCCGCCGGCCCGTCCACCCGGTCGGCCAGGCCGGCGGCCCCGCCCGCGTCGCCGCCGATGGAGCCCGGCCCGGTCAGGCCGGCCTCGCTGCCCAGGGCCGCCCGCAGCACCTCGGCCTCGATGCCGGTCACCGAGCGGGCGAACCGCACCAGTGCGGCGTCCCGGCTGCCACCGAGGTCGAGGGCGTCGAGCATGAGCTGGGCGATGTGCGCCTCGCGGCTGGCGGAGGGCCGGTACCGCCAGGCCCGCCCCTCCCGCTCGCGCTGCACCATGCCCTTGCCGGCGAGCCGGTCCAGCACGGTCATCACCGTGGTGTACGCCAGCTCGCGGCCATCGAGTGCGTCGGCCACCTCGCGCACGGTCACACCGTCCGACGTGCCGGGAACCACGTCCCATAGCACGTCCATCACCGCACGCTCAAGATCGCCCAACCGAGTCACAAACCAATCCTACCCCCGGTAGTAGACCCCCAGGTCCCCGCGCCCACCCACCCCACCCCATCCCACCCAGTCGTGATCATGAGGTTGACCGGGCCGAGCGAGATCAAACGCCCCGCCAACCCCATGATCGCCGACTAGGACCGGCGGACCGACCGGCAACCCAACCCAAGGCAGCACCCGCAAGCTGACCCACCCGACGAACCCGGCCCAGGTCAGGGTTTTCCGGGGGAGCCCGACCACGCAGGGATCAAGCCTGACCGCCCGGAGTGGTCGGGCTCTCCCGGAAAACCCAAGGGCCGAGACCGATCACACCCCCTTGGGGTGCCACACCGTCTTCGTCTCCAACAAGGCGGTCATCGGCGCCACCCCCGGGTCGGCGGTCCAGTCGTGGTCGGCCGGGGCCGGTCGGAGCACCCGCTTGAGGTTCTCCGCCGCCTTGACCTCCAGGTCGGTGGCGAACGCGGCATCGGTGACGCCGGTCAGGTCGATCGCGTTGACGTCCATGTGCGCCGCCAACGTCGGCGCGGTCTCGGTGACCGCGCCGGTCAGGATGTTGACCACACCGCCGGGCAGGTCGGAGGTGGCCAGCACCTCGGCCAGCGTCACCGCCGCCAGGGGCTCGCTCGGGGAGGCCGCCACCACCACCGTGTTGCCGGTCACGATCGCCGGGGCGATCACGCTGACCAGGCCGAGCAGCGCCGGGCGCTCCGGGGCGACCACCGCCACCACGCCGGTCGGCTCGGGCGCGGAGATGTTGAAGTACGGGCCGGCGACCGGGTTGGCGCCGCCGTACACCTGGGCCAGCTTGTCGGCCCAGCCGGCGTACCAGACCCAGCGGTCGACCGCGGCGTCCACCTCGTCGCCGGGGATGCCCAGGGCGACGAACTGCTCGCGGCGGCCCTCCAGCATCTCGGCGGCCCGGTAGAGGATCTGACCCCGGTTGTACGCGGTCGCGCCGGCCCAGCCCTTGACGGCGGCGCG
The DNA here is from genome assembly GCF_004217135.1 of Micromonospora violae. Lineage (NCBI taxonomy): Bacteria > Bacillati > Actinomycetota > Actinomycetes > Micromonosporales > Micromonosporaceae > Micromonospora > Micromonospora violae. The sequence goes on from NZ_SHKK01000001.1 coordinate 6,483,275, forward strand.
AGCGGCGACCACCGCGTCCCGGGCGTCCTTGCGGGAGGCCAGTGACACATTCGAGGACTGCACCAGATACGACCGTCCCGACTCGCTGCGCGGGAACTTCCCGCCGATGAAGAGCTTGTACGTCTTGCGTACCGCGACCCGCTCAGACATTGAGGTAGCCCTCCAGCCCGTGCCGGCCGCCCTCGCGACCGTAGCCCGACTCCTTGTACCCACCGAACGGCGAGGTGGGGTCGAACTTGTTGAAGGTGTTGGCCCAGACGACCCCGGCGCGCAGCCGGTCGGCCATCCACAGGATCCGGGAGCCCTTGTCGCTCCAGATCCCCGCCGACAGCCCGTACGGCGTGTTGTTGGCCTTCTCCACGGCCTCGGCCGGGGTACGGAAGGTGAGCACCGACAGCACCGGACCGAAGATCTCCTCACGGGCGATCCGGTGTGCCTGGGTGACGCCGGTGAAGATGGTCGGCGCGAACCAGAAGCCCCGCTCGGGCAGGTCGCACGGCGGCGACCAGCGTTCCGCGCCCTCGGCCGAGCCGGCGTCGGACAGCTCGCGGATCCGCTCCAACTGGGCGGCCGAGTTGATCGCGCCGACGTCGGTGTTCTTGTCCAACGGGTCGCCGACGCGCAGCTGAGCCATCCGCCGCTTCAGCGACTCCAGCACCCGGTCGGCCACGTTCTCCTGGACCAGCAGTCGGGAACCGGCGCAGCAGACGTGACCCTGGTTGAAGAAGATGCCGTTGACGATGCCCTCGACGGCCTGGTCGACAGGGGCGTCGTCGAAGACGATGTTGGCGGCCTTGCCGCCCAACTCCAGGGTGAGCTTCTTGCGGCTGCCGGCCACGGACCGGGCGATGGCCCGGCCCACGTCGGTGGAGCCGGTGAAGGCGACCTTGTCCACGCCGGGGTGCTCGACCAGCGCCCGACCGGTGTCGCCGGCGCCGGTGAGGATGTTGACCACACCGGCCGGCAGGTCGGCCTGCTGGCAGATCTCGGCGAAGACCAGCGCGGTCAGCGGGGTGGTCTCGGCCGGCTTCAGCACCACCGTGTTGCCGGCGGCCAGCGCCGGGGCGATCTTCCAGGCCAGCATGAGCAGCGGGAAGTTCCACGGGATGACCTGCCCGGCCACGCCCAGCGGCTTCGGGTCGGGCCCGAAACCGGCGTGCTCCAGCTTGTCGGCCCAGCCGGCGTAGTAGAAGAAGTGCGCGGCGACCAGCGGCAGGTCGACGTCCCGGGACTCGCGGATCGGCTTGCCGTTGTCCAGTGACTCCAGGACGGCCAGCTCGCGGGAGCGCTCCTGGATCAAGCGGGCGATCCGGTACAGGTACTTCGCCCGGTCCCGGCCCGGCATCGGACCCCAGACCTTGTCGTACGCCGTGCGGGCGGCACGCACCGCACGCTCCACGTCCGAGGCGCCGGCCTCGGCGACCTCGGCCAGCACCTCCTCCGAGGCGGGGTTGATCGACTTGAAGCTGCCACCGTCGGTCGGGTCGACGAACGCGCCGTCGATGAACAGCCCGTACGAGGGTTTGAGGTCCACCACCGAGCGGGACTCGGGGGCAGGGGCGTATTCGAACATCGGCTATCAGTCCAGGGTGAAGTAGTCGGGACCGGAGTAGGTGCCGGTCGTCAGCTTGGTGCGCTGCATCAGCAGGTCGTTGAGCAGGCTGGACGCGCCGAAGCGGAACCAGTCCGGGTCGAGCCAGTCCGGGCCGACGGTCTCGTTGACCATCACCAGGTACTTGATCGCGTCCTTGGTGGTCTTGATGCCACCGGCCGGCTTCACGCCGACCTGCCGCCCGGTCGCCTCGCGAAAGTCGCGGACCGCTTCCAGCATCACCAGGCTCACCGGCATCGTCGCCGCGATCGGGACCTTGCCGGTGGAGGTCTTGATGAAGTCGCCGCCAGCCAGCATGGCCAGCCAGGAGGCCCGCCGGACGTTGTCGTAGGTGGCCAGCTCGCCGGTCTCCAGGATCACCTTGAGGTGGGCGTCCCCGCAGGCTTCCTTGGTGGCCACGATCTCGTCGTAGACCTCCTTGTACCGCCCGGCCAGGAACGCGCCCCGGTTGATCACCATGTCGATCTCGTCGGCGCCGGCCGCGACGGCGGCCCGGGTGTCGGCCAGTTTGATCTCCAACGGCGCCTGCCCCGACGGGAACGCGGTCGCCACGCTGGCCAGGTGCACACCACTTCCGCGCAGCACCTCGGCCACGTGGGGAACCATCGTCGGGTAGACGCAGACCGCGCCGACGTGCGGGCAGGACGGGTCGGCCGGGTCGGGGCGCAGCGCCTTCGCGGCGAGCGCGCGCACCTTGCCCGGGGTGTCCGCCCCCTCCAGGGTGGTCAGGTCGACCATCCGGATCGCCAGGTCGATCGCCTGGGCCTTGGCGGTGGTCTTGATGGAGCGGGTGCCGAGCTGTGCCGCCCGCTGCTCCGCGCCGACCTGGTCCACGCCGGGCAGGCCGTGCAGGAAGGTCCGCAGAGCGGTCTCGGATCGTCCCAGCTCGGAGAGCTCCGACCGGGCCGACGTCGTTGTCGCCGTCATGCCGAGAAGTCTACGCACCGGAGCACTGAGTGATCTTGCTCACGAGCGCGCAGAGTCGCGCCGACGTGAGCGGCGTCCCTGGTCCGGCCGCACCCGCACCGCGGCACGCTACGGACCGGTAGGTTGAGCGATCGTGGATGTACACGTCATTGACCACCCGCTGGCCCAGTCCAGGTTGACCGCCATGCGGGACGCGCGCACCGATTCCTCGACGTTCCGGGCCGCGCTGCACGAACTGACCACCATGCTGGTGTACGAGGCGGCGCGCACCTTCCCCGTCGAGCGGTACCCGGTGCAGACGCCGGTCACCGGCACCGAGGGCACCCGGCTGGCCAACCCGCCGCTGCTGGTCCCGGTGCTGCGAGCAGGGCTGGGCATGGCGGACGCCGCGTTGGGCCTGCTGCCCGAGTCCTCGATGGGTTTCGTCGGCCTGGCCCGCGACGAGGTGACGTACGAGCCGCGCGCGTACATGGAGTCGTTGCCGCGCGACCTGACCGGGCTGCCGGTGCTGGTGCTCGACCCGATGCTGGCCACGGGTGGCTCGCTGGAGCACTCCTGCCGGCTGCTGGCCGACCGCGGCTGCACCGACATCACCGTGCTCTGTGTGCTCGCCGCCCCGGTCGGCATCGAGCGGCTGGAGCGCTCCGGCCTGCCGTTGCGCCTGGTCACGGCCTCGATCGACGAGGGGCTCAACGATCGCATGTTCATCGTCCCCGGGCTCGGTGACGCCGGCGACCGCCAGTTCGGTGGCATGCCCCGCTTTTGAGGCGTTGCCCGGCCGGTGCCGGGTCCGGCGGGTCCGCGCGCGTTGGTGTGCGGACCCGCTACCGTCTTCGGCCATGACTGGTGTTGCGCTCGCCGAGGAGTTGCTGCTTCTCGCCTACGACGACACGACCGGCAAGGCGACCATGCCGCGGATCAGCCTGGACCTGGGCATGGCCGCCGCGGTGCTGGTCGACCTGGCCCTGGCCGGCCGGATCGCGTACGACGACGGGTCGCTGACGGTGATCGACCCGACGCCGACCGGCGAGCCGTTCAGCGATGACGTCCTCAACCGGATCGCCGCCGACACCCCGCACACCCCGGCGTCCTGGGTGCAGCGTCTGCGGCACGGCCTGCGCGACCGGATCCTCGCCGACCTGTGCCGGCAGGGCGTCGTGCGGGACATCGACGAGACCGAGCTGGGCTTCATCCACGTGCACCGTTACCCGGTCGTGGACTCCTCCGTCGAGGCGGAGACCCGCCAGCGGTTGGCCGAGGCACTGACCGGCTCGGCAGCCCCGGACGAGCGGACCGCCGCGCTGGCCACCCTGGTCGTGGTGCTGCGGATGGAGTCCGCGCTCGGGGTGAGCGGGTCGGCCGCCGCCGCCGCCCGCCGCCGGCTGACGGAGATCGCCACCGGCGCCGGGTTCTCCGGCGAGGTGAGCACCGACGACTCGGTGGTCCGCCCGTCGGTCGGCCTGGTCGTCGCCGCCCTGGCCACCGCCGTCGACCAGGCCCTCGGCCCGCGCCGCTGACCGCCGGGTCGACCTCGCTCGGCGTGCCCCTTTGCTCTGCACCCGCCTATGCGCCAGGGGCCGCGCCGCTGACTGCCGGGTCGACGCCGGGCGGAGTGCCCTTTGCTCTGCACCCGCCCGTGCACCACCACGGGCCGCGCCCGTGCACCATGACGGGCCGACAGGTGCATGGCGCTTCCGCGGGTGCAGAGCAAAGGGCGGACTTGTCGGGGGTGGATGCTGCCCGGCTCAGATGCCCAGGGCAGCGCTGACCTCAGCGCGAAGCGCGGCGACGGCCGACGCCGCCCTGCTGCGGGCCGTCTGGACGTCACCGGCCGCGACCGGTTCCACCACCTCCAGGTACGCCTTGAGCTTGGGCTCGGTCCCGGACGGGCGGATCACCACCCGGGCCACTGCGGTACGCAGGATCACCACGTCCGACTCGGGCAGCAGGTCCCGGACGCTGTCCACCGGATGGCCGAGCAGGGTGGTCGGGGTGTCCGCCCGGATCCGGGCCATCGCGTCGGCGATGACCCGCAGGTCGTCCACCCGCACGGAGAGCTGGTCGGTGTGGTGCACACCGAACTCGGCGGCCAACTCGTCCAGCCGGTCGGTCAACGTACGACCCTGCGTCTTGAGCCCGGCGGCCAACTCGGCCACGGTCAACGCGGCGGTGATGCCGTCCTTGTCCCGGACGTGCTCCGGAGCGACGCAGTAGCCGAGCGCCTCCTCGTAGCCGAAGACCAGCGGCGCACTCCCACCGCCGGCCCGCACGATCCACTTGAAGCCGGTCAGCGTCTCGTCGTAGGGCAGGCCCCGGGCCGCGCACATCGCCCGCAGCAGTGACGACGACACGATGGTGGTGGCGTAGAGCCCGGTCACCCCCCGACGCATCAGATGGTCGGCGAGCAGAACACCCACCTCGTCGCCGCGCAGCATCCGCCAGCCGTCCTGGTCGTCCCGGACGACCACCGCGCAACGGTCGGCGTCCGGGTCGTTGGCGATGGCGAGGTCCGCGCCGGTCGAGTCGGCCAGGGCGATGAGCCGGTCCACCGCACCCGGCTCCTCCGGGTTGGGGAACGACACGGTGGGGAACGCCGGGTCCGGCTCGGCCTGGTCGGGCACCACACCGGGGGTCGGGAAACCAGCGCGGGCGAAGGCGGCGGTGAGCACCGCCGCGCCCACCCCGTGCAGCGGGGTGTACGCCACCGTGAGGTCGCGCGGCCCGTCCGGGTCGATCACCGCGGTGGCCCGTTCGACGTACGAGGCGACGAGGTCGTCGCCGAGCACCTGACCGGGCGCACCCAGCGGCACCCGGGTCAGCGGGCCGACCGATCGGATGGCCGCCTCGATGCCGGCGTCGGCGGGGGGCACGATCTGCGCGCCGGCCCCCAACTCGCCACCCAACTCCGCGCCGAGGTAGACCTTGTAACCGTTGTCCTGCGGCGGGTTGTGGCTGGCCGTGACCATCACTCCGGCGACACCGCCGAGGTGCCGCACGGCGTACGCCAGCACCGGGGTGGGCAGCGGGCGAGGCAGCAGCAGCGCCGGGCGGCCAGCGCCGGTGGCCACCTGGGCGGTGCGCTCGGCGAACTCCCGGGAGCCGTGCCGGGCGTCGTACCCGATCACCAGCGGGCCGGTGCCACTCTGGGCCGCGAGCCAGGTGACCAGGCCGGCAGCGGCCTGGGTGACCACGGCGAGGTTCATGCCGTTGGGGCCGGCGCGCAGCGGGCCGCGCAGGCCTGCCGTGCCGAAGGTCAGCGGGCCGGCGAACCGGTCGGCCAGCTCCGGGGCGGTCGCCGGCAGTCCGTCGAGCACCGCCGTCAGCTCGTCCCGGCTGGCCGGGTCGGGGTCGTCGGCCAGCCAACGCCGGGCTTGCTCACGAATGTCGTCGATGTCAGTGGTGTCCGCCGCCATGCCCCTTGATAGCACGGCGACGGATCACCCCTGTGGGTTCCCTCCGGCTCAACCGTTCCCGGTGAGCTGGAAGGTCCGCACCATCTCCTCGAAGATCGGCTTGCTCTCCTCGAACTTGGCGTCCGTGGCGGTGAGGTAGAACGAGTACGCCTTGCCGTCCTGCGCCACACCCCGCCAGACGCCGTGCCGCATGGCGTCCCCCTCGCCGCAGGTGTACTCGAATTCGGCGGCCGGCTTGCTGGCCAGCTCGGTCTCCTGGGAGGAGATCTGGTTGTACGGCTTGACGCAGGAGGTGCTCCGGGTCTTGAGGCCGTTCTCGGCCGTCTCCGCCCACCGCGTGGAGCTGCTGGACCACTTCTCGGTGATGATGCGGACCTTACGGCCGCTGTCCTCCGGGTCGACATAGTCGGTGTACGAGCCGCCGGTGGCCTTCTTCCAGCCCTTCGGCACCATGACCTGGATCCCGCGGGCCGCATGCTCCTGCATCTCGATCGGTGGAGCTTCCGGGGCGGACGCGGTGGGCTGCGCCACCGGGGCGCTCGGCGGGGCGTCGTCACCACCGGACAGTGCCACCACGGTCAGCGCCAGCACGACGACCAGCCCGCCGGCTGCGGCGAGCTGCACCTTGCGCGGCCAACCCCTGACCGTGGTGACGAGCTGCGCTCCGGTGGCCTTGGCCTTGTCCAGAGCGCTGCCGCCCGAAGCGGCGGGCGGGGTGGCCCAGGGCTGGCCGGTGCCCGGCACCGACCACTGGTTGCCGCCGCCGTAGGTGCCGCCGATGCGCTGGGTGGCCTCCGGCGCGCCGCCGTACCCGACCTGCTGGGTGGCGTCGGCCGGGCTGCCGTACGTGACCCGCTGGGTGGCGTCGGGGTGCCCGCCGGCGTCCACCCGCTGGGTGGCGTCGGCGTTGCCGCCGTAGGTGCGTCCGGCCGCCGGCCGGCCGGCGGGCGGCATCGCGCCGGTCGGCGTGTGCAGCGGGCCGGCCAACGCGTCGGCGCTGGTCTCGTCCATTCCACCGGTGCTGCCGGCCGAAGGGGCCGCCTGGGAGCGCTCACCCCGGCGCAGCGAGGCCAGCCGGTCGGTCAGGGACTCACCCGGGGCCAGCATCGCCGGGCCGCCGATCTGGCTGTCCGGTTTCGGCTCCGGCTGGGCCGGTGGGAGGACGGGCACGGGGCGCTGCTGCACCGGCACCACCGCGTACGGGTCGGTGACCGAGTGCACCGCCGTCGCCGTGCTGCCCAGCGGGCCGGCGAGCAGCTCACGCAGCATGGCCCGGGAGGTGTGCACGTCGAGGCGGCGCGCCGGGTCCTTCTCCAGCAGACCCATCAGCACGCGGGTCAGCGGGCCGCTGCGCTGCGGCGGGGCGGGCGGGTCCTCCACCACGGCGTGCATGGTCTCGATCGGGTCGCCCTTGTCGAACGGGGGTCGCCCCTCGACCGCGGTGTAGAGCGTCACACCCAGCGAGAAGAGGTCACTCGGCGGGCCGAACTCCTGGCCCATGGCCCGCTCGGGCGAGATGAAGTGCGGCGAGCCGAGCACCATGCCGGGGGTGGTGAGCTGCACGTCGGTGGGCATCCGGGCGACCCCGAAGTCGGTCAGCACGCAGCGCCCGTCGGTGCAGATCAGCACGTTGGCCGGTTTGACGTCGCGGTGCAGCACGCCGATCGCGTGGGCGACCTCCAGCGCGCCGAGCAGCGCGATACCGATCTTGGCGACGGCACGGGGCGCGACCGGCCCGTCCTCGATCACCATGTCGGCGAGGCTGCGGGCGTCCAGCAGCTCCATCACGATCCACGGCCGGCCGGCCTCGGTGACCACGTCGTACACCTGCACGACCGCCGGGTGCTGGATGGCGGCGGCGGCGCGGGCCTCGCGCAGGGTGCGTTCGTACATCGCGTCACGGTCGCTGGGGGCCAGCCCGGGAGGCAGGACGACCTCCTTCACCGCCACGTCACGGCGCAGCAGGGTGTCTGTGGCGCGCCACACCGTGCCCATGCCGCCGTTGCCCACCGAGGATCGCAGCGAGTACCGGCCACCAATGGTGGTGCCGGGCGCCGCTCGTCCGTTGGCGGGACTGACTGGTCCGCCGCTCCACGTCGGGATCTGAGTCACAGAAAAGCCACCGGGGGAAATCGAGGGGGGCTGGGACACAACCCCCCTATCTTGCTGGTTCCGACGCCCGATGCGAAAGCCGACGCGACGGACGATTATCGAACGCGACAGAACGTGCCCTGTCGTTCACGTGGTGTCGACCGGACGGGACGCACTGTGCGGTATCCCTCACCCGACGACGTGGCCAGGCGTCCTACCATCCGGGGATGAACCAACGGCGGTCAAGCGAGTCCGGTTTCCCGATCAACGGCGTCTACACGGAGGCCGACCTTCCGGAGGACCTGGACTCCCGGCTCGGCAGCCCCGGCGAGTTTCCGTACACCCGGGGTGTCTACCCCACCATGTACACCTCCCGCCCGTGGACCATGCGCCAGTACGCCGGTTTCGGCACCGCCACCGAGTCCAACGCTCGTTACCACCAACTGTTGCGGGCCGGCACGATGGGCCTCTCGGTCGCGTTCGACCTGCCGACCCAGATGGGCTACGACTCCGACGAGCCGATCGCGCACGGCGAGGTCGGAAAGGTGGGGGTCGCGATCGACTCCATCGAGGACATGCGGCTGCTCTTCGCCGACATCCCCCTGGACAAGGTGTCCACCTCGATGACGATCAACGCGCCCGGCTCGGTGCTGCTGCTGCTCTACCAGCTCGTGGCCGAGGAGAACGGGGTGCCGGGCGCTGCGCTCAACGGCACCATCCAGAACGACATCCTGAAGGAGTACATCGCCCGGGGGACGTACATCTTCCCGCCGAAGCCGTCGCTGCGCCTGGTGGCCGACACGTTCGCGTACTGCCGCAAGGAGGTGCCGAAGTGGAACACCATCTCCATCTCCGGCTACCACATGGCGGAGGCCGGCGCGACGCCCGCGCAGGAGATCGCGTTCACCCTGGCCAACGGCGTGGAGTACGTCCGGGCGGCGCTGGCCGCCGGGCTGGCCGTCGACGACTTCGCGCCCCGGCTGTCGTTCTTCTTCGTGGCCCGCACCACCCTGCTGGAGGAGGTGGCCAAGTTCCGCGCCGCCCGGCGGATCTGGGCCCGGCTGATGCGCGACGACTTCGGCGCCAAGGACCCGAAGTCGATGATGCTGCGGTTCCACACCCAGACCGCCGGCGTGCAGCTCACCGCCCAGCAGCCGGAGGTGAACCTGGTTCGGGTGGCGGTGCAGGGGTTGGGCGCCGTGCTCGGTGGCACCCAGTCGCTGCACACCAACAGCTTCGACGAGGCCATCGCGCTGCCCACCGAGAAGGCGGCCCGGCTCGCGCTGCGTACCCAGCAGGTGCTGGCCTACGAGACGGACCTGACCGCCACCGTCGACCCGTTCGCCGGCTCGTACGTGGTGGAGGCGATGACCGACGAGATCGAGGCCGCCGCCGTCGAGTTGATGGAGCGGGTGGCCGACCACGGCTCGGCGGTGGACGCGATCGAGGCCGGCTTCCAGAAGCGGGAGATCGAGCAGTCCGCGTACCGGATCGCCCAGGAGATCGACTCGGGGGAGCGGGTGGTGGTCGGGCTCAACCGGTTCACCGTGGACGAGGAGGAGCCGTACGAGCCGCTGCGGGTCGACCCGGCGATCGAGGCCGCCCAGGCCGACCGGCTGGCCCGGCTGCGCTCCGAGCGGGACGCCGACGCGGTGGCGCGGGCGCTCGCCGATCTTCGGACCGCCGCCGAGGGCACGGACAATGTGCTGTACCCGATGAAGGAGGCGCTGCGGGCCCGGGCGACCGTGGGTGAGGTCTGCGGGACGCTGCGCGAGGTGTGGGGGTTGTACCGGCCCACCGACCGCTTCTGAGCGTCCGCCGCGCTCATTTCTGAGCGTTCCGCCGCGGCCGCGGCCCTCGGGGTGCGGTGTGCCCAGCGGGTTCAGCGGGTATCCGGTCGGTTGAGCCGGGACGCACACCCTGTGCGGCCACGGGGTGTCGCTGCGTGTGAGCGTCCTTATCCGGCTCGTTGCGGAGTGTGGTCGGCTAATTGTCGGAGTGTCAGTTCACCACCCCGACTAATGCGACAATTTGGCAACGGGTTCCGACTGGTGCCGGGATTCGTGACCACCGCGATCGGTTACGCGTTGTAGGAGGTGAGGGGCTGATGACGGCGTTCGACCGTGATCTACCTGCTGTCTCCCGCCTCGGCGAGCGCCCTCAGCAGGGCATACGTGACTCTGCGCGGTCCGATCATCACCGTAACGAGGTTGCGCAGCGTCACCGTCGGAGGTCTAGGCTGTCTGCTGTCCCCGATGATCCATCCATTCCTAGTGATCGAGAATTCGACGTGACGAGTGCGTTGACGCTGCCCACGAGTGGCCAGCTGGCGTCGTCCTGGCTGGAGACGCCGCCCGGATCCCAACCCCTGCCCGGCGAGCTGGACCACCTCCTCGCGCTCCGGGTACCGGGACTCATCGCTACGCGCCGTCACCTCCACTCGCACCCTGAGCTCTCCGGCACCGAGTTCGAGACGGCCGCGCTGATCGCCCGGGAGCTGTCGTTGGCCGGGCTGAACCCGCGACTGCTGCCCAAGGGCAACGGCGTGATCTGCGATGTCAACGGCCGGCCGGACGGCCCGGTCGTGGCGCTGCGCGCTGATATCGACGCCCTGCCGCTGGACGACCCCAAGGACGTCCCGTACCGGTCGACCGTCGAGGGCGTCTGCCACGCCTGCGGGCACGACGTGCACACCACGGTCCTGCTCGGCGTCGGCATGTTGCTGGCCCAGCTCGCCGACCTCGGCGAGCTGGACGGTCGGGTCCGGCTGATCTTCCAGCCGGCCGAGGAGATCCTGCCCTGCGGCTCGCTGGAGGTCATCGAGGCCGGTGGCCTGGACGACGTGGTGCAGATCTTCGCGCTGCACTGCGACCCGAACCTGCCGGTGGGCCAGGTCGGCCTGCGGGTCGGCCCGATCACCGCGGCCGCCGACAACGTGACCGTCCGGCTCTCCGGCCCGGGCGGGCACACCGCCCGTCCGCACCTGACCGTCGACATGGTCGACGCGCTCGGTCGGTTGATCACCGAGGTGCCCGCCCTGGTCAGCCGCCGGGTGCCGGCCAACAGTGGCCTGCTGCTGGTCTTCGGCCACGCCTCGGCCGGCACCCGTTACAACGTCATCCCGTCCGAGGCGAGCGCCTCGGGCACCCTCCGGGTGATGGACCGCGACACCTGGGAGCAGGCTCCCAAGATCGTCGCTCAGGTGGTGCGGGACGTGATCGCGCCGACCGGTGCCACGGTCGACCTGGAATATCTGCGCGGCCGGCCACCGGTCTGCAACGACTCCCGCGCCATCCAGGTGCTGACCGCCGCCACCTCCGCCGCACTCGGCCCGGACGGGATCGCCGAGACACCGCAGAGCATGGGCGGCGAGGACTTCTCCTGGTACCTGGAGTACGTCCCCGGCGCCCTCGCCCGGCTCGGCGTGGGTCGCTCCGGCCCCAACGTCGACCTGCACCGCGCCAGCTTCGACGTGGACGAGCGGGCCATCGGTGTCGGCGTCCGCGTCATGGTGCAGACCGCGCTGCGGGCACTTGCGGCGGCGCGCTGACCGGCGCGACCAGAGCCGGGGACTTGCGCCGTCGCCGCAACACCACCAGCAGCACCGCCACCGGTACGCCGAACGCCACCAGCCACGGCAGCAACGCGCCCAGCACGGTGAGCAGGACGGTCATCGAGACGACGAACGCCTTCCAGCCGCCCCTGAGCCCGACCAGGAAGCCGGTCTCCTCCTTCTCCTCGGTGACCTTCGCCGCCGGCCCGGCCAGTGACACGGTGATCGTGGAGAGGGCGGTCAGGTCGGCCAGGCGTCGCTGCTTGGCCTCCAGCGAGGCCAGGTCGGCCTCCCGGCGGCCCAGTTCGTTCTCCAGCGACACCAGGTCGGTGATCGTGGTGGCCCGGGCCAGCAACCGGCGGGCGCTCTCCACCCGGGCACGTTGACTGGTGATCCGGGCATCCAGGTCGACGGTCTCCTCGGTGACGTCCTGAGTGTTGATCTCCCGGCTCTGCTGCCGACCGAGCTTCGCGATCTCCTCCACCACGCCGGTGAACTTCGCCGCCGGCACCCGCAGCTCCAACTCCGCCACCGCGTCGGCGTCGACACTGTGCCGCTGGTCCCCACCCACGAAGCCACCGGCCCGGGTGGCCACGGCGGCGGCCTCGCGGGCGCCCGCGTCCACATCGTCCACCTGCACCCGCATCGTTCCGGTGTAGATGATCGCCCGCTGGTCGACCCGCAGATCCGGCGCTCCGGCACCGGCCGCCTCCGGTGCGCCCGCGGCGGCGTCCCGGCCCACCCCGCCATTGGCCGCTGGCGCCTCGGCCTTCGCGCCGGCGCTGTCGGGCACCCCGCTGTCGCTGCCGCCAGCACCGCACCCCGCCAGCGCCAGCGCCGCCGCCAGTGCTGTCACCGCCAGCGCGCTGCGGCGTCGTCCCACCCGTCCGTCCATCCCCGCTCCCATCGTCGTCAACCGGTGTGGCGATAGCTCGGACGCGACGCACCCGCCGGCTGGTTCCGGCAGACTGCGCTGAGGACGTCACGATTCGATAATCGAGGAGTCACGATGCGGCTCACCAAGTACGCCCACTCCTGCCTTCGGGTGGAACACGACGGGGGAGTCCTCGTCGTCGACCCCGGGGTGTTCAGCGACACCGCGGCGGCGCTGGACGGTGCGGACGCGGTGCTGATCACCCACCTTCACCCCGACCACCTCGACCTGGCAGCGGTGCGCCTCCAGCTCGACCGACAGCCGTTCCCGATCCACGGGCCCGCCTCGCTGGCCGAGACCCTCGGCGACGCCGCCGACGTGTTGAGCCCGGTGAGCGTCGGGGAGTCGTTCACCGCCGCCGGGGTGGCCGTACGCGCGTACGGGGGGCGGCACGCCGTGATCCACCCCGACATTCCGGTGGTCGACAACCTCGGTTACCTGATCAACGACGTGGTCTACCACCCGGGCGACTCGCTGGTGGTGCCCGACGAGACACCCGTCGACACGCTCTTCGCGCCGATCCACGCACCCTGGTCGAAGTTCTCCGAGGTGGTCGACTTCATCCGCGCGGTCGCGCCGCGGCGCGCGTACGCCCTGCACGACGCGTTGCTCAACGACAACGGGCTGGGCGTGCTGGACCGGCAGTACAGCGCGTTGTCGGGCACCGAGTACCAGCGACTGGAGCCCGGCAGCCGGGTGGACGTCTGAGCCGATGCCGGGCCTCTCCGCGGAGCTGGTGCAGCAGCTCTACCGCACCCCACCGGACCGGTTCGTGGCCGCCCGGGACGCCGCCGTGGCCGAGGCCCGCCAGGCCGGTGACCCGGCCACCGCCCGACAACTGGCCCGGTTGCGTCGTCCGACGGTGGCCGCCTGGTTGGTGAACCTGCTCGCCATCCGACGTCCGGAGCTGGTCGCCGATCTGGTGCAGCTCGCCGACGCGCTGCGGTCCGCCCAGCGGGAGTTGCGCGGGCCCCGGCTGCGGGAGCTGTCCGCGCAGCGCCGGGCGGTGGTCAGCGCCCTGGTCGCCGAGGTCCGCAAGCTCGCCGCGGCCGAGCCGGACGCGCCCCCGGCGAACCGGCTGCCCCTGGCCGAGGTGGAGGCGACGCTGAACGCGGCGTTCTCCGACGTCGAGGTCGCCGAGCAGGTGCGGGCGGGCCGCCTGCTGCGGGCAGCCAGCTACGCCGGCTTCGGTGAGGTGCCCCGGCCGCAGCTGCGGCTGGTCACCGGCGATGACGAGGAGCGCGCGGAGGAACGCCCGGCCCGCCGCCCCGGCCCCCAGCGGGGCCGTCCCGAGGCGGCGCCCGGCCCGGACCGGGCGGCTGCGCGTGCCGAGCAGGCCGAGCGGGCCGCGCAGCGGGCGGCCCGAGCCGAGCGGGCCCGGCAGCGCCGCGCCCTCGACCGGGAGTTGGCGAAGGCCCGGGCCGACCAGGAGCGAGCCGAGGCCGAGCTGACCGAGGCGACCGGGCAGGAACGCGACGGTGCGGTCGTACTCGATGGCCTGGAGGCTGAACTGGCCGAGCTGGAGCGGCGGCGCGCGGTCGCCGAGCAGGATCTCAGCCGGGCCAAGCTGGCGCGGCGCGCCGCCGAGCGAGCGGTCACCGTGGCCCGGCGGCGCGCCGGTGAGGTCGAGGCGGCGGTCGAGGCGCTGGCGGCCGAAGAGGGGGATGCGGACGCGGGCGGTGGCGCGGCAGACTGACCATCGATGGATGACGACGAGTGTGCGGGCCGTACACGGCGGGTGGCCGCGGGTCGGGGCGTGGTCGTGGTCGGCGGGTCAGGTTGCCCGAGGGCGGCACCCCGGTGACTCCGGAACAGGTCGCGGCCGCCAGCAAGCCCGTCGTGCTCGACCTGGGTGACGCCTTCAGCCGAGACCCGACCACGCTGCGCCGGGCCCGACTGCTCGGCATCTCCGGCTGGGCTTTCTACATCAGTGGGCGGGCCGGCGCGCTCGGCGATGTGCGGGCCGAGACGGCCGCTGCCGCCCTCGGGTTCATCGCCCCGGACGCGGTCGCCGACGGTTGGGACGCCGCCGCCCGGGTCGTCCGGCCGTTCGAGGTGGCCGCCGCGAGCCTTGCCGAGTGCTGCCGCTGGGGGGCGCAGCGGCTCGACCCGCTGCCCGGCACCGAGCGTCTGTCGGCGCTCGTCGAGCGGGCCGTGGTCGCGGCGGAGGCCAGCGGGATGCCGCTCTTCGCCGCGTGGCGGGCCATGCCGCTTCCGGATCTCTCGCCCGGCGCCCGCAGCGCCGCCGGGCTGCGTCTGCTGCGGGAACACTTCACCGGCGCCTACCTGCTGGCGGTACGCGCCGCCGGGATGACCCCGCTGGAGGCCGTACTGGCCGGCCCGGAGGGCGAGGCCGGGGCGGTGGCCTGTGGCTGGCCGCCGCCGTACCCGCCGGTCGGGCCGCTGGTACGCCGCCGACTCTGGGCCGAGGCGGTGACCAACCGGCTGGCCGCGCCGGCGTTCGCGGCCCTCGGTCCCGCCGTCGGCGCGGAGTTGGTGGAGTTGCTGCACCGCACCCGAGCCGACCTGGCCTGAGCCGCCCGCCGACACCGGAGCCGCCCGTCGGCCGGAAAATGGGCGGCGTCCGGGCAGATCGGCTGTCAGGATGTCCTGCCGTGACCCTTCCCGCTGGTTGGACAACGCGCCGGCCCACCCTCGACGACGTACCGGCGATCCTCGCGGTGGTGCACGCCGCCGACACCTTCGCCATCGGCCATCCCGACTTCGACGCCGAGGATGTCGCGGCGTCGCTGACCGCCCCCCACTTCGACCCGACCCAGGACTCCTGGCTGGCGATCGACCCGGACGATACCGTGGTCGGCTGGGCGACGGTGGACAACCCGACCGGGGTGGGCCGGGAGTTCGTGGAGGTCTACGTCGATCCGGTACGGGGCGCCGCCGTCCGCGCGCCGTTGCTGGCCCGTCAACTGGACCGGGTCGCCGAGCGCGCCGCCGAGCGGGGCCTGCCCTCGCTCACCGTCCGGTGCGCCGTGTTCGCCCCGGAACGTGACTGGGAACGCGCCCTGCGCGCACGCGGATTCACCCTGGTGAAGCGGTACGTCCGGATGAGCCGGCCGCTGGACGACCTGGCGGACGAGCTGGCCGGGGCGCCGGCCGTGACGGTGCGACCAATCCGCCCAGACGACGAGACCGACCTCGTGCAGTTCCACCGGATCTACGAGGCCGCCTTCGGCGACACCCCGGACCACGAGCCGCTGCCGTACGAGCGGTGGCGGGCCCGGCTCGGCGACCTGACCGCCTGGGACGAGTGGTTCGTCGCCGAGGTCGACGGGGTGCCGGTCGGCGCGTTGCAGTCCTCGGATCAGGCGCTCGACCAGCAGTCGGGCTGGGTGAAGAGCCTGTCCGTGTTGTCCGGCTACCGACGCAGGGGGGTGGGTGCGGCGCTGCTGCGCCGCGCGTTCGCCCGCTACGCCGAGAAGGGCCGGCGGGCGGCCGGCCTGGGCGTCGACCTCACCAACCCGACCGCCCCGCTATCGCTCTACCGGTCGGTGGGCCTGCGGGAGACCCGGTGGACCGACATGTACGAACTCTCCGTCCCGGCGGCCCGTGTGTGATTGACGACCCTGGACGGGCCCGACCGGGCCTCCGGTCGACGGCGGTAGCAGACTGGCGGGGTGCGATACGCGCTGCTACGCCGATGCGGTGCCGGTGGGGCGGGACCGCAGCTCGGTGACGTAGTCGTCCGGGGCGCCCGCCTTCTCGGCGGCGTTCGCGATCTCCGACAGGTACCACGAGGTCGGCAGACCACCCTCGTACCCGTTGAAGACGTAGATCCACGCGGTCACGTCGCCGTCGAGGGTGGAGACCCGGACGTGCAGCTTGCGGTACGTGCCGGCGGTCACCCCCTCGATCTCGTCGAGCTGGCCCGCGTCGTACGGGTGGATGTCGTAGAGCGCTACGAAGACCCGGTCACCGGGGGACTCGACCAGGGTGCTCACCGCACCCTCCCAGCCGATCACGTCCGCCCCGGCGAAGGTCAGCCGCCAGCCCTCCAGCCAGCCGGTACCCACCATCGGCGAATGCGGACAGTAGGCACGCATCCGGGCGGGGTCGAGATTTGAGCCGTAGGCGGCGTGATGACGCACGGCGATGACGATAGCCCGGCTGACGGGTGGGGGAGAATACGACAGTGCGTGTCGAACGCGCTCGGGAGAAGAAAGTCACTGTGAGCATGGACGAAGGGCGAATGCTGTGAGCCGGATCGTGATCATCGGCGGGGGGCCGGCCGGGTACGAGGCGGCACTGGTCGCCGCCCAGCTGGACGCCGATGTCACAGTGGTGGAGGCCGACGGCGCCGGTGGTGCCTGCGTGCTCTCCGACTGCGTACCGTCGAAGACCTTCATCGCCAGCTCGGGGGTGGTCACCGGCTACCGCGACACCGAGGAGTTCGGGGTGCACTCGGACGGCCTGGAGGCGGTCACCGTGGACGCGCGGGCGGTGCACGAGCGGGTGAAGCGGCTCGCCCTGGCGCAGTCCGCGGACATCCACGCCAAGCTGCTGAAGGCGGGGGTCACCTTCGTGGCCGGCACCGCCCGGCTCGGCGAGGACTCCCTCGGGCACACCCACCGGGTCGTCGTCACCCCCGCCGACGGCGGCGAGGAGTACTCGATCGACGCGTCCACCGTGCTGGTGGCCACCGGCTCGACACCCCGCCAACTGCCCACCGCCGTACCCGACGGTGAACGCATCCTGACCTGGCGCCAGGTGTACGACCTGCCGGAGCTGCCCGAGCACCTGATCGTGGTCGGGTCCGGCGTGACCGGTGCGGAGTTCGCCAGCGCGTACCTGGCGATGGGGGTCGAGGTCACCCTGGTCTCCAGCCGGGACCGGGTGATGCCACACGAGGACGCCGACGCCGCCTCCGCCATCGAGCGGGTGTTCCGCAACCGGGGCATGGAGATCCTCAACAACTCCCGGGCCGACGCGGTCCGGCGTACCGCCGACGGCGTCGAGGTGGAGCTTTCCGACGGCCGCAAGGTGACCGGCTCGCACGCGCTGATCACCGTCGGTTCGATCCCGAACACGGCCAACCTGGGCCTGACCGAGTACGGGGTCGAGCTGGGCCGGGGCGGCTATATCACTGTCGATCGGGCGTCCCGGACCAACGTGCCCGGCATCTACGCCGCCGGCGACTGCACCGGCGTGCTGCTGCTGGCCAGCGTCGCCGCGATGCAGGGCCGGATCGCCATGTGGCACGCGCTCGGCGAGGCGGTCCGCCCGCTGCGGCTGCGTACCGTCGCGGCGAACGTCTTCACCGATCCGGAGCTGGCCACCGTGGGTGTCTCGCAGGACGAGGTGGACGCGGGCAAGGTGCCGGCCCGACAGGTGATGTTGCCGCTGTCCGGCAACGCCCGAGCCAAGATGGACGACCTCTCCGACGGTTTCGTGAAGCTGTTCTGCCGGCCGGCCAGCGGTCAGGTGATCGGCGGTGTGGTGGTCGCGCCGAAGGCCAGCGAGCTGATCCTGCCCATCACCATGGCGGTGGAGAACAACCTCACCGTCAACGAGCTGGCCCAGACCATCACCATCTACCCGTCGTTGTCTGGCTCGATCACCGAAGCGGCCCGCCAGCTCATGCTGCACGAGCTGGAGTAGCGCACCCGTTCTCGCTGCGGCCCCCGGACCCCGCGCGGGAAGCTGGAGCACGGTCATCTGCTTGGTGGCGTTGTCGATCTCCAGCGTCGATCATGGAGTTGTGGTGGGCGGTTCATGCCGCGATGCCCCTTTTATGAGGCACCACAACTCCATGATCGACGGCCGCGCGGGCCTGGGTCAGCGCGATGGTTGCCAGCACCGCCACCTCGGAGACGATGAGCAGCCGCTCGGCCAGGCCGATCAGCAGACGGTCGCCGGGGTAGGCGGACCAGATCATCGCCCCCGCCAGGGTCAGACTCAGCAGAACGAGGGTGCGTAGCGTGCGGGCGACCGGCGCCAACTCGGACCGACGGGCGAGCAGCCAACCGGCCACCGGCAGTGCCAGAAAGGCGACCACCGAGGCGTACCGGTGCACGTAGGCCGCCGTGGTCATGGCGGTGCCCGGTTCGTTCGTCGGCACCACCGCGGCCAGCAGCAGCCCGGTCACCCACGCGCCGAGCAGCAGTTCGGCTGCCCGGCCGGGCCGTGCCGGCGCGCCGCGACGCAGCCCGTAGAGCAGCGCCACGGTGGCGAACGCCAGCACCACCATGGCGATGTCGATGACGCCGCCCCGGTCGGAGACCGCGAAGTCGCTGATGGTCAACGCCCACGGGTTGAGGTCATCGTTGACTTCGAGGTGGCCGATGACGGTGAGCAGCGCCGCCAGGGCGATCCCGCCGAGGGCCAGCAGGCCGGTGTTCCGAGTTGCAGGCATACCTCAGCCTGTCGCCGCGGACACCCCAGCCGAATCCGGGACAGCCACCGAAATTACCCCCCGGGACCACCCCTAGAGGCCCTGGGGGCATCAACGACACTCAGTCGATGGGGACATCGACTGCGGCGACCGCGGCGGCGGCGCGGGCGTGGCGGGCGTTGACCAGGGTCATGGCCCATCCGGCCGCGGCGAAGCCCGCTGCCGCGGCGGTGGCGATGATGGCCAGCCGCCACGCCGACTCGGTCAGTGCGGTGCCGCCCAGATGCCCGACCAGGGCGCCGTAGGTGGCCCAACCCAGCGCGGCGACCGCCTCGTAGAGCATGAACAGGCGGTACGGGTAGCGGCTGCGCCCGGCCGAGAAGCAGGCCGCCATCCGGCCGCCGGGCACGAACCGGCAGAGCAGGATGACCAGCGGCCCGGGTTGTCGCAGCCCCTGGGTGACCCGGCTGGCCACCCGGCGGGCCCGGCTCAGCTCGGCGTGCCGGGGTGGCCGGCGGTCCGGTGCGCTCCGCCCGAGCAGGTAGCAGGCCAGGTCGCCGGCGAATACGCCGAGCGCGCCGACGGCGATGGTGATCGGCAGGTTCAGCCCGCCGTAGACAGTGAGTGCACCGCTGGTGATCATGACGATCTGGGTGGGAATAACCGGCACGAAGGCGTCCGCGATCAGCAGAGCGAGCAGCACCAGGTACGCCCACGTCGGCGACGCGACGTCAGTCAGAAGTTCGGGCACGCCTGCCACCTCGCCGGATGCGGCCGATTGGGTGTCTTGAGCCTGACGTCGTGTCCGGCGTCACGGTGGACGGCCCTGGCCCGTCGTGACCGTCGACACGACTGGGCCACCCAGGTACAACGAGGCTGGTCGCTGCCGGGTGACGGGTTCGCGGGCCGGTCCAGCGGTCCCGGGCGGGCGGCAGAACGGCGTTCGTCGGCGTACCGTTGTCGGCGCGGCCTCGCCCGTCGGGTCCCCCGTTCCTGACGATTCGGCCGCCCGGGCCGCCGGCGGGTCCCGCGCCGGCGGCCCACCCCTGCGTCGTAATTTCGGGTGCGTCCCCGATCCTCGCGCGGGTACGGTCGGCAGATGCGCAGCGCGGTAGCAAACACCACGACGCCGGGTATCCCCGGCGCGCCGCTCTGACGTAACCACCGTCGACCAGGCCCCGGGGCGATCCGCCCCCGAGGGCAGCGCGCCGAACGGAGCTCAGGTCGCCTCCGGGTCGTACCCGATCCAGGAGCCCGACATGATCGACCACCGTAGGCTCGGCCGCGAGCTGGACCTCTTCGTCTCCGACCCGCTGGCCGGTGCCGGCCTGCCGATCTGGCTGCCGGCCGGCGCCGCCGCCCGGCACGCCGTCGAGGAGTACGTCCGGGAGTTGGAGCGCCGCTCCGGCCACCAGCACGTCTACTCGCCGCCGCTGGGCAAGCGGGAACTCTTCGAACTCTCCGGCCATCTCGGCTACTTCGCCGACGACATGTTCCCGCCGATGCGGCTCAGCGCCGACGACGAGTTCGTGCTCCGGCCGGCGCTCTGCCCGCACCACGCCCTGGTCTTCCGGGCGCGCGGTCGTTCCTACCGGGAGTTGCCGTTGCGGATCGCGGAACTGGGAGGGATGTACCGCTCGGAGCGCTCCGGGGTGCTCGGCGGGCTGTCCCGGGTGCGCGCCATCTCGCTCAACGACGCGCACACCTTCTGCGCCCCCGAGCAGGTCGGCGCCGAGGTCGTCGAGATCCTCGGGCTGATCCGTGCCGCGCACGCCGCCCTCGGCGTCCGAGCGGCCGGGTTCCGGCTGTCGCTGCGCGGGCCGGGCGAGAAGTACGTCGGCGACGACGCGCAGTGGGCCCGCGCCGAGGAGTTGCTCCGGGAGGCGCTGGCCGGGGTGGAGTACGTCGAGGCGGCGGGGGAGGCCGCCTTCTACGGTCCGAAGATCGACATTCAGATCGTCGACGCCGCCGGCCGGGAGTCGACCATCTCCACCATCCAGGTGGACTTCGACAAGCCGGAGCGGTTCGACCTGTCGTACACCGACTCGGACGGCAGTCGGCGTCGGCCGGTCATGCTGCACCGCAGCCTGGTCGGCAGCATGGAGCGGCTGTTCGCGTACCTCATCGAGGTGCACGAGGGGGCGTTCCCGGCCTGGTACGCGCCCGTCCAGTTGGTGCTGCTGCCGGTCGACGACGGCCAGGTCGACGTGGCGGCCGACCTGGCCCGACGGGCGGGTGACGCCGGCCTGCGGGTCGAGGTCGACGTCGCCGGGTCGCTGGGCGCCCGGGTCCGGGACGCGGCCCGCCGCCGCGTCCCGTACCTCGGGGTGGTGGGTGCCCGGGAGGCGGCCGACGACCGCCTCGCGCTGCGGCTGCGCGACGGCCGCGCCCTGGCCCCGATGCCCGCCGACGCCGCGCTCGCCCTGATCGTCGGGCAGGTCGCCGCCCGAGCGGCCGACCTGCTGCCGGCGGACTGACCGGCCCGCCGGCCCAGGGCGCTGCCCCATGCTCTAGACCGACGCCGGTTGGGCGAGCGGCTCCTCGTCGACCACCGCTCCGGTGAACTGTGAGCGGTAGAGCCGGTGGTACGCGCCCTGGGCGGCGAGCAACTGCTCGTGGGTGCCCTGCTCGACGATCCGACCGTTCTCCATCATGAGGATCAGGTCGGCGTCGCGGATGGTGGAGAGCCGGTGCGCGATGACGAAGCTGGTCCGGTCCGAGCGCAGCGCGGCCATCGCCCGTTGCAGCAGCACCTCGGTGCGGGTGTCCACCGAACTGGTGGCCTCGTCGAGGATCAGCAGCGACGGCTCGGCGAGGAACGCCCGCGCGATCGTGATGAGCTGCTTCTCGCCGGCGCTGACGTTGCTGCCCTCCTCGTCGATGACCGTGTCGTAACCGTCGGGCAGGCTACGTACGAACCGGTCCACGAAGGTGGCCCGCGCCGCGGCGAGGATCTCCTCCTCGGTCGCGTCCGGCCGCCCGTAGGCGATGTTGTCCCGGATGGTGCCGCCGAACAGCCAGGTGTCCTGGAGCACCATGCCGATGCGGCCGCGCAGGTCGTCGCGGCGCATCGTCGTGATGTCCACCCCGTCGAGGGTGATCCGGCCGGCGTCCAGTTCATAGAACCGCATCACCAGGTTGACCAGCGTGGTCTTGCCGGCACCGGTCGGGCCGACGATGGCCACGGTGTGCCCGGGCTCGGCGACCAGCGACAGATCGTCGATCAGCGGCTTGTCCGGCTCGTAGCGGAACGAGACGTGCTCGAACTCGACCCGACCGTGCGGGTCGCTGACCCGGGCCGGCTCGACCGGGTCGGGGGTCTGCTCGTCCGCGTCGAGCACGGCGAAGACCCGTTCGGCCGACGCCACCCCGGACTGGAGCAGGTTGGCCATCGAGGCGAGTTGGGTGAGCGGCTGGGTGAACTGGCGGGAGTACTGGATGAACGCCTGCACATCGCCGAGGCTCATCGTGCCGGAGGCGACCCGTAGCCCGCCGACCACGGCGATCGCCACGTAGCTGAGGTTTCCGATGAACATCATCGACGGCATGATGATCCCGGAGATGAACTGCGCCCCGAAGCTGGCCCGGAACAGCTCCTCGTTCTTCGCGTGGAACGCGGCCTCGACCTCACGCTGCCGACCGAAGACCTTCACCAGCTCGTGACCGGTGTACGCCTCCTCGATCTGAGCGTTCAGCTCCCCGGTGTGCGTCCACTGGGCGATGAACTGCTTCTGCGAGCGCTTGGCGATGCGCTGGGTGACCAGCACCGACAGCGGCACCGCGACCAGGGCCACCAGGGCCAGCACCGGCGAGATCCAGAACATCACGGACAGCACGCCGATGACGGTCAGCAGTGAGGTGAGCAGCTGGCTGAGGGTCTGCTGGAGGCTGGTGGAGATGTTGTCGATGTCGTTGGTGACCCGGCTGAGCAACTCGCCGCGCGGCTGCCGGTCGAAGTAGGGCAGCGGCAGCCGGTTGAGCTTCTCCTCCACCTCGGCGCGCAGCCGCAGCACGGTGCGCTGAACCACCCCGTTGAGCAGCCAGCCCTGCCACCAGGACAGCACGCTCGCCGCCAGGTAGAGCCCGAGTGCCAGCAGCAGCACCCGACTCAGGGCGCTGAAGTCGATGCCCACCCCGGGCAGCACGTCCATCCGGGCCAGCATGTCGGCGAAGCTG
Organism: Micromonospora violae; assembly: GCF_004217135.1. Classification (NCBI taxonomy): domain Bacteria; kingdom Bacillati; phylum Actinomycetota; class Actinomycetes; order Micromonosporales; family Micromonosporaceae; genus Micromonospora; species Micromonospora violae. The sequence goes on from NZ_SHKK01000001.1 coordinate 6,506,330, forward strand.
TCGTTGCCGCTGGCCCGGGCCGCCGCGACGGCCTGCTCGGCGGTGGTGCCGGCGGGCAGTTGCCGGCCGATCACCCCGCTGAAGATCAGATCGGTGGCGTGGCCGAGGATCTTCGGCCCGGCCACGCTGAACCCGACGCTCACCACGGCCAGCGTGATGATCGCGGCCAGGTGCAGTCGGTGCGAGCGCAGCCGGCCGAGCAACCGGCGGGCCGACGGGCCGAAGTTCATCGACTTCTCGGCGGGCATCCCGGCACCCATCCACGGCGGGCCACCACCCTGCCGGCCGGGTGGCAGCCGTTTCGGCGTCCGCGCGTCGCCGCCGGCCTGCTGCGCGGCTCCGCCGCCGGCCTGCTGCGCGTCGCCTCCCGGCGTCCGCGGGTCGGCGGCCGGCTTCTGACTGGGTACGGCCGCGGCGCGCGGCTCGTCACGCTCGCTCATGCCGGCACCTCCGTCGTCTGCTGCGAGGCCACGATCTCGGCGTACGTCGGGCAGGTGTCCAACAACTCGGCGTGTCGTCCCACTCCGACGACCCCTCCGTCCTCAAGAACGATGATCTGATCGGCATCGATGATCGTGGAGACCCGTTGGGCCACGATCACGACCGCCGACTGTGCGGTGACCGGCCGCAGTGCCGCTCGCAGACGGGCGTCGGTGCCCAGGTCGAGCGCGGAGAACGAGTCGTCGAAGAGGTAGATCTCCGGCTGCCGGACCAGGGCCCGGGCGATGGCCAGGCGCTGCCGCTGCCCACCGGAGACGGTGGTGCCGCCCTGCGCGATCGGGGCGTCCAGCCCACCGGGCATCTGGGCCACGAAGTCCCGGGCCTGGGCGATCTCCAGCGCCGTCCACAACTCCTCGTCGGTGGCGTCCGGGTTGCCGTAGCGAAGGTTGCTGGCGACCGTCCCGGTGAACAGGTACGGCCGCTGTGGCACCAGGCCGATGCGCCGCCACAGCTCGTCCGGCGCCAACTCGCGTACGTCCACCCCGTCGACCAGCACCGCGCCGGCGGTGACGTCGACCAGTCGGGGAATCAGCGACAGCAGGGTCGTCTTGCCCGCGCCGGTGCTGCCGATGATCGCCGTGGTGGTGCCCGGTGCCGCCCGGAAGGAGATGTCGCGCAGCACCGGCTCCACCGCGCCCGGGTACTGGAAGCGCACCCCGCGCAGCTCCAGCTCGGCTCGGGTGGGCAGCTCGGTGACCGGCGCGCTGGCCGGGACCACCGAGGAGTCGGTGTCCAGCACCTCGACGATCCGCTCGGCGCAGACCGAGGCCCGGGGCACCATCATCAGCATGAAGGTGGCCATCATGACCGCCATCAGGATCTGCATCAGGTACTGCAGGAAGGCGGTCAGCGCGCCGATCTGGATCGCGTTGGCGTCCACCCGCTGCGCGCCGAACCAGAGCACCGCCACGCTGGAGACGTTCAGCACCAGCATGACCACCGGGAAGATCAACGCCAACAACCGTCCGGTACGCAGCGCGGTGGCGGTCAGGTCGGCGTTGGCGACGGCGAACCGGTCCGTCTCGTACGGCTCGCGGACGAACGCGCGGACCACCCGGATGCCGGTGATCTGCTCCCGCAGCACCCGGTTGACCGTGTCGATGCGGGTCTGCATCAACCGGAAGCCCGGCACCATCCGACGGATGATCGCGCCGAGCGCGATGGCCAGCACCGGCACGCTGACCAGCATCAGCCAGGAGAGCCCGACGTCCTCGCGCAGCGCCATGACCACGCCGCCGACGCTCATGATCGGTGCGGCGACCAGCATCGTGCAGCTCATCAGCACGAGCATCTGCACCTGCTGCACGTCGTTGGTGTTGCGGGTGATCAGCGACGGCGCCCCGAACCGGGCCACCTCGCGGGCCGAGAAGCGGTTGACGTGCCCGAACAGCTCGGCGCGTACGTCTCGGCCGAAGCCCATCGCAACCCGGGCGCCCAGGTAGACGGCGGCGATCGAACAGACGATCTGGATCAGGCTGACCAGCAGCATCCAACCGCCGGTGCGCACGATGTAGTCGGTGTCGCCCCGGGCCACGCCCTGGTCGATGATGTCGGCGTTGAGGCTGGGTAGGTAGAGCGAGGCCATGGTGCCCACGAACTGGAGCAGCACCACCGCCAGCAACGGTCTCTGATAGGTGCGCAGTTGCCCGCGCAGGAGTCGGATCAGCACGCCGGGTCCTTCGTTTCGGTGGGGCGTCCGGCCATCCGCGGGTCGTCTCCGCTGCCGATGACCTCAAGTAGGAACTCTCGGATCACCTTGGCCTTCGCCGGGTCGGCGTCGACCGAGGTGAGGGGCCGTCCGGAGTGCATGAGTGCGTCGAGCGCCGCCACCCGCTCCCGCCCGGCGGGTGTGATGGCGAGTCGGATGCTGCGCCGGTCGCTGTTGTCGCGCTGCCGCTCGACCAGACCATCGCGCTCGAGCGTGTCGACGATGCCGGTCAGCGTCGCCGGGCGGACGAACCCCTTCTCGGCGACCTCCCGGTGGGGCAACTCGCCGTGTCGGGCGAGCGTCATCAGGGTGATCATGCCGGCCTGGGTGAGGCCGTGCTCCTCGGCGAGGTAGCGGTTCCACCGCTGCCCGACGAGGTGTCCGGCCACCACCAGGAGTCGACCGAGCGGCACGTCCTGAAGGGTCACGAGTTCCACGACAGGTAGGTTAGCCCCCTGATAGTCAGGCACCAAACGAAATTGCGGTGGCGGCGGCCACGAACACGACCTGTAGGGCGGTGCGTTGCGCGAGCGGGGTGACCGGGCGGCCGGCGAGGGTCAGCTTGCGGCGGGCGGCCGACACGTTGGCCGGGAACAGCGCGAGCATGAGCAGGCCGAGCCCGGCTGCCGCGATCCGTGCGGTCGCCGGCACCAGCAGGCCGATCGCGCCGACCAGTTCCAGCACGCCGGTGAGGGTGACGAGCAGGTCCGGCCGGGGCAGTCGGGGCGGGACCATCGCGATCAGGTCGGTGCGGCGCTGGCCGACGAAGTGCGCGACGGCGGTCAGGGTGAACATCATGGCCAGCCCGACGCGCAGCGCGGGAATCCAACCGTCCAGTGCGGAGATGCCGGCCAGGCCGGTGAGTCGGGCCAGCGCGGTGCCGACGATCAGGGCGATCAGGGGTGCCATCGGAATCCTCCTCGGGGGAACTTGTCAGTGACAAGATTGCCCTGCGGGGTGGCATCTTGTCAATGACAAGATAGAGTTCGGGCATGACCGACACGCGCGCCTATCACCACGGCGACCTGCGCCGCGCTCTGCTCACCGCGGCGCTGGAGGCCGTCGAGGAGGTCGGGCCCGGCGCGCTGAGCCTGCGCGACCTGGCCCGCCGGGCCGGCGTTTCGCATGCCGCGCCCGCACACCACTTCGGCGACAAGGCGGGGCTGCTCACCGCGCTCGCCGCCCAGGGGTTCGACCTGCTGGCCCAGGCGTTGACCGCAGCGGGTGACGACCTGTTGGAGGCGGGCGTCGCCTACGTCGACTTCGCCGTCACGCGCCGCGCGTACTTCGAGGTGATGTTCCGGCCGGAGCTGCACCGGGCCGACGACGCCGAGCTGATCGCCGCCCAGGGCCGGGCCGCTGCCGCACTCCGCTCCGGTGTGGCGACGCTACCCACCGGCGGCGCACCCGCCGACACCGACCGGGACGCGCTGGCAGCGTGGTCGATCGCCCACGGCTTCGCCACCCTCTGGCTGGCCAACGCGCTCCCCGACCGCGTAGGCGACAACCCCCGCGAAGCAGCCCGCGCAGTCCTGCGCCGCCTGGCGCCCTAACCGCCCCGCCCCACCCCACCCCGCCCCACCCCGCTCCACCCCCACCCCCGCGCGTCGATCATGGAGTTGTGGTGGGCAGTTCGCCCATCGCTGCGCCTTTTGTGAGGCACCACAACTCCATGATCGACGAGGTGGGGCGAGGTGGGGCGGGGTGGGGGACCGCCTTACCAGCTTGTTGGGAGGGGCATTCCTTCGGTGAAGCCGGCGGCGCTCTGTACGCCGACGATTGCCCGCTCGTGGAACTGGGTCAGGTCCCGTGCGCCGGCGTAGGTGAAGGCGCTGCGTACCCCCGCGATGATCTCGTCGATCAGGTCCTCGACGCCGGGGCGGGCCGGGTCCAGGTGCATCCGGGCCGAGGAGATGCCCTCCTCGAAGACCGCCTTGCGGGCCCGGTCGTACGGGCTGTCGTCGGCGGTTCGGGCGCTGACCGCCCGAGCCGAGGCCATCCCGAAGCTCTCCTTGTAGCGCCGACCGTCCGCGTCGGTGTACAGGTCGCCCGGGGACTCGTAGGTGCCGGCGAACCAGGAGCCGATCATCACGTTCGACGCGCCGGCGGCGAGCGCGAGCGCCACGTCCCGGGGGTGTCGCACCCCGCCGTCGGCCCACACGTGGCGGCCCAGTTGGCGGGCGGCGGCCGCGCAGTCGAGGACGGCGGAGAACTGGGGCCGACCCACACCGGTCATCATCCGGGTGGTGCACATGGCGCCCGGACCGACGCCCACCTTGATGATGTCCGCCCCCGCCTCCACCAGGTCGCGTACGCCGTCGGCGGTGACCACGTTGCCGGCCGCCACCGGCACCCCCGGGTCCAGCTTCCGGACCGCCTGGAGCGCGGAGATCATTCGGGCCTGGTGGCCGTGCGCGGTGTCCACGACCAACGTGTCCACCCCCGCCTCCAGCAGCGCCGCGGCCTTGCCGGTCACGTCTCCGTTGATCCCGACGGCCGCCGCGATCCGGAGCCGGCCCCGGTCGTCCACGGCCGGCGTGTAGAGGGTGGCGCGCAGCGCGCCCTGTCGGGTCAGCACCCCGACCAGCCGGCCCTCGGTGTCCACCACCGGGGCGAGTCGGCGACGGCCGGCCGAGAGCCGGTCGAAACCGGTACGCGGGTCCGCGTCCGCCGGGACGGTGTGCAGCTCGGTGGACATCACATGACGCAGCTGGGCGAACCGGTCCACGCCCGTGGTGTCCGCCTCGGTGACCACACCCATCGGTCGGCCGGCGTCGTCGACCACGATCACCGCACCGTGCGAGCGCTTGGGCAGCAGGTGGATGGCGTCGCCCACGGTGTCCGTCGGACCCAGCGTGATCGGCGTGTCGTAGACCAGGTGCCGCTGCTTGACCCAGGCGATGACGTTCGCCACCACCTCGATCGGGATGTCCTGCGGGATCACCGCGATGGCTCCCCGGCGGGCGACCGTCTCGGCCATCCGCCGTCCGGCGACCGCTGTCATGTTCGACACGACCAACGGAATGGTGGTGCCGGTGCCGTCGCCGGTGGACAGGTCGACGTCGAGCCGGGAGCCCAGGTCGGAGCGGGCCGGCGCCATGAAGACGTCGGTATAGGTCAGGTCGTGCGCGGGAACCGCGCCGTGAAGGAACCGCACCGGGCAATCATTCCCGCTCGCGGTCGGTTCCACCGCCGGTGGTCGCGGAAAACACTCGCACCGCCGCTGGCCCCGGTCCGGCTGGCGACGTCGGTACTGACCGTGGCAACCGGACAACGCGGCAGGAGCGCCGCAGCGAGCTCGGCCGGCGGTGAACCGGTCACCCGAGCAGGAGTGCCACGGCGAGCCCGGCCATCACCACGGCGATTACCGCGTCCAGCACCCGCCAGGCGGCGGCACGGGAGAGCAGCGGCGCGAGGCGCTGCGCGCCGACGCCGAGCGCGGTGAACCAGAGCACACTCGCGAGGGCGGCGCCCGTGCCGAAGACCCACCGGTGCGGGTGTTGTTGGGCCACGCCGCCGAGGAGCAGCACGGTGTCCAGGTAGACGTGGGGGTTCAGGTAGGTGAAGGCGGCGCAGGCGAGCAGGGTCGCCCCCAGGGTGGCCGGTGGCCGATCGGTGGGCAGCAGGGCTCCGGGGCGTACGGCGCGACGGGCGGCGAGCGCCGCGTAGCAGAGCAGGAAGGCCGCACCGCCCCAGCGGATCGCCGCCAGGAGGCCGGGTCGGTCGGCCACCAGCGAACCGACCCCGGCCACCCCCGCCATGATCAGCAGCACGTCCGACGCGGCGCAGGTCAGCACCACGGGTACGACGTGCTCGCGCCGTAGCCCTTGGCGCAGGACGAAGGCGTTCTGCGCGCCGATGGCGACGATGAGCGCGATGGAGATCGAGAAGCCGGCGACGGCGGAGGTGAGCACGGACTGGACGCTAGGGCGGTCGACAGCCACCAGTCCAGCTAAAGATTCTTATACAACTTAAGCTGTGCTGATGCATGGTCTCGATTCGGCGCAGCTCCGTACGCTCGCGGCGGTGGTGGCGGAAGGCAGCTTCGACGCGGCGGCCCGACTGCTGCACGTCACCCCGTCGGCGGTGAGTCAACGGATCAAGGCGCTGGAGGAGACCGTCGGTCAGGTGCTGGTCCGCCGCGCCCGACCGTGCGTGGCAACCGACGCCGGCCGCCCGTTGCTGCGCCTGGCCGGCCAGCTCACGCTGCTCGAACGGGAGGCACTGGCCGAGGCCCGCGGCCCACTGGGCGGCGGCGGCCGGACCCGGGTCGCCGTGGTGGTCAACGCCGACTCACTGGCCAGCTGGTTCCCCGTCGCGCTGGCTCGGTTGCCGCAGCGGGCCGGGCTCTCGTTCGACCTGCGGCAGGACGATCAGGACCACACCGCCGCGCTGCTGCGCGACGGCTCGGTGACGGCGGCGGTCACCGCCCAGCGGGAGGCCGTGCAGGGCTGCCGGGTGCTGCGGCTCGGAGCCATGCGCTACCACGCGTTGGCGACACCGGAATTCGCGGCGTCCCACTTCGCCGGCGGACTCACCGCCGCCGCGCTGGCCACCACCCCGTTGGTGCTCTTCGACCGGAAGGACCGGGTGCAACACCGCTTCATCCGGTCGGTGGCCGGGCGGCCGCTGGACCCGCCGGTGCACTACGTGCCGTCGGTGCCGGCGATCAGCGAGACGATCCGACTCGGGCTGGGCTGGAGTCTGGTGCCGGAACAGATCGCCCAGGCCGACCTCGCCGCCGGCCGCTGCGTCGACCTCGCGCCGGGCCGACACCTGGACGTCCCGCTGTACTGGCAGCACTGGCGGCTGGAGTCCGATGTGCTGAACTCCCTGACCACCGCCGTCCGCGCGGTCGCCGCCGAAACCCTGCGCTGACAGCCCGCCCGGCGGCTCAGGCCGCCCGCCGGTCCGCTCAGGCGATGGTGCAGATGGGTGCGCCGGCGGTGATCACGGCACCGACCTCGGCGCTGAGACCGCTGACCGTGCCCGCCTTGTGCGCGTGCAACGGCTGCTCCATCTTCATCGCCTCCAGCACCACGACCAGGTCACCCTCGGCCACGGTGTCGCCGTCCGCCACCGCGATCTTGACGATGGTGCCCTGCATCGGCGAGGTGAGCGCGTCGCCGCCGACCGGGGCACCGGCCTTGGCCCCGCCACTGCGCCGGGTCGCCCTGCGGGAGGCGGGTGCCGCTGTGGTCGTACTCCCGCCGAAGCCGGCGGGGAGGCTGACCTCAAGGCGCTTGCCGCCCACCTCGACCACGACGGTGTCGCGTTCGGCCGGCGCGTCGGCGGTGCCGGCGGCGGCGGTGAACGGCGGCACGGTGTTGTGGAACTCGGTCTCGATCCACCGCGTGTGCACGGTGAACGGCTCGGCGGTGAACGCCTCGTCGCGCACGACGAGCCGGTGGAACGGCAGCGCGGTGGCCATCCCGTCGAGGACCATTTCGTCCAGCGCGCGGCGGGCGCGCTCCAGCGCCTCGGTCCGCGTCTCGCCCGTGATGATCACCTTGGCCAGCAGCGAGTCGAAGTTGCCGCCGATCACGTCGCCGGCCGAGATGCCGGTGTCGACCCGCACGCCCGGCCCGCTGGGCAGGCGCAGCGCGGTGACCGTGCCCGGGGCGGGCAGGAAGTTGCGGCCCGGGTCCTCGCCGTTGATCCGGAACTCGATCGCGTGCCCGCGCGGCGTGGGGTCCTCGGTGATCCGCAGCTTCTCGCCGTCGGCGATCCGGAACTGTTCGCGGACCAGGTCGATGCCCGCGGTCTCCTCGGTGACCGGGTGCTCGACCTGGAGTCGGGTGTTGACCTCCAGGAAGGAGATGGTGCCGTCGACGCCGACCAGGTACTCCACCGTGCCGGCGCCGTGGTAGCCCGCTTCGCGGCAGATCGCCTTGGCGCTCTCGTGGATCTGCGTGCGCTGGGCGTCGGTGAGGAACGGCGCGGGCGCCTCCTCGACGAGCTTCTGGTGGCGTCGCTGCAACGAGCAGTCCCGGGTGCCCACCACGATCACGTTCCCGTGCTGGTCGGCGAGGACCTGTGCCTCGACGTGCCGGGGCTGGTCCAGGTACCGCTCGACGAAGCACTCGCCCCGACCGAACGCCGCGACCGCCTCCCGGGTGGCCGACTCGAACAGCTGGGGAATTTCCTCCATCGTGCGGGCGACCTTGAGGCCGCGCCCACCGCCACCGAAAGCGGCCTTGATGGCCACCGGCAGGCCGTGGTCGACGGCGAACGCCATCACCTCGTCCGGGCTGCCCACCGGGTCCGGGGTGCCGGGGACCAGCGGCGCGCCGGCCCGCTGGGCGATGTGCCGGGCGGTGACCTTGTCGCCCAGGTCGCGGATCGCCTGCGGGGTCGGGCCGATCCAGGTCAGCCCGGCGTCGCTGACGGCCTGGGCGAAGTCGGCGTTCTCGCTGAGGAAGCCGTAACCCGGGTGTACGGCGTCGGCGCCGGCCCGAGCGGCGACGTCGAGCAGCTTGTCGATGCGCAGGTAGGTCTCGGTCGCGCTGTCCCCGCCGAGCGCGTACGCCTCGTCCGCGAGGGTGGCGTGCAGGGCGTCGCGGTCGGAGTCCGCGTACACGGCGACGCTGCCCAGGCCAGCGTCGCGGCACGCGCGGATCACCCGGACGGCGATCTCGCCGCGGTTGGCGATGAGTACCTTGCGCACCTTCGTGGCTCCTCCCGGGCAGGTTACTGACGGGGAGTGTATCGGCCGCCCGCGGCGGCCCTAACGATCGCTCAGTGTGGGATGCCGCACTGCACCCGCCACGGTTTAGTCAAACTTGGCTATTACGCTTATTGGGTGTCTTCAACTCGGATGATGATTCTCGGTCTGGTGCGGTGGATGCAGCCCGTGCACGGCTACGACGTGCGCCGTGAGCTGCTGAGCTGGAGCGCCGACAAGTGGGCGAACGTGCAACCCGGCTCGATCTATCACGCCCTGCGCAAGCTCACCGAGGAAGGGCTGCTCCGCGCCGTCGCGACCGAGCAGGTCGGCGCGCGTCCGGCCCGCACCACGTACGAGGTGACCGTCAAGGGGGAGGACGAGTTCGAGACGTTGCTGCGCAACTCCTGGTGGAACCTCAGTGAGCCCACCGACCCGTTCGTGGCGGCCTTCTCGTTCCTGCCGGCCATGCCGCGGGACGAGGCCGCAGCAGCCCTGCGTAACCGGGCCAACCTGCTGCGCGCCGGCGTCGATTCGATGCGCGCCTCGCTGGGGTCGGACTGGGTGCGCAACCGCAAGCCGACGCACGTGGGCTGGATGTTCGAGCTGTGGTCGGCGCGAGCGGAGGCGGAGATGAACTGGTGCGAGCAGATTGCGGAGCGCATCGATTCCGGAGTGTCGTACCTGCCTGCTGAGGTCGATGAAGCGCAGGGTTGGTCAGGGTGGAGGGACGGCGTGGAGGCGCCCGGCGCTGACGCGGAATAATCAACGTTGACTAAAAAAGCTATATCGCGTTAGCCTGCTGACGGCACAGCGGGGGAGTGCGCCGTTCCGGCGTCGTCCCACTCGACGGCCGGCCCGACCGGCCCGAACGACCAGGAGCAGAAATGATCGAGACCAGGGGGCTGCGGAAGTCGTTCCGCTCCCGCGCGGGTCGAGAGACGAAGACGGTGGACGCCGTACGCGGCGTCGACCTTGAGGTCGCCAAGGGCGAGATCTTCGGCTTCCTCGGCCCGAACGGCGCCGGCAAGACCACCACGCTGCGGATGCTCGCCACGCTGATCGAACCGGACGGCGGCGAGGCCACCATCGCGGGCGCCGACCTGCGCAAGGACCCGGCCGAGGTGCGCCGACGCATCGGCTACGTCCCGCAGGGCGGCAGCACCTGGGACGAGTCCACCGCCCGGGAAGAGTTGGTGCTGCACGCCCGGATGTACGGCATCAGCAAAGGCGACGCACAGCGGCGCGCCGCCCGCGCCCTGGATGCCTTCCAGCTCACCGAGTACGCCGACCGCAAGTGCAAGACCTACTCCGGTGGCCAGCGCCGCCGGGTGGAGATCGCCCTCGGCATCATCCACGAGCCGAAGATCGTCTTCCTGGACGAGCCCACCACCGGCCTCGACCCGCAGAGCCGCGCCCACATGTGGGACGAGATCCGACGGCTACGCGGGGACGGGATGACCGTCTTCATCACCACCCACTACCTGGACGAGGCCGACGCGCTCTGCGACCGGATCGCGATCATGGACAACGGCGAGGTGGTGGCCGAGGGCACGCCAACCGCGCTCAAGCGAGAAATCTCCGGCGACGTGGTGCTGGTCGGTCTCGACCTGACCGCCACCCCGCAGGCCGCCAAGGCGCTCGACGGCGAGCCGTACGTCAACAAGCTCGAGACGGTCGACGAGGGCGGCCTGCGCCTCTACGTCGACGAGGGCGCCACCGCCATTCCGCAGGTGCTACGCCGACTCGACAACGCCGGGCTGGAGTTGCGCTCGATCGAGCTGCACCGACCCAGCCTGGACGACGTCTTCCTCACCAAGACCGGCCGCTCGCTGCGCGAGTCCTGACCCTCGGAGACGACACTCTCATGAAATTCGCCCGTGACACGTGGCTGATCTTCCAGCGCCAGACGCAACTCCTGCTCCGCAACCCGGTCTGGGTCTTCGTCGGCGTCTTCCAGCCGGTCATGTACCTGCTGCTCTTCGCGCCGCTGCTCAAGCCCGCCCTGAACGCGCCCACCCAGGCCGCCGCTTACAAGATCTTCGTACCGGGTCTGCTGGTGCTGCTGGCCATCTTCGGTGGCCTGTTCCAGGGCTTCGGCCTGATCGCCGAACTGCGAGCCGGCGTCATCGAACGCTCCCGGGTCACCCCGATCAGCCGACTCGCCCTGCTGCTCGGCCGCTCACTGCGCGACGTGGTCTCGCTCATCGTGCAGGCGGTCATCATCACGCTGCTGGCGCTCCTGTTCGATTTGCGGGTGTTCATCGGGGACCTGCTGCTGGCGTACCTGATGCTCGCCCTGATCGCCCTCATGACCTCGGCGGTCTCCTACGGCGTCGCGCTCAAGGTCAAGAGCGAGGACGCGCTGGCCCCCCTGATGAACACCGTGGCGCAGCCGGTGCTGCTGCTCTCCGGCATCCTGCTGCCGCTGACCTTCGCACCGGGCTGGTTGCAGGGCATCGCCAACTGGAACCCGTTCTCCTGGGCGGTCGACGGCACCCGGTCACTGTTCGCCGGTGACCTGGGCAGCGACAAGGTCTGGCAGGGCCTCACCATCACCGCGGTCCTCGCTGCGCTGGGCGTCTACTGGGCCGCCCGTCAGTTCGCGCGTAGCGTCCGCTGACGCTGGCCTGAGCAGCTTCCGGGGTGTCCCCTTGGTGGGGGACACCCCGGTCTGCGTGCTCGACGGCTGTTCCTCGAGGTTCCTCAGCGAACCCGGGCGAGGGTCAGGCCGTCCGCGATCGGCAGCATCACCGGGTCCACCCGTACGTCGGCGAGGACCTCGTCGTTGAACGCGGCGATGGCCCGGTCACCTTCGTCCTGCGGGGCGATCACCCGCCCGCCACGCAGCACGTTGTCGACGGCGATCACCCCACCCGGGCGCATCCGCGGCACCAGCTCCGCCCAGTAGATCGGGTAGCCGGTCTTGTCCGCGTCGATGAACGCGAAGTCCAGGTACCGCTCGTGCGGCAACCCCCGCAGCCCGTCCGCGGCCGGGCCGATACGCAGGTCGATCAGATCCTGCACGCCGGCCCGCGCCCAGTAGCGCCGGGCCACACCGGTGAACTCCTCGGAAATGTCGAAACAGGTCAGTCGCCCGCCCTCCGGCAACCCGCGGGCGATCGCCAACGACGACAGCCCGGTGAACGTGCCGACCTCGACGGCCTGCCGTACGTCGAGCAGCCGGGTGAGGAACGTCAGGAACGCGGCCTGCTCCGGGGCCACCTGCATGCTGGCGTGCTCCGGCAGCACCGACCGGGTCTCCTCGGCCAGGTCCCGGATGATCTCGTCCGGCGGGGAGCCGTGCGCGACCAGATAGGCGTGCAGCTCGTTGGTGAGCGGGATCGACTTGGTGGTCATGACCGGACGTTACCCAGCGGCTCCACGGATTGGCCGCCCGGCGCGACCTTCGTCCACAGGTCGGTGATCCGCAGATCCAGCTCGGCGAGGAGCCGACGCAGCAGCGGCATCGACAGCCCCACCACCGTCCCCGGGTCACCCTCGATCCGCTCCACGAACGGCCCACCCAGCCCGTCGATCGTGAACGCGCCCGCCACCGCCAGCGGCTCACCCGTGGCCACGTACGCGGCGATCTCGTCGTCACTGATGTCAGCGAAGTGGACCGTGGTCGACGCCACCGCCTCCGCGCGCCGCCCCGCGACAAGATCGACCAGGCAGTGCCCGCTGTGCAGCACCCCGCTGCGCCCCCGCATCCGCTGCCACCGCCTGGTCGCGTCGGCCGCATCCGCCGGCTTACCGAGAATCTCCCCGTCGAAGGCGAGCACCGAATCGCAGCCGATCACCAACGTCCGCTGATCTGGCGCCGGGCTCAACCGGGTCAACACCGCCTGCGCCTTCAGACGAGCCAACTCCAGACACAACTCCTCGGCCCGCTCGGTCACCACCAAGGACTCGTCCACCCCACTGACCAGCACTTCCGGCTCAACGCCGGCAGCCTGGAGCAACTTACGACGGGCAGGGCTCGCCGAGGCGAGCACGAGGCGGAGCGGCAAAGTCTCAGACACCCGCCCGACGTTACCGCCCAGCCCGATGGTGAAGACCCACGACCGCCGGCTGGGGTCCTGGCGGTCCCGGTGGTCCTGGCGGTCCCGGTGCGCGTGGTGGGGGGTGCGCCCTTGATCCACTCGCCTTTCAGGAAAACGCGGTATCCCGCCGCCCCGGACACCCCGTTTTCCTAAAACGCGAGTGGATCACCGCCCAACCGCCCCTCGCCCGGCGCGACATCGGCTCGCTCTCCGCGATGTCGGGGCATCCCGCCGTCCCGGACACCCCGACATCATGAAACCCGAGTCGATCAACGCTCCGTCGATCGGTCAGCGACTGATTCGTGGCGGCGGATCATCACCACGCCGGCGTCGCCGCACAATCACCGCCCACCCGACCCCGACAGCCACGATCACCGCCAGGGTGGCCACGCCGCGCGCAGTCGCACCATCACCTTGGTCACCCTGAGCATCAGCCGTCGTGGTCGGGCCAGCACCGGCCGGAGCGCTCACCGGTTCAAACCCCAGCGGCGGTACGTCCGCCGTCAGCGCCGCCACAAGATCGATCACGCCATAGCCGTACTGGTCGTCGCGCCCCGGCGGACCCTTGTCGACCGCGGTAGCCGTCAGTCGATGCGCCACCTCGCGCGCCGGCAGGTACGGGTACTTGGACCTGATCAGCGCAGCCGCGCCCGCCACAATCGCCGTCGCGTCAGAGGTTCCGGTGCCTTTGCGGTATTTGCCGTTGATGCTCGTGCTGTAGATGTCGACCGCGGGCGCAACCACGTCAATCTCCGGCCCAGTTACCGAGAAGCTGGCGTGAACCCCGTTTCGATCTATGCCGCCTACAGATACCACGCCCGGATAGGCTGCCGGGAAGCTGACATATTTGTCTCTAGGCTTATTGCCTACTCCTGCAACCACGATGACATTTGCTTGCGCTGCCGTCTCAATGGCTCGCTTTAGGCGATTATTCGGCCCTGCAACAGAGGAAATGCTGATAACTGAAGCGCCGTTGGCAACGGCGAACTCGATCCCGGTTGCGAGGTCGTCGCTGTTGCCGTCTTGATCTGTTCGACTGGTTCGAATTGGTAAGATTTTTGCCTCAGGGGCGATGCCCAGAGCGCCGAGGTTGTCGGGCTGCCCATGGGCTGCAATTATCCCAGCCATTCCGGTTCCGTGGCTACTTTCGTCATGCCTGCCGTCGCCGTCTTGGGGGAAGGTAAGGTCGGTGCCACTTGTGAGGTTCTCGCGAAGGTCAGGGTGCGGTGCGACGCCAGTGTCCGGGACGGCAACAATTACACCGTCGCCTTTGCTTAATTTCTGGGCCTCGGCGGTGTGTAGGTATTCCAAGTGCCACTGATCTTTGCGTATGCGCTCGACATCCGCCGGCCCGGGATTTACATGCGCCTGCGCCGGAGATGTAAGCAATGCAAAGGTGAGGCTGAGGATGGTTAGCAGCGTTCCCAATGCCCGCAGGATCAACGGTCTATGCCAATGGCTGGGCCCGGGTCGATGGGGCCCTCCTCCTGAGGTGGGCGAACAATCGGGGCGACGCCCTCATCTGTTATCCAGGGATTGTCGGGGTCCCACGGTCGCTTCTCCGCATCCGCATCCATTCGGATGCCGGGCCGTGGGGGTGCTGCGCCACTCGGGCTTTGGCCGATTCCAGGGGCGAAGCCAAAGGGAGGAGTCCCCTGAAGCGCATTCAACCCTCGGCCGCTTCCAGGGCGAGAACCCGCACCGCCAGTGGGCCCTGTTCCGGCGCCACCGCCACCTATTAGACCGCCTACTGGATTGATGCGCCGCAGGGGTGCGCCGCCGCCGGCGGGGGGTGAGCCGAGTCCCATGCCAGGCATCCCGCCGATTAGGCCACCCGGAGGCATCGGACGGGGTTGCGCCGCAGGATTGCCCGCAGAGCCAGCGGTGTTGGCTGGCGGAGTAGCCGAGCGGGGCAAGCGCGATACCCCGGAAGCGTCACGAGGTGAGGAGATGACAGGCGGTACGGATGGTGCCCCGACTCCAAGTGTTGGACCGGACACTACTGGCGGCGTAGTTCCAGTTGGCGGGATTGAGGGTGGTGAGCCAGGGGCGATGGTGTTGCCTGTCCCACCAAGAACTGGCCCGACGCCGAGGCTTGTCGATGGCAAACCTTGACTCGCGGAAGCACTTGGTCGAGTCGTGGGGGATGTTGGAAGCGGTACCGCGATTACGGGAGGAATTACGGGGGCGGGAGTTCCGCCGTAAACATTTGGATCGCTTTGATCGATTCCGGGATTTATCTTGGGTGCTGCGGGTGGTTTTTGGAGGGTTGCTTGGGCTTGTTGGAGTTCGCCGCTCAGGTTGAACATCATCGACCGGGCCTGAACGTTCAGCCGTTCCAGTTCCCCATCACTAACCGGCGGCTGCGCGGACCGGTTGCCCATAACCGCTTTCGGGTCGGCGGCGATCGACTCGTACGCCTGCTTCTGCTGGAACTTGGTCGCGTACTCCTCATGGATTTTGCGGAGTGCGGCGCGGGTGGTGGCGATGGCCTGGGTTGCGGCGGAGAGTGCGGTGTAGTTCGCGGCGGCGGCGTCGTGGGTGCGCTGGACCTTGTCGATGAGTTCGTCGAGTTCGGCGAGGTACGTGCGGGAGGCGGCGCTGGTTTCGGGGGGCCAGGCTTCGGCGAGGCCGCGTCGGTACTGCTGGAGCCGGCCGAGGTGGGTTTGTGCCAGGTCGCAGACCTTGCGCCAGCCGGCGACCTGTTTCCAGTGGTTGGCGGTGTCGTGGTCTTGCAGGCAGGCCCACATGCTGTGGACGTCCATGAGGTGCCAGTCGGTGAGGCCGGAGGTGCGGCCGCTGCCCCGTTCGATCACGGCAGCACCACCGGTCCTTCGGCGTCGGGGCTGGTCGGGTCGGTCAGCATCGAGGTGGGGCCGCCGGGCAGCATGTTCAGAGGGTTGGCGAGGGCTCGTTGCACGTCGACCACTCGGGCGGCGGTGAAGGCGTCGCTGTCGGCGTAGTGGGTGGCGACCTGGTCGGCGGCGGCGGCGAGGTGGCCGGTGGCGCCTCGGACGGCGTACACCATGTCGGCGGTGGCCTGCTGCGTCTCATGGTGGGCGTGCAGGAACGTGACCAACTCGATAAAGGCGTCGCACGGGTTGGGCAGCTTCGCGGACATGTCTTCGGCGATGTACGACAGGTGTGGCGCGTAGTTGCTGTCGACCTCGGCGGCGAGCCGGTCGGCGAACTCTCTGAGCTGGCTGATGTCGGCTTCGATGCCGCCGTAACCGCGTAGCCAGGGTGCTGGCCGGTCCTCTTCGGGGATCATGGATCCTCCCTACCCGTAACGGCACCGTTTCCCTGAGTGAGATTAACGGCTCTACGCCACCCTGGCAGCCCCCGTACGGCGGGTCGGGTCAGCGGGGCAGGCCGGCGGCGCGCCACCCACGGGCGGGGGCCGGGCGACCACTGCGCGCCCAGGCGGACGTGGTGGTCGGCGCGGGGGCGGCGGCCGGGCGGGTTCGGGTGATGATCGCCCCCACCAGAGCGGCCAGTTCCTCGGCGGTGGGCACGCCGCGAACGACCCGGAACAGCGGCTCTTCGGCAGACATGCCGCCAGGGTACGCGGCGCGAAGTTACCCGGAGCGCACAGTGGCGTGCCGGCGGTGTGAGCGTCGGCGGGTCCGGGTACCGTCTCACCGATGTCGAACGCGCTTCCCCAACTTGTCGCTGACCGATACCGGCTCCTGTCGCCGCTCGGCCAGGGCGGCATGGGCCGGGTGTGGAAGGCGCGCGACGAGGTGCTGCACCGCGACGTCGCCATCAAGGAGTTGGTGCCACCGCCCGGCCTCACCGATGAGGAGCGCCGCGAGATGCGCGAGCGCTCGCTGCGGGAGGCGCGAGCCATCGCCCGACTCAACCACGCCAACGTGGTGCGCATCTTCGACGTGCTGCGCACCGACGGCGATCCGTGGATCGTCATGGAGTACGTGGCGTCGAAGTCGTTGCAGGACACTCTCGCCGAGGACGGCCCGGTGTCGGTGGCCCGCACGGTGGAGATCGGCCTGGGCGTGCTGGGTGCGCTCAGCGCCGCGCACAAGGCGGGCGTCATGCACCGCGACGTGAAGCCCGGCAACGTGTTGCTCGGCGACGACGGCCGGGTGGTGCTGACCGATTTCGGTCTGGCCACGATCCCCGGCGACCCCAACGTGACCCGCACCGGCATGGTGCTCGGCTCACCCGCGTACATCTCGCCGGAGCGGGCCCGGGACGGCACTGCCGGTCCGGAGGCCGACCTGTGGTCGTTGGGCGCGACGCTCTACGCGGCGGTCGAGGGCAAGTCGCCGTACGCGCGGCCGTCGGCGATCGGCACCCTGGCCGCGTTGGCCACCGAGCCGATTCCGCCGCCGAAGAACGCCGGTCCGCTGAAGGCCGTCCTGAACGGGCTGCTGCGCAAGGACCCGAACGAGCGGATCACCGCCGAGGTGGCGGAGCGGTTGCTGCGCCGCGCCGGGGGCAAGCGGTCGCGGGGGATCTCCCTGCTTGATGGCGTACGCCGGCCGGGGCCGAACGGTCCGCGCGAGCCGCGCCTGCCGGTGGTGCCGGCCCCGCGACCTGCCGGGAGCGTCGACCGGCCGGTGTCGCCGCCGCCGGCCGCCGCCGCGACTCCCGCTGCCACCACCCCCGCTGCCGCCGCTGACGCCACGCCGACGGCCGTTGTCTCCTCCGGTGCGGCCGCCGACCCGACCGCCGTGGTTTCCGGCGACGCGAGCGCGGCGGTGCCGGCCGAGCCGACCGCCGCCATCGACCGCGCGACGCCGACCGACGCCGGCCCGTCCGGGGCTGAGCCCACCGCGAAGGTCACGGCCGCGCCCGATACGAGCGGCGACGGTACGACTCACGTCGACGACGAGCCGACTGTTGTGGACGGTCCGCCGGTGGCCCCGGAGCAGCGCAAGCCAACCACGCCGACGTCGCTGATGCCTCCGGTGAGTCCGGCCGGCCGTGCGGCGGTGCCGCCCTCGGACGGCACGAAGCCGAACAACACCCGACGTAACCTCCTGATCGGGGCATTGGTTGCCGTGCTGCTGATCGGCCTCGCGGTGGTCGTGCCGTTGCTGACCAGCGGCGACGGCGACAAGGCCCCGCAGGCCGACCCGACCGGTGCTGCCGCCACCTCGGCACCCGCGCCGACCTCCGCTGCGGCGCCGCCGCCCACCTCCGGGGCGCCGACCCCGTCGGCCTCGGCCACGCCTTCGGTCGACCCGAACGCGCTGCCGGCGGGTTGGAAGCTGCACCGGGACCCGACCGGTTTCGCCCTGCCGATCCCCGACGGGTGGGTGCGTAGCCAGGTCAACGGCAACACGGTCGTCTTCAACCAGTCCAACGGGCCGGGAAAGCTGCTCGTGCAGTGGACCCCCACCCCGAAGAAGGACGCGGTAGCGGACTGGCGGGAGCAGGAGCCAAACCGCAAAAGGCTCGTCAGGGACTACAAGTACCTCAGCATCGTGGAATGCGACTTCTGGAAGACCTGCGGTGACTGGGAGTGGCTGGAGACCCGCGACGGGCAGCGGATCCACGTCCGTAACCGGGGGTTCGTGACGGCCAGCAACCGGGGCTACGCCCTGCGGTGGGAGATCGCGGAGAAGGACTGGCAGGCCAAGCTGCCGGACTTCGACCGGATCGCCAAGGGTTTCGTGCCCGACCGTAAGGACTGAAACTCGTTCGCATGACCTTCCGTCGTCGGGGGTAATTGACCTTCGACGACGGAAGGAGGCACGACATGGGTTACCGACTGAGGGACCCTCGGCCCCGGCTGGCACTGTGGATGCTCGTGGCGCTCGGCGACGCGATCCTGCTGCTGGTCAGCGCGGGGGTCTCGGTGATCGTCGCACTGCTCGGCGTCGTGATCGTTGCCGGCTGTGGCGTGGCCGCCTGGCGGATGACCCGCCGGGGCGCGCTGGCTCGCGAGGATGCTGTGGTGCCGGCCCTGAGCCGGCGGCGGGCCTGACCCGTACCCGGTGGTGTGGCGGCAGCCGGACCGATTGTCGACCGTGCGGTGACCATCGATCCCGCTGCCGCCAACGGCCCGGTCAGGTGTTGTTGGCGAGGGCGATCAGGCGGCTCCGGTCGCCGTTCCAGTAGTTGCGGTCCACGTTGCCGCTGATCCCGGAGACCGCGCCGGTGCTGGTGTACTGCCAGAAGCTCCACACCGAAGCGCCGGCCGGCAGGGCGCCGGGCGCGCTCGCCCAGCGGGCCAGCCAGAGCGGGTGGTTCGCCCACGGCCCGGTCCAGCTGCCGGTGCACTGGTTCCACCAGCTGGTGGTGGTGTAGATGACCGCGTACCGGCCGGTGCGGGAGCGGTAGGTGTTCAGGAAGTCCTGGATCCAGTTGCGCATCCCGGTCGTGCTGAGCCCGTAGCAGTAGCCGCCGCTGTACGGGTTGCCCTCGATGTCCAGCGCGGCGGGCAAGGTGCGGCTGTCCGCGGACCAGGCGCCGCCGTTGGAGGCCAGGTAGTTGGCCTGGGTCGAGCCGGCGGAGATGTTCGGGCGGGCGAAGTGGTACGCCCCGCGGATCACCCCGGCGTTGTACGCGTTGACGTAGTTGGCGTTGAAGTTCGGGTCCTTGTAGCTGGTGCCCTCGGTCGCCTTGATGAAGGCGAACTGGACGCCCGCGTTGCGGACGCTGGTCCAGTTGATGCTGCCCTGGTAGTGGGAAACGTCGACACCGGGTGTGGTGGCGGCGGCCGCCGGTCCGGCGGTCGCGACCAGGACCGCCGCCGCGGTGGCGAGGACGGTGAGGCCGGCCGCGAGCGCGCGGCGCAGCGATGATGAGGTACGGGCCATGAGTGCCTCCAAGGACGTCGCTCTATCGACGTCCATCTTTGGAGGTAAGTGCCCTAGATCACAAGGGTGACTGAAAAAAGCTTCATCGACGGGCCGTGGAGGTCCGCTGGTCGGCGCGGGACGGGTCAGCTCAGTGTGGCCGGGTCGAGCTGCCAGCGGAACGGCTCGACGACGGTCAGCGTCTCGCCGGGCTTGGCCACCTGGTCCTCCACGTAGTGCTCACCGTCGAGCCGGAACAGCCGCAACGAGTGTGCGTCCCCGTCCTGCTCGACCAGGAGATACCAGGGGATTCGCGCAATGGCGTAGAGCTGCATCTTGACCAGGCGGTCGGCGGCGGCGTTGCCGGGCGAGACGATCTCGCAGACGAATGACACCCGGTCGGAGTCGAGATAGGTGCCGTCGTCGTCGGCGTCGGTGACGACGAGATCCGGAATGACGACGCGGTCGACGCCGAGCCGGACGTTGATCGCGTCATAGACCAGGAGGCCCAGGGGCTCTGCTGCTGCTTCGATGCTGTTCGCCAGCCGGCGCGACACCCGCTGGTGCCGTCGGCTCGGGGCAGGGCTCACGATCAGGCTCCCGTCGAGCAGCTCGATCCGGTCCGGGGTTTCACCCAGGGCGAAGTAGTCGGCCTCGGTCCAGAGCCCGACGTGGTGTCCCAGGGGTTCCGCACTCATCCGCGCTCACCTCCCGCTTCACTCGCCACCCGATCAGTTTCACAGGATACGAGCCGGCGCCTCGGGAGTGACACGGAACGCCGGCGGTAGGCTCGCGCCCCATGATGTCGATCGACGGGTTGAGCGATCTGTGGGACACCCTGTTCGGCGCGCAGCCGGACCCGCCCCCGCTGCTGGTGCTGATCACCGGGGCCGTCGCACTGGTGGTGGTCTCCACCCGGCTGCCGTGGCGGATCGCCCGTAACGCCATCACCATCGCGCACGAGGGTGGGCACGCCCTGGTCGCTCTGCTCACCGGCCGCAAGCTGCGCGGCATCCGGCTGCACTCGGACACGTCCGGGCTGACGCTCTCCGCCGGCCGCCCCACCGGGCCGGGCATGATCCTCACCCTGCTCGCCGGATACGTCGCCCCGCCGCTGGTCGGGCTGGCCGGGGCCTGGCTGCTCGGCGGCAACCGGATCACCCTGCTGCTCTGGGTGGCCGTGGCGCTGCTGCTGGCCATGCTCGTCATGATCCGCAACGCCTTCGGTGTGGTGTCGCTGCTGGTCACCGGCGCGCTGGTGTTCGCCGTCTCGTGGTACGCGACACCGCAGGTCCAGGCCGCTTTCGCGTACACCGGGGTGTGGTTTCTGCTGCTCGGCGGGGTGCGGCCGGTGGTCGAGCTGCAACGGCTGCGCTCGCGGGGCCGGATGCCCGCCTCCGACGCCGACCAGCTAGCCGGCCTGACCCCGTTCCCGCCGCTGTTCTGGGTAGGCATCTTCACCCTGGTCAACCTGGCAGCCCTGCTGGCCGGCGCCCTCCTGCTAGCCGGCCCGTTCCTCCCCACGAACCCCTAACCCCAACCCCCAACCCCTCTCCCCGGTCGATCATGGAGTTGTGGTGGGCCGCGAAAGCCGCAATCTATCCTTAATCAGGCACCACAACTCCATGATCGACGGCGGGGGCGGCGCGGGGGCGGCGCGGGGCGGCGCGGGGGCGGTGGGGCAGCGCGGGCGGGCAGAATGGGGTTATGCGATACGTGATCATCGGGGCGGGCGCGGTCGGCGGGACCATCGGCGTACGGCTGGCTCAGGCCGACCGGGAGGTCACAGTGGTGGCCCGTGGTGCTCACCTGGACGCGATCCGCGCGCGGGGTCTGACCCTGCGGCAGCCCGACGGTGAGGTCACCGCCCGGCTCACGGCGGTGGACCGGCCGGGCGACCAGCCGCTGCCAGCGGACACCGTCCTGATCCTCACCGTGAAGTCGCAGGACACGGCCGGCGCGCTGGCCGCCTGGGTGGACGCGCCGGTGGTCGGTGGCGGTACGGCGGGCGAACGTCTGCCGCTGGTGACCGCGCAGAACGGGGTGGCCAACGAGCGGGCCGCGCTGCGCCTCTTCGCCGACGTGCATCCGGTCTGCGTCTGGCTGCCGGCCACCCACCTGGACCCGGGCGTGGTGGTCGCCAACGGGTACCCGCACCCTGGGATGCTCCACATCGGGCGGTACCCCGGGGGTGCCGACGACACCGACCGGGCGGTCGCCGCCGACCTGACCGCCGCCGGCTTCGTCGCCCCGGTCCGCACCGACGTGCTGCGCTGGAAGTACGGCAAGCTGCTCAGCAACCTCGGTAACGGCCTTCAGGCCCTGCTCGGGCGGGACATCCCGGACGCGCTGGCCGAGCGGGTACGCGCCGAGGGCGTCGCCGCGCTCGCCGCCGCCGGCATCGCGCACACCTCGCCGGAGGAGGAGAAGGCCGAACGGGGTGACCTGGTGGGGCAGCGCCCGGTCGACGGCGAGGCCCGCTCCGGTGGCTCCACCTGGCAGAGTCTGGCCCGGGGCACCGGTTCGACCGAGGTGGACCACCTCAACGGGGAGATCGCGTTGCTCGGCCGGTTGCACGGCGTACCGACGCCGGCCAACGTCGCCGTCCAGCGGGCGGTACGCCGGGCGGTCCGGGAGCGGATCGGGGCCGGGGCGTTCCCGCTCGCCGAACTGGAGAAGATGATCGCCTGATCGGGGCAACCGATGCCCCCGTCCGGTGCGTGTTCCCTGCGACCGACACGGGGAGGTGGAGGGTGCCGGACGTCGATGGGTTCGACGAGTTCTACCAGGGAAGTCGGCAACGGCTGCTCGGGTTCGTCTACGTGCTCACCGGCGACCGGGGTGAGGCGCAGGACGCGGTGCAGGAGGCGTACATCCGGGCGTGGCAGCGCTGGTCCACGATCAGCGGCTACGACGACCCGGAGGCCTGGGTGCGGGTGGTGGCCAGCCGGATCGCCGTCAGCAGGTGGCGCAGCCTGCGCAGCCGGGCCCGCGCGTACCTGCGGCACGGCGCCACCGAGAGCGTTCCCGGCCCGGGCACCGACACCGTCGAGGTGGTCGCCGCTCTGCGTCGGCTGCCCGAGGAACAGCGCGTCGCCATCGCCCTCTACTACCTGGTCGGTATGCCGGTCGCCGAGGTGGCACGGGAGACCGAAGCCCCGGTGGGCACGGTGAAGGCCCGACTCTCCCGGGGGCGTGCCGCGCTCGCCGGCCTGCTCGCCGTCTCTGACCTGGAGGAGGCCGCTGATGCGTAACGACCTGACCTTCGCCGAACGGGTTCGGCGGGACCTGCACGACGTGCGCTGGCCCGCCCCGGAGGAGATCCGTGCCCGGGCCCGCCGCCGCAGCCAGCGCAGGATCGTGGCGGCCACCGCCGTACTGGCCCTCGCCGGGGGCACCGCCGTTGCGCTCGTCGCAACCGGCGGATCTCCGCCGTCCACACCGGCCGCCTCGGCCGCGCCCGACGCCACGCCGACCCAGCACGAGATCGCCACCGACGCCCTGCTCCAGCCGGCCGACCTGACGCGCCCGATCGAGGTGCAGCTCAGCCAGGCGGGCATGGGGGAGCCGGTCCGGGTCGACCCGATGCTCGATCAGTGCCGGGCGAACCTGGGGCTGCCGGAGGGGTGGCGGTTCTCCCGCGTGTCCCGCTCACAGACCCTGCTTCGGGCGCGTCCCGCCGGAACCGAGCCCGGCAACGCCGACGTCCTCGTGATGCAGGACGTCTACCGGATGCCAAGACAGGACGAGGCGACGTTGGCGCTCGTGACCCTCCAGGGTCTGGTGGACCCGTGCGACGAGTGGCGCAGTCGCGGGCCGTACGAGCGGAACGGGAAGACCGTTACGGCGGAGGCGGTGCACCGGTGGCAGGTCCGGCCGCTGGACTCTGGGGGGCAGGGCGGCCTCCTGCTGACCCACACGGTTTCCCAGGCCCGGGACGTGAACACCGGCGCGACGCTCAACGACAAGACGCGCCCGACCAACACTGCGGTGGTGCAGGTCGGCGATCTCGTCTCGGTGCTCAGCCTCGGTCGCGACGGCACCGAGTCGGAACTCCAACAGGTCGCCGTCGCGGCCGTGGCGCGCCTGTGCACGAACGCCAACGCCCCACCCCCGAACTGCTGAGGGCGACGCCGGACCGGGCGTTACAGCGGGATGTTGCCGTGCTTCTTGGGCGGCAGGGTCTCCCGCTTGGTGCGGAGGACGCGCAGCGCCCGGACGATCTGGGTGCGCGTCTCGTGCGGCGGGATCACCGAGTCGATGTAGCCGCGCTCGGCCGCCACGTACGGGTTGGCCAAGGTGTCCTCGTACTCGGCGATCTTCTCGGCCCGGACCGCCGCCGGGTCTTCGGCGCCGGCCAGCTCGGAGCGGTAGAGGATGTTCACCGCGCCCTGCGCGCCCATCACCGCGATCTGCGCGGTCGGCCAGGCGAAGTTCAGGTCCGCGCCGAGGTGCTTGGAGCCCATCACGTCGTACGCCCCGCCGTACGCCTTGCGGGTGATCACGGTGACCTTGGGGACGGTCGCCTCGGCGTACGCGTAGATGAGCTTGGCGCCCCGGCGGATGATGCCGTCCCACTCCTGGCCGGTGCCGGGCAGGAAGCCGGGCACGTCGACGAAGGTCAGCACCGGGATGTTGAACGCGTCGCAGGTTCGCACGAACCGGGCGGCCTTCTCGGAGGCGGCGATGTCCAGGGTGCCGGCGAAGTGCATGGGCTGGTTGGCGACCACACCGACCGGCCGCCCCTCGACCCGGCCGTAGCCGACCACGATGTTCTGCGCGTAGAGCGGCTGGACCTCCAGGAACTCCCCGTCGTCGAGGATGTGCTCGATCACCGTGTGCATGTCGTACGGCTGGTTGGCGGAGTCCGGGATCAGGGTGTCCAGCTCGCGGTCCTCGTCGCTGACCTCAAGCGAAGCGGGGGCCTCGATCACGACCGGCTCGTCGAGGTTGTTCGACGGCAGGTACGACAGCAGCGCCTTGACGTAGTCGATCGCGTCGTCCTCGTCGCTGGCGAGGTAGTGCGCGTTGCCGCTGCGGGAGTTGTGCGTACGCGCGCCGCCCAGCTCCTCCATGCCGACGTCCTCGCCGGTCACCGTCTTGATCACGTCCGGGCCGGTGATGAACATGTGCGAGGTCTGGTCGACCATCACGGTGAAGTCGGTGACCGCCGGGGAGTAGACCGCGCCGCCGGCGCAGGGCCCCATCACCAGCGAGATCTGCGGGATGACGCCGGAGGCCCGCACGTTGCGGAAGAAGATCTCGCCGTAGAGGCCGAGCGAGACGACGCCCTCCTGGATGCGCGCGCCACCGGAGTCGTTGATGCCGACCACCGGGCAGCCGATCTTCATGGCCAGGTCCATCACCTTGACGATCTTCTCGCCGAAGACCTCGCCGAGCGAGCCGCCGAAGACGGTGAAGTCCTGCGCGAAGACGCACACCTGCCGGCCGTCGACCGTGCCGTAGCCGGTGACCACACCGTCGCCGTACGGGCGGTTGCGCTCCAGCCCGAAGGCCGTGGACCGGTGCCGGGCCAGCTCGTCTAGCTCGACGAAGGAGCCCTCGTCCAGGAGCATCTCGATCCGCTCGCGGGCGGTCTTCTTGCCCCGGGCGTGCTGCTTCTCGACGGCGCGCGCCGATCCGGCGTGCACCGCCTCGTCGACCCGGCGCTCCAGGTCCGCCAGCTTGCCCGCGGTGCTGTGGATGTTGGTCCCGGTCTCGGTAGTCACCCACGGAATATAACGATGGTTCAGGTGGGTGCCGCTGTGCAGTACGCCTCAGTGCCGCCCCGGTCACCGTCGTAGGCTGGCGGGATGCCGGGCTCCCCGTACACCGATCTGGATCGCCCGCCGCTGTCGGCGGCCCGGCTGCGCCGTGCGTTGGTCGCGCCGAACGGGCCGTGGGCCCGCCTGGAGCTGCGGGCCGAGACCGGCTCCACCAACGCGGACGTGGCCGAGGCGGCCCGGGCCGACGAGCCCGAGGGCCTCATCGTGGTGGCCGAGCGGCAGACCGCGGGGCGGGGCCGGCGCGGGCGGGTCTGGCAGTCGCCGGCGCGGGCCGGCATCGCGACAAGCGTGCTGCTGCGGCCCGGCGAGGCTGTGCCGGACCGCGGCTGGCTGCCGGCGACACCCACCGGGTACGGGTGGCTGCCGTTGCTGGCCGGCGTGGCGTTGGTCGAGGCGGTGGCCCGGCTGGCCGAGCTGGAGGCCACCCTCAAGTGGCCCAACGACCTGCTGATCGGCGACGCGAAGTGCGCGGGGGTGCTGGCCGAGGCGGTGCCCGGACGTGCGCCGGATCAACCGCCGGCGATCGTGCTCGGCATCGGGCTCAACGTGACTCTGCGCGCCGACGAGCTGCCGGTGAACCCGACCGGGCTGCCGGCCACTTCGCTCCAGTTGGCCGGCGCGGCGGCCACGGATCGGGATCCGCTGCTGCGGGCGCTGCTGCGGGCGGTCGCCGACTGGTACGACCGTTGGCGTTCGGCGGGCGGGGACGCGGTGGCCAGCGGCCTGCGCGACGCCTACCTGGCGGCCTGTGCGACGGTCGGCCGCGAGGTACGCGTTCTGCTCCCCGACGGCGGCTCGCTGACCGGCACCGCCACCGGGGTGGATCCCGACGGTCAGTTGATGATCACCACCGTGACCGGTGCTCGCACGCTGGCCGCTGGCGACGTGCTCCACCTCCGCTGAACACGTCCAAGATCACGAAGGTCGGAGTCGGGCCGCGTGGCGGATGTTGTGGTGGGGCTTGGGGGGTTTACGGTCTGCGCGTCTAGAAAATCGCGTTGGAGGTTCCCGTGGCGTTTCCTGAGGACGTGCTCACCGAGGACGAGCATGTCGTGCTGCACCTGCACCCGCACTGGAAGGCGTTGATCCGGCCGATCGCGGTGCTGGTGCTGGCCATCGCCGCGGTGGTGGTCGGCGTGCTGCTGCTGCCCGAGAGTGGCGGCGGTTCGATCGCGCTGGCAGTTATCGGGGCGATCGCCCTGGTTGCGGTGCTCTGGCTCGGCCTGTGGCCGTTCCTGGTCTGGCGTACCACCCACTACCTGTTCACCAACGAACGCGTCCTGCTCCAGAAGGGCGTCTTCTCCCGCGACCGGCGGGACCTCCCGCTGGCCCGGGTCAACGACCACTCGATGAACCAGCGTTTCATCGAGCGCCTGCTCGGCTGCGGGACGCTGACCATCGAGTCCGCCGGTGAGCGCGGCCAGTCGGTGCTCGCCGATGTGCCGGGCGTCGGAAAGGTGCAGACCACCCTGTACGAACTGGTCGAGGCACAGCACGACAAGCACTCGCTGGGCGATGACGAGATGCGCGACATGCTCGCCGACATGCAGGACGGCAAGCGGCTGCGCGACACCACGAGCTGAACCGCACCGCTGCTGACCCGCCCCTGCCGCGATGTCGGGGGCGGGTCAGTTGTGTCGTTGGGGCTCGGCTGGGCCGCTGACCTGCGTCGGGACGCCAGCTGATGACGCGACGGTCGGCGGGGCCGCCGCGCCGGGGTCGCTGTCGGGGCGGTTGGCTCCGGGCTGGTCAGCGTCGGTCGGGGCGACGTCGGCCGGGTCGGCAGCGACCGGCCGGAGGGCGAACCAGCCACGGAAACGGGTCCGCAGCACCTCCTGCTCGGGCCGGTCGTCCGGGCCGAGGCGCAGCATGGTGCCGGTGAGGCTGACGGTGCCCAGCCCGGGGCGGGCGGTCGACGGTCGGGCGCCCATCACGTCGACCCGGACCGCGAGCCGGTCGCCGGCCCGCACGGGGGCGAGCCAGCGCAGCTCCTCCAGGCCCGGGGACGCGTCCGCGGCGGCCCGGGACAGCAGGTGGTCGACGTACGCGCGCATGAACAGGCTGACCGTGTAGAAGCCGCTGGCGATCAGGCCACCGTGCCGGCTCGCCGCGGCCAGGTCAGGGTCGACGTGGTACCACTGCGGGTCGAAGCGCCGGGCGAACGCGACCATCTCGTCGCCGTCCACGCTGACCACGCCGAGGTCGACGCTGAGCCCCGGGACGAGATCCTCGAAGAACAGCTCGGCCGGTCGCCCCGTGCCGGAGCGCGAGTCGGGAGTCGTCACCGGCGGGGCGCGCGACGGGTGCTGACGTGCAGCTCGGCGGCGAGTTCCGCGTCCAGGTCGGCGGCGGGGCTGACGCTCAGCCGCGGGGGCCGGCCCTGGGTGGGTGTGGCGGGCGGGTGGTCGGCGCGTTGCGTGGACTCCGCCTCCTCCAGCTCGGACACGGATTCCGCCAGCTCGGCGACCGGGTCCATCTCCGCCATGGTGTCCCACTCGTCGCGCGGAATGCTGTGCCAGGTGGACTCGGGCTTCGCGGCCTCGTCCTCGACCGGTGCGACGGGTTGGAAGACGAAGGTTCGGTATGACCAGAACCGGAAGAGCGTGGCCAGCATGACGCCGACGGTCTTGGCCAGATTCAGCGCCAGCAGGCCGTGCAGGCCGAGCCCGTACTTGGCGGCAGCCACGGCACCCAGCTCAATGAGCAGCCCGGCGCCGTTGAAAAGGAAGAAAAGGAGATATTCCCGGCGAAGCGCTGATTTCGGGCGATCGCTGTACGTCCAGTGCCGATTCATGAGGTACGACGTGATGGTGGCGACGATGGTCGCGATCACGGTCGCCTTCAGCTGACCGTTGACGAAAACGGTCAGTGCGAGGGCATTGAACACCGCGTAATTGATGACGGTGTTGATGCCGCCGACGATGCCGAACTTGAGCGCCTCGTGGATGAACTTCTGCCAGCGCTCAGGCAGCAGACGGACAAGACGCATGCGAAACACCTTAGGGCAGTCGGTGCGGCCGGCGATCACCGGCCGAACGAGATGGGCGGCAGGTCACGCCCTGTGGTCAGGCTCGGGATTCACCTGCGGAAGGGTCGGGGTTCCCGCTTCGACGAAGACGAACCGCCGGTAGGACCAGAATCGGAACAGCGTGGCGAGCCCGGTGCCGACGATGTAGCTGGCGAGGTTGTCCGCCAGGCGCGTCTGGAACACGGTCGGCCAGATGGCCCCGAGCCCGTAGTGGCTGAGCGCGAGACAGGCGACCGTGATGCCGAGGCCGACCGCGTTGAAGAAGAAGAAGAGCGCGTACTCGCGGGCGGCGTTGTTGCGCTGGCGGTGCCGCCAGGTCCAGAACCGGTTGCCCAGGAAGGCGACGGAGGCCGCGATCACGGTGGAGATCGTCTTCGCGGTCAGCTCCTCGACGCCGTGCTTGCTCGTCAGGTAGTTGAAGAGCGCGAAGTCGATGAGGAAGGCGAAACCCCCCACGGTGGCGAACTTGCTCAGCTCGCGGAGGAGATGACCGAAGCGGTCGAACAGTATGCCGACGAGACCCCGTCGGGTCTGCCGGGGACCCGGTTGTTCCCCGGTCATCGTGGCGGCCACGGAGGGAGCCTACCGGCTGCCGGCCAGTGACAGGGGTAGCAACGGCAAGCGGGCGTGGTCTCCCGGAGGGGGCCAGCGCCGCGTACGTAACCACTGCACAGAGCGTAGCCAACTGGGAGGAGTGAGTCGGTGCGGAACGGGAATCCCCGCACCGGTCGGCGGGGCAGGTCCACGGCCCGACCGCAACAAGCGTCCGCCGGGGTGCACAACAAGATTTGCGTGAAACTGCGCGGGAAAGCGGGTATCAGCTCGTGATGCCGCAGCGAGGCCGTAGCTTGTGCAGTTCTTCACAACCTGTCCCACTGACTCGGAAGGCTGCCCGGTTTACGCTGAGGCCAATCCCAGGTTTCCACGAAGGCGACGCATCGCGCCGCCGAGTCTCGTGCATCCCATAGATCGGTCAGCGTCGACCACAAGGAGATGTGTCATGGTTGCTCCGGCTGTTGTGCGGGGTATCGATCAGGCCCCGACGTCCCATCCGAAACTGCTCGCCTGGGTCCGTGAGGTCGCGGAACTGACCACCCCAGACCGTGTCGTCTGGGTGGACGGGTCCGACGAGGAGTGGCGCCGCCTCACCGATGAGCTGGTTGAGGCCGGCACATTGATCCGGCTCAACCCGGAGAAGAAGCCCAACTCGTTCTACGCGCGCACCGACCCGACCGATGTCGCCCGGGTCGAGGAGCGCACCTACATCTGTTCCGTCGACGAGGCGGACGCCGGCCCCACCAACAACTGGATGGCGCCGGCCGAGATGAAGCGGACGATGACGGATTTGTACCGGGGCTCGATGCGCGGTCGCACCATGTACGTCATTCCGTTCGTGATGGGCCCGGTCGAGGCCGAGAGCCCGATGTTCGGTGTCGAGATCACCGACAGCCCGTACGTGGTCGCGTCGATGCGGATCATGACCCGGATGGGCGCGAAGGTCCTCGAGGCCATGGGCGACGACGCGGACTTCGTGCACGCGCTGCACTCGATCGGCGCCCCGCTCGCCCCCGGCCAGCAGGATGTCGCCTGGCCGTGCAACGACACCAAGTACATCTCGCACTTCCCGGAGAGCCGGGAGATCTGGTCGTACGGCTCGGGTTACGGCGGCAACTCGCTGCTCGGCAAGAAGTGCTACTCGCTGCGGATCGCCAGCGTCATGGGGCGGGACGAGGGTTGGCTCGCCGAGCACATGCTGATCCTCAAGATCACCTCGCCGGAGGGCAAGGTCCACCACATCGCCGGCGCCTTCCCCTCGGCCTGCGGCAAGACCAACCTGGCCATGGTGGAGCCCACCATCCCGGGCTGGAAGGTCGAGACCATCGGTGACGACATCGCCTGGATGCGGTTCGGCCCGGACGGCCGGCTCTACGCGGTCAACCCGGAGTACGGCCTCTTCGGCGTCGCGCCCGGCACCGACTGGAAGACCAACGCCAACGCCATGCGCACGCTGGACCGGGGCAACTCGATCTTCACCAACGTGGGTCTCACCGACGACGGCGACATCTGGTGGGAGGGCATGGGGGAGCCGCCGGCGCACCTGATCGACTGGAAGGGCAACGACTGGACCCCGGAGAGCGAGGGTCTCTCCTCGCACGCCAACAGCCGGTTCTGCACCCCGATCACCCAGTGCCCGATCCTCGCCGACGAGTACTTCGACCCCAACGGCGTGCCGATCGACGCGATCCTCTTCGGTGGTCGCCGCAAGGACACCATCCCACTGGTGACCGAGGCCCGTGACTGGGTGCACGGCGTCTACATGGGTGCCACGCTCTCGTCGGAGACGACGGCCGCCGCGTCCGGCGCGGTCGGTGTGGTCCGTCGGGATCCGATGGCGATGCTGCCGTTCATCGGCTACCACGCGGGCGACTACTTCCGGCACTGGATCGAGATGGGCAAGGGCGCCGACGGCGATGCGGCGAAGCTGCCGAAGATCTACTACGTCAACTGGTTCCGCAAGGACCCGGACGGTTCGTTCCTCTGGCCGGGCTTCGGCGAGAACTCCCGGGTGCTCAAGTGGGTCGTCGAGCGGATCGAGGGCACGGCCGACGCGGTCGAGACCCCGGTCGGCATGGTCCCCGCACCGGACGCGCTCGACGTCGAGGGCCTGGACATGACCCCGGAGGACGTCCGGATCGCGCTGAAGGTCGACCCGGACGAGTGGCGTAACGAGCTGCCGATGATCACCGAGTGGTTCGAGAAGTTCGGTGACAAGCTGCCCGGTGTGCTCTGGGCCGAGTTGGACGCGCTGCGCGCCCGCCTCGACGCCGTGCCGCCGCAGCGCTAGGTGTGAAAATGGCCCGGTGAGGGCATTGTCGGATCCCATGAGGACGGCCGCCGAGACCCAGGTCCGGCGGCCGTCCGCCGTCCGGGTGCTCACCATCCTGCTGGCGACGACGGCGGCGGCCACCGTCGTGGTCGAGCTGCTCAATTGGTGGTACGCCCCGGAGCAGGGTTTCGGGCTGGCCGTCCGGACCGGCTGGGCCATGCTGCGCTCGTTCGGCTTCCTGCTGCTGATCGGCCACGTGCGCCGCGGTCGTACGGTGGCCCGCCCGTTCGGGCTGATCCTCGCGGTCACCACGATCTTCGCGGTCGGGCGGCTCATCGTGCCCCGGCAGGGGGTGCCGCCGCTGCCCGGTGTACTCGGCTTCGCGTTCCTCACGGCGCTCTGTGCGGCGGTGGTCTGGCTTCTCTACCGCTCGTCGGCGTTGGCCGGGCACCTGGTCCGGCACCGTCCACGCCTCGTCATCGACCGGGACGGTATCTCCTGGCGGGAAACGCCTCCGCGCCGACCGCAGGCCAGCGCCTGGTTGTTGACGAGCCGGGTGGCGGCCTTCACCTACAGCCCGCTGATGCTGGTGCCGGCCCTGGTGGCCGGGGGCTCCATCCTGGATGGTCGGCTGACCGCGGTGCCGGCCGTGCTGTTCTGGTTCGGCGCGGGCATCACGGCCAGCTACGCGGTGCTGTTCTGCACCGCGTTCCTGATGCGGGGCAAGCACTGGGCGCGCGGCCTGCTGGTCGTCGTCACGGTGGCCGTACTCGCCGTGGACCTGCCGCTGTGCTGGTGGCTGCTGGGGGTCGACGGCCTGGTCCGCGACGGCGCCCCCCTGGTCGCGGCGGCCGGGTTGACCCTCTACGGCCTGCGCCGCGCCGCCCGCGCCCCCGACGCCGCCCAGCCTGAACCCCAACCCTGACCGCGGCGGCTGCCCGAACCGGCGCCCCTGGCTGACGCCCCAGCCCTTCGCCCGGCCGCGGCCCGCCCTGGCCTTCGCCCGACCGCGGCCCTTGCCCGGCCCCTGCCCCGGCCCCGGCCCCGGCCCACCCACCCCTTTGCTCTGCACCCTCCTTTGCTCTGCACCCCTATAGGCGACAGTCGCGGACGGTAACCGTCGCATCCGCGGGTGCAGAGCAAAGGGAGGTGGTGAGACCTGTCGGTCCAGTGCGGGAGCGGCCTTCACGGGCGGGCAGGGGGCAGGATGGCGGGTGGCGTCGGTCACAGCGCTCGGCGTCGGGCGGCTGCGGAGATCGTCGGCGCGGCCGGCCGCGAGGCCGACCGGGTCGCCCGGCGGGAGCGGCCGCGCCGCGTCGGGACTGGAGGGAGGCGCGCGGTGGACGACGAGTTTGACGTGGTGGTGGTGGGGGCGGGGCCGGCCGGGGCGGCTGCCGCGCTGACGGCGCGCCGGGCCGGTGCCAGCGTGCTGCTGCTGGACCGGGCCGACTTCCCCCGGGACAAGGCGTGCGGTGACGGCATCGCCGCGCACTCGGTTGACGTCCTCGCCGAGCTGGGGGTGACCGAGGCGGTGGCGGGATACGCGCCGCTGCCGGCGTTACGCATGATCGCGCCGGGCGGCGGTGCGGTGGCGAGGGCGCTGCCCCGACCCGCGTACACCGTGCCCCGGGAGGTCTTCGACGCGCGGCTGGTGGCGGCCGCCGTGGCCGCCGGGGCGCAGCTGCGCCGGCACGCCGTGCGCCGGGTCGAGTCGCGCGCCGACCGGGTGGTGCTCGACGGGCAGGTGTCCGGCCGGGTGGTGATCGGCGCGGACGGGGCCGGCTCGGTGGTACGCCGGGCGCTCGGCCATCCGCCGAACCCCGACCGGCACCTGGCGCTGGCCATCCGGGGGTACGCCCCGGTGCTGCCCGGCCCGTCCGAGCAGCTCATCGTCACCTCGAAGGCGCGCTGGCCGGCGTACGCCTGGTCGTTTCCGATCGGCGACGGGCGGGCGAACGTCGGGTACGGGGAGGTTCTGCGGGGTGAGCCGTTGAGCCGTGGGTACCTGCTGGACCGGCTGGCCGCGCTGTTGCCCGGCACCGACCTGGCGACCGTGACCGCGTTGCGCGCCCATCACCTGCCGCTGTCCACCCACCGGCCGACGCCGGGTCGAGAGCGCACGCTGTTGGCCGGGGACGCGCTGTCGCTGATCAATCCGTTCACCGGGGAGGGGATCTTCTACGCGCTGCTCTCCGGTGCGCTCGCCGGGTCGGCGGCGGCCCGGTCGCCCGAGGGCGCGGCCGGCCGCTACGCCCACGGGTTGCGCCGCCGCCTCGGCACGCACCTGCGGCACAGCTCAGTCGCGGCCTGGCTGGCCCGGCGACGTCGAGTGGTGGACGCGGCGGTCCGTGCCGCCCGTCGGGACGACCGGGTCTTCCACGACGTGGTCGAGCTGGGATTGGGTGACGGACGCCTCACCGCTCGTACGCTCGCGATGATCGGCGTCGGTCTCGGCGGCGGGGAAGGGGCTCCGAGGCAGTGAACTGGCCGAAGGGTCGCTACGCTGCTAGGTGATGACGCTGCGGGACCTTATCTACTCCGTGTACGAGCGCCGGCTCACGGCGAAGCTCGCGGGTAAGCCGGTGCCCCGGCACGTCGGGGTGATGTGCGACGGCAACCGCCGATGGGCGAGGGAGATGGGCTTCGTCGACCCGAACGACGGGCACCGGGTCGGCGCGGCGAAGATCAAACATGTCCTCGGCTGGTGTGACCAGGCCGGTATCGGGCACGTGACCCTCTACCTGCTGGCCACCGACAACCTGCGCCGTCCGGCCAGCGAGCTGGACCCGCTCCTCAAGATCATTGAGGATCTGGTGGTGGAGCTGGCCGAGGAGGGCAACCCCTGGCGGCTGCGCATCGTCGGGGCGCTCGACCTGCTGCCGGCGCAGACCGCGGCGGCGCTCAAGGGGGCCGAGGAGCGCACCCGCGAGCGCACCGGCGGCGCGGAGGTCAACATCGCGGTGGGCTACGGCGGTCGCCGGGAGATCACCGACGCGGTCCGTTCGCTGCTGCTGGAGCACGCCGCCGCCGGCGGCACGCTTGAGGAGCTGGCCGAGGTGCTGGACGTCGAGCACATCTCCGAGCACCTCTACACCCGCGGCCAACCCGACCCCGACCTGGTCATCCGTACCAGCGGCGAGCAGCGGCTGTCCGGTTTCATGCTCTGGCAGTCCGCGCACTCGGAGTTCTACTTCTGCGAGCTCAACTGGCCGGATTTCCGGCACATCGACTTCCTGCGGGCCCTGCGCTCGTACGCCACCCGACAACGCCGCTACGGCGTCTGACCGGGCGTCGCGCTCGCCGCTCGATCAGGGCAGCTGGGTCAGCGCCCGGGTGAGGAAGTCGCCCAGGGCGGCCGGCGACTCGATCGTCAGGTCCGCGGCGTTGGCGACCTCGTGCCCGGTCTCCGGGTTTGCCACCGCCACGCAGACGCCGAGGAAGTCCGGGTCGGCGGCGGCGCGGGCGCGCAGCGCGGCGAAGGCCTTGATGTCGGAGACGTCGTCGCCGAAGTACCAGGCGCCGGAGGCCTCCTTGATCGCCTCGCCGATCACCATGCCCTTGTCCCGGTCGACCGGCGGCTTCAGCTCCAGCACCATCCGCCCGGCCTGCGAACGCAACCCCAGACGGTCGGCCTGCGCCTGCCCCCACTGCTGCACCGTCGGGCCGAGCTGCGGGGCGGTACGCCAGTGCAGCGCGACCGAGAGCCGCTTGTACTCCACCAGCGTGCCGGGCGGCAGCTCCGCCCGGGCCAGGTCGGCCAGCTCCGCCATGGTCGGCACCCAGGGCAGCGCGGCCGGTTCGGTGACGGTCTCCCCGCCGGAGTGGCTGTGCTCCAGCCCGTAGAGGCCGTAGAGGTCCACGCCGTCGAGCCCGCCGAGCTGATCCCGAAGGAACTCGACGGGTCGGGCGGAGACGATCGCGACCCGCTGCACGACCGAGGCGAGCGCCTCGATCGCGGCCAACGCCTTGGGAGCCGGGCGTACCGCGGTTGGGTCGTCGTCGACGGGCGCGAGCGTGCCGTCGAAGTCGAAGAAGAGCACGGTCCCGGCCGCCCGGCTGGCGGTTGTCCGCCAGGCCTGGTCGGCGTTCAACGGGGTCCTCGGCTGCTGATTGCCTAGATTCAACGGCGGCACGCGCGTCAGCGTACCCCGGCGATCCAGGCTCATTCCTGGTCGAGCGGCCCCGTTGAGCGGTAGGCGATCAGCGTTCGGCGGCTCCTCGTCCGCGCCGGCCGAACGGCACCACCGCGGCGTCCTGGCCGTGGCTCAACAGGTAGCCCTCCACGAACCCGGTGTTGCGATCACCGGTGTGGTTCTCGATCTCGTTGAGCCGTGCCACCAGGAACTCGGTGAGCGCGCTGATTCGATCGTTCAGGCGCTCGTGCAGCTCGGCGACGACGGCCAGGACGACCGCGGTGCCGGCGGTGATGAGCGCAAAGAGGTTGACGAGCAGCGGAAGCTGCCCGCCGTCGACCGCGAAGGTCACCGTGTTGCCGGTCGCCCACAGTGTCACCGACACCGTCGCGACCACGACTGCCAACCATTTCAGGGTCATGGACAGACCCCTCCTTCTGTCCCGCAGGGCTGGGTTCGGCCTTGTCCCGTCCCCCCGCCGATGACGAGCCCAAGCAGTACGAATAGGGACGCTAGCGTGCCCGTTCCAACCCCGGAGGCAAACGAATGAACCTGACCAGGCGTTCTTTCGCTATCTGAGGAACTAGCCTGCCTGATTGCCCCTTTTTCGGACATCGACCGGCAGCGTTGGGCGGTATGCGAGGTATCTGATGGTTTCCCGGATGTGGAACTTCTCCGCGTCCGACACCTGTGGATCGACCAGCCGGCGGAGCAGCGCCTCCACGTCGGGGTCCATCGGAGGGGCGGCCTGGCCGGCGCGGGGGCCGGCCGCGGTGCGGTCCCAGCCGAGTGCGGCGAAGGCGGCGGCGGGGTTCAACCCGAGGCCCTCGCAGAAGGCGACCACCCGCTCGGCCTCAGGGTCGCTGGCCCAGTCGCCCCGGACCCAACGGTTGATGGTCTGCCGGGAGACGCCGGTGCGCCGGGACACCTCGGTGCCGCTCCAGGCTCTGGTTGCCCGTGCCTCGTCCAGGGCCCGTCGGACGAAGGTGGCGAAGGCGATCTTCCGCGCATTGGCCGTCTCGGTCACCCCGTGACGGTACGGCCAGCCGGCAACGGGTGCGCGCCCCGGCTCGCCACTGTCACGCATACGTGACGAGGCGTTCGGATTTGCGGTAAACGAGTCAGTGCCACTGTTGAGGGGTGTCACGCGGGCAGAATAGATGAACGTAGTGGCAAACGTAAGCGGACGAAAAGCTGATACTGTCACGCCCATGGGACAATCTACGGTGTGTCACGTGCATGAGACGACTGGTGCTCACATGCGTCACGCCCCCGGTGCCAGGGGGTCGTGGTGACCGAGCTCGCCACCCGCGCCCAGGCCTTCGGGCTGATCGCCGAGGGGGTCGCCGCCGGGCTGACCGCGCCCTGGCGCCTCTACCTCGCCCGAGGCTGCCGCTACCTGTCGCTGAGCGTCGGTGACCGGGTCGAGTGGAACGCCTGGCGTACCCATCTCGGCTGCCCGGAGCTGAGCGTCCGGGTCTACGACGCCGGCGGCGAGATCCGGCGGTCCTCGGTGGCCGAGGTCGTCTTGGACGGCTGCCGGATCAGCGTCGAGCTGGTCGAGGAGGTCAGCACCGACGACCTGGACCGGCTGCTCGTCGCCGACCCCACCACGATCGAGCCGGAGGAGCGATGACCTGGCGTCCCGGCTGGGCCGGAGCTGCCCGATGAGCCCGTTTCTCGCAGTGTTCCTCGTCCTGGTGCTCGGTGCCACCAGCTACGCGGCCGGTCGGTTGCACGGGCAGCTCAGCTACCGCATCGGCTACCGCTTCGGTTACCGGCAGGGCTACTTCGACGGTGACCGGGGCGCCTGGAACCGGCGTCGTCGCGACGCCCAGGCGGCGATCGCCTCGGCCCTGTCGGTCTCACCCGCGGGCGTGGTCCGCTCCGCCGGTACGGTCGCCCGCCCCGGCACCACGTACACCGGCTCGTCGTTCAGCGCACCGGCCGCCCCGATCACCGGGCGGCACCCGACCGGCACGCTCGTCCGACGTACCGGTTGAGGTCGGTCGGCGGAACACTCCGCCGACCGGCGCCACGAGCGCGGTGCGTCGTCCGCGGCGGACACGCACCGTCGGGGTCACGTCAGACCGGTGACGGTGGCCCCACCGGCCGGGATGCGCGCAGGGGGCATGCATCCCGGCCGGGTCCGCCGTGCCCGCGACCCCGCCGCTCGGCTGGTACGGGCGTCGGCGGAGCGCTGTTCACGAGCGCGTCTTGGGAGATCCACGTTCGGCCTCTAGCCGGGAAGGTCCGGCGGGGCTAGCGTCTAGGCATGGCACGGGGTTCTCCCGAGCCAGCCGGTCCGCCCGGATCTGCGACCTCGCGCACGGGGTTCCGCATCCGACCCCGTGTCCCCGGGCACCGGAGGAGGCGGAACACGGGTGGCGGGTGCCCATCCGTCGGAGCAGGCCTGTGACGACTCGCCGTACCATCGCCGGTGCCGACCAGACCCCGGCCGCGACTGCCACGACCCGCCGCGCCACCAGGAGCCGCCGTTCGGCGGCCGCCGCGCCGGCCGACCCCAAGGAGCCACGACCAGCCGGCCAGGCCTTCGTCCTGGACACCTCGGTGCTGCTCTCCGATCCGGCCGCGTTCCACCGGTTCGCGGAGCATGAGGTGGTGCTACCTCTGGTGGTCATCACCGAGTTGGAAGGCAAGCGGCACCATCCGGAGCTGGGCTGGTTCGCCCGGCAGTCGCTGCGAATGCTCGACGACCTGCGGGTCCGGCACGGCCGACTTGACCGCCCGGTGCCCGCCAACGACGTCGGGGGCACCCTGCGGGTGGAGCTCAACCACACCGACGACGGCGTGCTGCCGCCCGGGTTCCGCACCGAGAGCAACGACGCCCGGATCCTCTCCGTCGCGCTCAACCTCGCCGCCGAGGGGCGGGAGGTGACCCTGGTCAGCAAGGACATGCCGCTGCGGGTGAAGGCGGCCTCGGTGGGTCTGCGCGCCGACGAGTACCGCCACGGTCAGGCCAGCGACCCGACCTGGACCGGTATGTCGGAGATGGAGTTGAGCGAAGAGCAGATTGGCCAGTTGTACGCCGGCGAGACGCTCGACCTCGACGAGGCGGCCGGGCTGCCCTGCCACACCGGCCTGGTGCTGCACTCGGCGCGTGGCTCCGCGCTCGGTCGGGTGCTGCCGGACAAGTCGGTGCGCCTGGTCCGGGGCGACCGGGAGGCGTTCGGGCTGCACGGCCGCTCGGCCGAACAGCGAATCGCGCTCGACCTGCTGCTGGACGAGTCGATCGGGATCGTCTCGATGGGCGGCCGGGCCGGCACCGGCAAGTCGGCGCTGGCGCTCTGCGCCGGGCTGGAGGCGGTGATGGAGCGGCGCCGGCACAAGAAGGTGATCGTGTTCCGTCCGCTGTACGCGGTCGGCGGGCAGGAGTTGGGCTACCTGCCGGGCTCGGAGTCGGAGAAGATGTCGCCGTGGGCCCAGGCGGTCTTCGACACGCTCGGCGCGGTGGTGCACGAGAACGTGCTGGAGGAGGTCACCTCGCGGGGCATCCTGGAGGTGCTGCCGCTGACCCACATTCGGGGGCGCAGCCTGCACGACGCCTTTGTGATCGTGGACGAGGCCCAGTCGTTGGAGCGCGGGGTGCTGTTGACCGTGCTGTCCCGGATCGGGCAGGGCTCCCGGGTGGTGCTCACCCACGACGTGGCCCAGCGGGACAATCTGCGGGTTGGTCGGCACGACGGGGTGACGGCTGTCATCGAAGCGCTCAAGGGGCATCCGCTCTTCGCGCACGTCACCCTCAGCCGTTCGGAGCGGTCGCCGATCGCCGCGATGGTCACGGACCTTCTGGAGGACATCCCGATCTAATGGGCCTTATGCGGTCTTTTGTCCGCATTTGAAGTGTGGCGCAGATCACAAAGGGGCCGGTTCGTTTCCCATCAGCCTCACTGTGCGCAATCGTGTCCCACGAGCGTCCATGCACCACCGGAATCGTTGGTGATCGTTCGTCCCAACACGGACGACATCGGTGAAGGTCGGTGCGTCGGCGCGACCGGCAACCGGTCGGGGCGCTCGTGGCACGGCTGACGGCCCACCTGTGACCTGCGCCGCGCCACGTCCTTGCTCCCGACGAAGGGACCACTTCGTGAGTCGGCTGTGGAGCCGGTTGGGCGCCCGTACGGCTGCTGTAGCGCTGCTCTCCGTGGGCGTCGCCGGTGGCTTCTACCTGGGCGAAGACCGGGAAACCCAGCAACAGGGCCTGACCGACCAGGTCAGTGTCGAGGTCGACCGAGCTGATTTCGCGTACCAGCGCGAGCGGCAGGCCGCCCACCAGGTGCAGCTCTCCAAGCAGCGGGCCGCCGAATACCAGGCCAAGCTGCGGGCGAAGCAGGCCGCGAAGGAGGCCGCCGAGCGGGCTCGCCGGGCCGAGGCCGCCGCCGCGTCCCGTAAGCGCGAACGCGATGCGGCGAACGCCGCCGCCAAGCCGTACAACGGGCCGATCCCGGAGTCCTGCGCGGAGTACAGCGGCAACCGCAAGATCGGCTGTGCGCTGATGATCGAAAAGGGCTTCGGCATCGCCGAGTTCCCCTGTCTGGAGAAGCTCTGGACCAAGGAGAGCGGCTGGAACCACAAGGCCAGCAACTCGTCCTCCGGCGCGTACGGCATCCCGCAGTCGTTGCCCGGCAGCAAGATGGGCTCGGTCGCATCCGACTGGCGCACCAACCCGGCCACCCAGATCATCTGGGGGTTGGGCTACATCAAGGGCAGGTACGACACGCCCTGCGGCGCCTGGACGTACTTCCAGAACAACGGCCACTACTGACGGCTGCCAGAAGCGGGGCGGGTGGAGCACCACCCGCCCCGCTTTTGCGCGTACCCCGGACGGGACGTGAGTGGCGGTCGGCCGCTTTTGCTGATAGCAGTTGTGGAGTGAGCCTGCACCCGTCCAGCGGCGACCCGTTCCGGTTCGGCACCGAGGCGTTCTACGCCGCGCTCGGCCGAGCGTTCGTCGCCATGTGCGCGGTGGTGCCGTTCCTCTTTCTCATCGAGGCCGTCGACCAGGGGCTCGCGTTCGGCCTGGACGCCACCGCCGGGATCATCCCGCAACGCATCGACGGGCTGGACGGGGTTTTCTTCTCCCCGTTCCTGCACCACGGCTTCGACCACCTCTACAGCAACAGCATCCCGCTGATCCTGCTGGGCACCTTCGTCCTCGCCGCCGGTGCCCGCCGGTTCCTCTGGTCGACCCTGATCATCATCCTGGTCAGCGGGCTCGGCGTGTGGTTCACCGGCTCACCCAACTCGGTGGTGGTCGGCGCCAGCGGCGTCATCTTCGGCTACCTGGGCATCCTGCTCACCCGGGGCATCGTCGAGCGCAGCTGGTGGAACTTCGCGGTCTTCCTCCTCGTCGGCCTGCTCTACGGCTGGCAGTTGGTCGGCATTCTCCCCACCGACGAGCGGATCTCCTGGCAGGGTCACCTGTTCGGCCTGCTCGGCGGGGTGGTGGCGGCGATCCTGTTCCGTCGGCGGCGACCGGCCGTGGACGGCCCGGACTACACGGGCAGCACGCTCAGCCTGCCCTGAGGCGATTCCCCGGCGCGCCACTGGGACGTGCTTGCCCGACCGTCGCCGCCCGCCTACGGTCGAGATCAGCACGCGTTGATCCGTGAGCGGAAAGCGACGGTACGCCATGCGCGAGGTCGATGTCGCCGTGATCGGGGCCGGTCCGGCCGGCCTCTTCGCCGCGTACTACGCCGGGTTCCGCGGGTTGTCAGTGGCGGTGATCGACGCGTTGCCCGAGCCGGGCGGCCAGGTCACC
Organism: Micromonospora violae; assembly: GCF_004217135.1. Taxonomy (NCBI): domain Bacteria; kingdom Bacillati; phylum Actinomycetota; class Actinomycetes; order Micromonosporales; family Micromonosporaceae; genus Micromonospora; species Micromonospora violae. The sequence continues at coordinate 6,547,572 of NZ_SHKK01000001.1, forward strand.
GCCATGTACCCGGAGAAGCTGATCCTCGACGTCGCCGGCTTCCCCGCGATCAAGGGCCGTGACCTGGTGGCCAACCTGGTGGCCCAGGCGGCCCCGTTCACTCCGCAGTACCTGCTCGGCACCCGGGCCGAGAAACTCTCGTACGCCGACGGCCGCCCGGTGCTCGGCCTGGCCGGTGGTGAGCAGCTCGCGTGCGGCGCGATCGTGGTCACCGGCGGGCTCGGCAGCTTCAGCCCTCGACCGCTGCCATGTGCCGACGGCGCCCCCGGCTCGGGGATCGTCTACTTCGTGACCGAGCCGACCGAGCTGACCGATCGGGACGTGCTGATCGTCGGCGGTGGCGACTCCGCCTTCGACTGGGCGCTGGCGCTGCAACCGTTGGCCCGGTCGGTGACCCTGGTGCACCGGCGGGAGAAGTTCCGGGCCCACGCCTCGACGGTCGCCCGGGTGCTCTCTCTGCCGGTACGGGTGGTGATCAACGCCGAGGTCACCAGGCTGCTCGGGGAGGGCGCGGTGACCGGTGCCGAGGTGACCGTGCGCGGCGGCGCGACCGAGACGTTGCCCGTGGACGTCGTGGTGGCCGCTCTGGGCTTCACCGCCGACCTGGGCCCCCTCGCCGAGTGGGGGTTACGGCTGGACCGCCGCCACATCCTGGTGGACAGCGCGATGGCCACCAACCTGCCGAGGGTCTTCGCGGCCGGTGACATCACCGAGTACCCGGGCAAGGTCCGGCTGATCGCCACCGGCTTCGGTGAGGCGGCGACGGCTGTCAACAACGCGGCCGTGGTCATCGACCCGAGCGCCCACCTCTTCCCCGGGCACTCCTCCGACGCCGGCTGACCGTCGGTATCGGACCCACGCCGACCTGAGTCCGGATCGAGACTGGTCGACCGGATCCTGAAACGATGACGGGTTCCACGACACCGCGGGACGGCGCGCCGGCCACGCTGTCCTGGCTCTGCCACCCCGGCACCCTGTTCGCGCTGATTCTGCTGCTGGTCAACGATCACGTGTTGAAGGCGGCCTTCCCCGGCCTGCTGACCGGCAAACTGAGCGACGTAGCCGGCCTGGTGCTGGCACCACCGCTTGTCGCGGTGCTGCTGACGCTCCTGGTGCCGCGACTGCCGGCCCGGGCCGCCGCGCTGGCCGGCCTGATCGTGGTGGGTGCCGGGTTCGCGGTCGTCAAATCCAGCGGGTACGCCGCCGAACTCGCCTCCTCGGCCTGGACCGTGCTGGCCGGACCCTCGCTGGTCCGGGCCGACTGGACCGACCTGCTCACCCTGCCGGCGCTCGGCCTGGCCTGGTGGAGTTGGACGCGGTCGCGGAGGCGGCCGGTGCGTCGACGGGCCGCCCGGCTGGTCCGGATGCTGGTGGTGCTGCCACCGGCGGTCTTCGCGGTGGCCGCCACCAGTCCGTACCAATACCCCTACGCCGTGGGCACCGCCCTGCTTGACGGTCACCCGGCGGTCTCGATCGACGTGGGATACAACGACCGGACCTGGCCGGACGGGCCGGCTGACGGTCGATGGTTGATCAGCCAGGACGGGGGAACCACGTGGCGGCCCGCGGTGGAGGCCGAGAAGATGCGGTTGGCCCGCCAGGGCCCCGGGCAGCGGCAGGCGTGTGTGCCGACCGAGCCGCAGCGGTGCTACCGGGCGGTCGCCGACCACCTGCGGGTGGAGCAGAGTGACGACGCCGGCCTGACCTGGCAGGTGGCCTGGGAGGTGTCGGACGCGCGCCGCGAGGAGTTGGCCCGCCGCTATCACAACCCGGGTGACATCCGCCGGCACTTCGCTTCCCGCGACCTGATCGTCTATCCCGCCGTCGGCGGCGGCCACGAGGTGCTGGTCGCCAACGGACGGGAGGGCATCCTGCACCGGCGGCCGGACGGCGGATGGCAACGCGACGGCTTCCCCCACTATTCGGAAGTGGACGGCAGCAGCTGGTACGACCCGCCCTCGGTGGACGGAGGGCTCGCCAGCCGTGACACGGACCTGCAGCTCGCCCTCGCGCTCGCGCTGACCCTCGGCGTCATAGTCACCGTGCTCGCTGGTCACCTGGCGATTCGCCGCGGTGGAGGCCCGCGCGGGTGGGGGGTTGCCGGCGGTGGGGCGATGCTGGTCGCGGGGATCGTCCTGGCTGGGGCCTGGGAGCGCAACGACGACTCCTCGACGGGTATGGCGCTGCTGTTCGTCGTTCTGCCCATCGGCGTCGTGACAGCGACGGTCATGCTCGTCGGAGCCTCTCGCGTGGGTGTGCCGAGCCGATGGATCAGGTGGGCACTTACCGGGCTGCTGCTCACCGCGCTCCTGTCGTTGCTGCCGCTCGCCGGTTGGCTGGCCGGTAACCCTGCGCAGAGCAGGATCGCGGTGGGGCTTTCCCTGCTGGCTCTGGTGCCGGGCCTGCTGCTCGCCGTCCGGATCGCCAGGCTGTTCGACCCGGCCACCGCGTTCGAGGGCCGGTACCTGCCGGACCCGCCCTATCCGGCGCGTCCGCCTGCGGTGTTCGACCCGCCCTATCCGGCGCGTCCGCCTGCGGTGTTCCATCCGCCCTATTCGGCGCGTCCGCCCGCGGTGTTCGACCCGCGCTATCCGGCGCGTCCGCCCGCGGTGGCCGATCCGCCCTATCCGGTTCAACCGCCAGATCGGTTGCCGTCTGGAACGCCCCCGACGTCAACAGATCCGCCGGAGCCGTCCTATCCCGTGCTGCGGCCTTCCGTGCCGGATCCGTCAGCGGAGTCGGGGTAGGCGATCAGGTCCGGCCGCGTCCCCGCCCGATGGTCGAGGTACGCATCCCGGTGCGCCGACCCGCGCCCGTTGCGTCGCCGGTCCGCTGACGGCTCAGCGGCCCGACGGCGGGGCGAGCGCGGCGACCAGCACGGCCACCATTGTCAGCGCCGCCCCGAGCAGGGTGTTCACACCGGGGTGCGAGGCGGCCGTGGGGAGGCTCAGATCCAGCAGGACGGCGCCCACGATCTGCCCGGCGATGGTGGCCAGGCCGAGCAGCAGCACACCGGTGAAGCGCACGATCGCGGCGGCGATCGCGATGAACACGATGCCGATCGGGCCGCCCAGATAGAGCCACGGCTCGGTCGGCAGGTGGCCGCCGGGCCAGCCGCGTACGGCGATGTCGACCGCGAACGCGACGAGCAGGGTGACCGTGCCGACCACGAAGTTGACCAGCGTGGCGGTCAACGCGCTGTCGGCCGCCGCCCGGACCCGGCCGTTGACGGCCTGTTGCCAGGCGATGCCCACCCCGGCGAGCAGCGGCAGCAGGGCCAGCGCCAACGCGCCCGGGTCGCCAAGTCGGTCGCCGACCGCCAGGCCGACCGCCAGCACGGTGAGCACCGCACCGACCAGCCGCTGCGCGGTGACCGGCTGCCGGCCGGTCGGCCCGATCCCGGCCCGGTCCACGAAGAGGCTGCTGCCGGTCTGGCCGGCGACCACCGCCACCGTGAAGACCGCCACGCCCAACGTGCCGATGGTGAGCCCCTGGGTGGCCACCAGGAACGCGCCGCACATGCCGCCGAGGCACTGCCACGGCCGCAGCGTGCCCGTCCGCAGGGCCCGCCGCGTCGCGGCCAGCCCCCGTCGACCGCCGGGGGTCGCGGGCACCAGCACCAGCAGCACCAGCAGGCCGATGCCGAACGACACCACCGCGGCGGCGAAACCGTCGTCGAGGCGTACCCCCAGCTCGCCGTTGATGCGCGACTGCACCGCCACCGCGACCCCGGAGGCCGACGCCAGCGCGACGCCGGTGATCCGGCGGGCGGCCGACAGGGTCTGCGGGGTCGCCGTGTCGGTGGTTGTCACTCCTGCTCGGCCAGCGGACGACCGTCGAAGTCGACAGCGGAGTAGAGCGCCAGCTTCTCCAACCGGTGGTACGAGTCGATCACCCGGATGGTGCCGCTCTTCGAGCGCATCACGATCGACTGGGTGTACGCGCCGCCCGCCCGGTAACGCACCCCGCGCAGCAGGTCGCCGGAGGTGACCCCGGTCGCCACGAAGAAGCAGTTGTCGCCGGTGACGAGATCGTCGGTGCCCAGCACCCGGTCCAGGTCGTGCCCGGCGGCGATCGCCTTCTCCCGTTCCTGCTCGTCGCGCGGCCAGAGCTTGGCCTGCATCGCACCGCCCATGCACTTCAGCGCGCACGCGGAGATGATCCCCTCCGGGGTGCCGCCGATGCCCATCAACACGTCGACGTCCGACTCGCCCCGGGCGGCCGCGATGGAGCCGGCGATGTCGCCGTCGGAGATGAACCGGATACCCGCCCCGGTGCGGCGGACCTGCGCGACCAGGTCGTCATGGCGGCTGCGGTCCAGCACGCAGACGGTCACCTCGGAGACGTCGGTGCCCTTGACCTTGGCGATCCGGCGCAGGTTCTCGGCCACCCCGGCGTTGATGTCGATCACGTCCGCGTACGCCGGGCCGACGGCGAGCTTCTCCATGTAGAACACGGCGCTGGGGTCGAACATGGCGCCCCGCTCGGAGACGGCGAGCACCGCCACGGCGTTCGGCATGCCCTTGCTCATCAGGGTGGTGCCGTCCACCGGGTCGACGGCGACGTCCACCTCCGGGCCGGTGCCGTCGCCGACGTGTTCGCCGTTGAAGAGCATCGGGGCGTTGTCCTTCTCGCCCTCGCCGATCACCACCACACCGCGCATCTGGATCGAGTTGATCAGCTTGCGCATCGCGTCGACCGCGGCCCCGTCGCCGCCCTCCTTGTCGCCCCGACCGACCCACCGACCGGCGGCCATCGCCGCGGCCTCGGTGACCCGGACCAGGTCGAGGGCAAGGTTACGGTCGAGATCCTGTGGGATACGCGTCCTGGTGTTCGTCATGACGGCTACTCCTCCTCGCGACGGTGCGGGGACGACCGGCGGTGGGGAGGCCCTCACTGCCGGCTTTGTCGCTGATCCTCACACGATGGCCGACCGGGCGTCGGCGCGGGGCGGTGATGGCGCGGATACCGCCGGTCGGGCGGCTGCGAAGATGGAGGGGTGGAACCCGCACAGCCAGCCGACCGCGTACCCGCCGACAGCACGCCGCCCGACGCTCAGCCGCCGGTCGACGTCCCCGCCGGCGCCGGTGGTGAGCCCGCCGCGACCGATCCGACCCCACCGCCGCCGGTGGTGGCCGGCAAGTCCGAGCGGTCGCCGAAGGACATGGCGATCTCGCTGCTGGTGCTGCTCGTCCCGATCGCGCTCCTGATCGCCTTCTACCGGGGATTCCTCGGCGGTGACCAGCCCACCACCGTCGATCCGGCGCCCGCCATCGAGCAGGCCCGGTCGGCGAACGCCTTCCCGGTGAGCCAGCCGCAGGGGCTCAGCGCCGACTGGACGACGGTCAGCGCCCGCTACCAGAGCGTCGAGGGCGGTGCGAACCTGCGCCTCGGCTACCTCACGCCGGAGGGGCGGGGCGTCCAACTGTTGCAGAGCAACGTCCCGGCGGACCGGCTGCTCCCCGCCGAGCTGACCCGTCAGGGCCAGCCGCAGGGCCCCACCGAGCTGGCCGGGCGCACCTGGCAGCTCTACACGGCCCGGGGAAACCAGCAGGCCCTGGTCCTGCTGGAACCGACCCGCACGGTGATCGTCGTCGGCGACGCCCGGGACAACGAACTCCGCGAACTGGCCGGCTCGCTGCGCTGACCGGAGCCGGCGATCGGGCACCGAATCTGGGCAACCAGCCCGAAGGGTGATTGTCCGACGCGTCGACAGGGAACAAGGAGGGGGTGATCCGGGCGCGCCGCTCGGCCCGGATCGCGCGACGCAGCCGACGGTGCTGCTGCGTCGCCCGGTTTCCGACGCCGTCCAGGTCGTCGGGTGACCCCCTTGGGAGACACGAATGACTGTTCGACGACTCGGCGCCGGCCTGGTAGCCGCCGCTCTGATCACGCCCGCGTTGGCCGCCTGCGCCAGCGGAACCGGCACCGCCGGATCGACGCCGTCCCCGACGGTGAGCGCGTCCGGCTCGGCGAGCCCGTCCGGTGCCCCGGTGGCGGGCGACGCGAAGCAGGCCCTGCTCGACTCCACCAAGGAGATCAGCAACGGGAACTTCCGGTTCACCCTGGCGGGTGCCGGCTCGACGGCGGAAGGGCTGGTGCACCAGCCGAGCCAGAGCGCGGCCCTGAAGATCGCGATCGGTGGGCCCTCGTCCGACCTGGCGATGAAGCTCGACGTGATCCACTACAAGCCGGACAGCTGGGTCAAGCTGGAGCTGACCGGCCCCACCGCCAACAGCCTGCCCGCCATCAAGCAGCTCAACCTCGGCAAGTACCAGCACCTGGACCAGAACCGGATCAAGGGCAACCGCAACCTCGGCTTCGACTTCGAGAAGGTCGACCCGGCCGGCAGCGCGGTGCTCACCCAGGGCATCACCGAGGTCCGCAGCACCGGCACCGGCACGTACGCCGGCACCATCGACGTCACCAAGGCCGCCGAGGCGGGCTCGTTGAACGCCGCCACGATCGCCGCGTTGGGCACCCAGGCGAAGACCGTCCCGTTCACCGCGAAGGTCGACCCGCAGGGCCGCCTCAGCGAGCTGGTGCTGCAACTGCCGGCCGCCGGGCAGACCCCCGCTCAGGAGATCAAGATGACGTACTCCGACTACGGCGCCGCCACCGCCGCGCAGAAGCCGCCGGCGGACCAGGTCGTCGAGGCGCCCGCCGAGCTGTACAGCCTGTTCAACTGACGTCCCCCGGTGGGGTGGCTCCGGCCGCCCCACCGGCGGTTCCAGCCGTGCTCATCGAGGGCGGCAGTCGCCCCTTGCGGTGTCAGTCGCGCTGGCTGCGGTCAGTCGCCCTGGCTGGCGGTCAGGAAGCCGGCTCCTGCCGGGCGGCGTCGATCCGCGCCCGCGCGCCATCCAGCCAGCGTTGACAGATCACCGCCAACGCCTCGCCGCGCTCCCAGAGCGCCAGCGACTCCTCCAGGGACGTGCCGCCGGCCTCCAGCCGCTCCACCACCGAGGCCAGCTCGGCGCGGGCCTGCTCGTAACTGAGCCGCTCGTCCGGCCCGGCCTTCGTGTCGTCAGTCATCGCGTTCATCTCAGCACACCACTCCCCGCCGCGCCGCGTCGCCACTCAGCCATCGACAGTGGCGGCCAACTCGCCGTCGGCCAGTCGTACCCGCAGCGGGTCGCCCTTGCCGACCTCCGCTGCCGCGCGGACCACGTGGCCGTCCGCGCGCTGCACGATCGCGTACCCCCGGTCGAGGGTGGCCGCGGGGGAGAGGGCGCGCAGCCGGGCGAGGGTGTGCCGCAGGTCGTCATCGGCGGCGGTCAGCCGGTGCTCCAGGCAGCGGCCGGCCCGCTGCCGCAACGCGGTCAGCTCGGTCGCCCGGTGCTCCACCATCACCTGGGGCCGGGCCAGCACCGGCCGGGAACGCAGCCCGTCCAGCCGGTGCGTCTCCCGGTCGACCAGGTTGCGCACCGCCCGTTCGAGGCGGTGCCGGGCCTGACCGATGAGGCGTACCTCCTCGGTGAGGTCGGGGACGACCCGTTTCGCCGCATCGGTCGGTGTGGAGGCGCGTACGTCGGCGACGTAGTCGATCAGTGGCGCGTCCGTCTCGTGGCCGATCGCGCTGACCACCGGCGTACGACAGCCGAACACCGCGCGGCAGAGCGCCTCGTCGGAGAAGGGCAGCAGGTCCTCGATGCCGCCGCCACCCCGGGCGATGATGATCACATCGATGCTCGGGTCGGCGTCGAGCACCTTGAGCGCGTCGACGATCTGCGGGACCGCCGACGGGCCCTGCACGGCCACGTTCACCGTCCGGAACTCCACCGCGGGCCAGCGCCGGCGGGCGTTGGTCAGCACGTCCCGTTCCGCCGCCGACGCGCGACCGGTGATGAGCCCGATCCGGCCGGGCAGGAACGGCAGTCGACGCTTGCGGGCGCGGTCGAAGAGCCCCTCGGCGGCGAGTAGCTTCTTGAGCTTCTCCAGCCGGGCCAGCAGCTCCCCGAGCCCCACCTGGCGGATCTCGTCAGCCCGCAGGCTCAGCGTGCCCCGGGCGGCGTAGAACTCCGGCTTGGCGTGCAGCACCACCCGGGCGCCCTCACGCAGCTCCGGCGCGCCGGCGTCCAGGACGTCCCGGTTGGTGGTGACGGTCAGGCTCAGGTCGGCCGACGGGTCACGCAGGGTGAGGAAGACGGTGCTGGCCCCGGGGCGACGGCTGATCTGCGCCACCTGGCCGTCCACCCACACCCAGCCCAGCCTGGCGATCCAGGCCCCCACCTTCTGGCTGACCACCCGTACCGGCCAAGGCTCCTCGGCGCTGCTGGCCCCGCCGCTCCCCACCCGCCCGTCTCCGCTCACCCGCCCACCCTACGGACCCTCCCGGTGATCAAGAGGTTTGCGTCAGCGCGGGGCGCGTTTTTGACGCAAACCTCTTGATCACCGGGATTCTGGGCGGGTCGCGGCCCGCTGCCGGTGGGAAAGCCGGCACGTACGATGGGGTGGTGACTGAGGCTCAGGCGACTCACCGGACCGGCAAGCGCGTGCTCCTGGCCAAGCCCCGCGGCTACTGCGCGGGTGTCGACCGCGCGGTGCAGACCGTGGAGGAGGCGCTGAAGCTCTACGGCGCTCCGATCTACGTGCGCAAGCAGATCGTGCACAACAAGCACGTGGTGCAGACCCTGGAGGCCCAGGGCGCGATCTTCGTGGAGGAGAACGAGGAGGTGCCGGAGGGCGCCACCGTCATCTTCTCCGCGCACGGCGTGGCGCCGGAGGTGTACGAGCAGGCCAAGGCGCGCTCGCTGAAGGCGATCGACGCGACCTGTCCGCTGGTCACCAAGGTGCACCACGAGGCGCGACGCTTCGCGGCCGAGGACTACGACATCCTGCTCATCGGCCACGAGGGGCACGAGGAGGTCATCGGCACCGCTGGCGAGGCCCCCGCGCACATCCAGCTGGTGGACGGCCCGGACGACGCCGACAAGATCACCGTTCGTGATCCGGAAAAGGTGGTCTGGCTCTCCCAGACGACGCTTTCGGTCGACGAGACGCTGGAGACGGTGGCCCGGCTCAAGCAGCGGCTGCCGCTGTTGCAGTCCCCGCCCAGCGACGACATCTGCTACGCCACCTCCAACCGGCAGCACGTGGTCAAGGAGATCGCCGCCGACTGCGACGTGGTGATCGTGGTCGGCTCGACGAACTCCTCCAACTCGGTGCGCCTGGTCGAGGTCGCGCTCGACGCCGGCGCTCGCGCCGGTCACCTGGTCGACTTCGCGCACGAGATCGACGACGCCTGGCTGGAGGGGGCCACCACGGTCGGCCTGACCTCGGGCGCGAGTGTCCCCGACGACCTGGTCCAGGACGTGCTGGCGCACCTCGCCGCGCGCGGCTTCGCCGACGTCGAGGAGATCACCACCGCCAACGAGCGGCTCACGTTCTCGCTTCCGCAGGAGCTGAAGCGGGACATGAAGGCCGCCGCGGCGCGCGGCTGAGCACGGGAACGAACCCAGGTTGGCGTACGTCAGATCCGGCATGAGGACTCTTCGGCTCGTCGTTCCCGCGCTGGCCGTCTGCGTGGCGCTGAGCGCCTGCGGTGGCCAGGGCGTCGGGGACGGCACACCCACCCCGACACCGACGGGAGCGCAGCCGGTGACCAGCCAGCCCACGCCCGACCCGACCGGCCTGCCCGAGAGCGTCACCCCCACCCCGCCGCCCGGGGTGAAGACCGCGAAACCGGGCGGCCCGAGCACGCCGCCGGGCGTCGGAGCCACCACCCTGAGCGGCACCGTGCAGGGCGGCGTGGAGCCCGGCTGCGTACTGCTCGACGGTTATCTGCTGCTCAACGGCCCGCGTGACGTGCTGACGCCGGGTGCGCGGGTCGAGGTCACCGGTCGGGTGGAGCGCGGCATGATGACCACCTGCCAGCAGGGCACCCCGTTCGTGGTGGAGAGCGCCCGCCGGTCCTGACAACTCACCCCTGACCTGGAGTACTGTCACTACCGGTCAGCCCCTTGTGGCCACCTCGTGACATGTGGATATACGCACCGTCACATCGAGGTCGAGCGGGCCCCCACCTCACCGTCGGTGAACTCGGGCGCCTGCGGCTGCCGGGGCGTCAACTCGACCTGGGCCGGCGTGGCCAACTCGTCGTCCGAGACGCCCAACTCGGCAAGCTTGCGGGCGCTGACCAGCACCCGGGCCTCCAGCGAGCCGACCGCCCGGTTGTAGGCGGTCACCGCACCGGCCAGCGAGGACCCGAGCTTGCCCACGTGGTCGCCCAGGGTGGAGAGCCGGCCGTACAGCTCCCGGGCGAGGGTGTGCACCGCGAGCGCGTTGCGGGCCAGCGCCTCCTGCCGCCAGGAGTAGGCGACCGTCCGGAGCAGGGCTACCAACGTGGCCGGCGTCGCGAGCACCACGTTGCGGGTGAAGGCGTGCTCCAGCAGCGTCGGGTCACGTTGGAGCGCGACGTCGAGGAACGGGTCGGCCGGGACGAACAGCACCACGAACTCGGGTGCGCTGTCGAACGCCGACCAGTATGACTTGGCGGCCAGCGCGTCGACGTGCCCGCGCAGGTGCCGCGCGTGCGCGTCGAGGTGGGTGTCCCGGCCGCGCTCGTCGCGGGCCTCCATGGCGGTCAGGTACGCGTCGAACGGGGCCTTGGCGTCCACCACCACCGAACGACCACCGTGCAGTCGGACCACCAGATCCGGTCGGACGACCTGCTGGTCGGTGGCGGCGGTGACCTGCTCGGCGAAGTCGCAGTGCTCCAGCATGCCGGCAGCCTCGACGATCCGGCGTAGCTGATGCTCGCCCCAGCGGCCCCGCACCTGTGGTGCGCGCAGCGCCGCCACCAACTGCTTCGTCTCGGTGCGCAGCTCACCGGAGACCGCGGTCATCGAACGGACCTGCTCACGCAGCTCGGCGTACGCGTCGACGCGGTCGTGCTCCAGCTCGGCCACCCGCTGCTCGTAACGGCGCAGGGTGTCGTGCAGCGGAGCGACCGCCCGGGCCACCGCCTCCTGGGACTGCGCGGTGGCCTCGTAGCTCAACGCCCGCATGGACTGCTCCAGTCGCCCCTCGCCCTCCCTGGTGGCGGCCAGGGTGGCGTCCAGCCGGGCGATGTCGGCCGCCGAACGGGACCGGGCCGCGAACCAGCCCACCGCCCCGCCGGCACCGAGGCACACGACCACCAGGAGCAGCGTCGAGACGTCCATCACCGGAGCTTGCCAGACGGATACGACGTGACACCCGGGGGTACGTTCGATGACATGGAACTTGTGCTCTGCCTTGCCGTCGTGCTGGTCGGCGCGCTGGGCGCCGCGGCGCTCATCCGCGCCCAGGCCGGCGCCCGTCGGCGCACCGAGCTCGGCGACGCCCGCGCTGAGGCCCAACGGTGGTACGAGCGCCTCGGCGGCCAGCTGATGAACCTGCACGGCGACGAACCGGCGGTACGTCAGGCGCTGGCCGACGCCGGTGAGCGGTACAACGCGGCAGGTTCTCAGCTGGAGCAGGCGTCCACGCCGCACCAGTTCGGGCTGGCCCGGGAGACCGCGCTGGAAGGGCTGGCCTACATCCGGGCGGCGCGTACGGCGCTGGGCATCGACCCGGGCCCGGAAGTGCCGACCCTGGTCGCCGCCCGGGGCGTGGGGCAGCTCACCAAGGAGCGCGAGGTCGACGTGCAGGGGCAGACCTTCCGGGCCGGGCCGCAACCCGGCCGGGAGACGCCCTACTACTACCCCGGTGGGCGTTATCAGGGTCGCCCGGTGCCCGCCGGCTGGTATTCGACACCGTGGTGGAAGACCGCGCTGGGTGCCGGCGCCGGTGTGCTCGGCGGCATCCTGATCGCCGATGCGCTCTTCTCGCCCGCCTTCGCCGACCCCGGGTACGGCTACGACGCCGGCTATCAGGAGGGCTTCGGTGACGGCTTCGACCAGGGCGACGGAGGCGGCGACCCCGGCGGCGACTTCGGCGGTGGCGACCAGGGTGGGGACTTCGGCGGCGGCGACTACGCCGGTGGGGACTTCGGCGGCGGCGACTTCGGTGGCTTCGGCGACTTCGGCGGCGACTTCTGACCCCCGCCCAGTCGGTCTGACCCCCGCCCAGTCGGTCTGACCCCCGCCCGATCGGTCTGACCCCCGCCCAATCGGTCGATCGAGGAGTTGTGGTGGCCGCTTTGCCGCTGTTAGCGGCTTTCGCGAGGCACCACAACTCCATGATCGGCTGGAGGGCTGGAGGGCTGGAGGGCTGGGGACGGGTCAGCCGGTGTTGCGCATTCCGGCGGCGATGCCGTTCACCGTGGTCAGCAGGGCGCGTTCCAGGGCCGTGCCGTCGCTCGGCGCGCGTCGGCCGCCCGGGGCGGTGGCGACGGCCCGTCCGGCGGCGCCCGACTCCCGGTACTGCCGCAGCAGCGCCACCTGGAGGTGGTGCAGCGGCTCCAGGTAGGTGTCGCGGACGGCCAGGGTGCGCTGGAGCACCGGCGAGTTCTCCAGCAGGGCCGGTGCGGCGGTGACCGCCAGCACCTCCCGCTTGGTCAGCTCGTACTCCCGCTCGATCTGCTCGAAGATCGGGTGCAGCTTCTTCGGCACCAGCGTCTCGACGTACCGGCGGGCGATGCTCAGGTCGGTCTTGGTCAGCATCATCTCGACGTTCGACAGGAACGTGCGGAAGAAGTGCCAGTTGCGGTGCATCTCGGCCAGTACGTCCGCCAGCCCCGCCTCGCGGGCGGCGGCCAGCCCGGAGCCGACGCCGAACCAGCCCGGCACGATCTGGCGGGTCTGCGTCCAGCCGAACACCCACGGGATGGCCCGCAGCCCGGACAGCCCGGCGCCGGTGTTCGGGCGCTTCGCCGGCCGGGAGCCGATGTTGAGCGCGCCGAGCAGTTCGGTGGGGGTGGACGCCCAGAAGTACGCGGGCAGGTCCGGATCCTCGACGAGTGACCGGTAGGACCGGAACGCCGACTCGGAGACCACGTCCATCGTCGCGTCCCAGCGCTCCAACATCTCGGCTGGCTGCCGGGGTGCGGTGTGCAGCAGGGTCGCCTGGAGCACCGCGGCGAGGGTGAGCTCCAGGTTCTCCCGGGCCAGCGAGGGCAGGGTGTACTTGTCGGAGATCACCTCGCCCTGCTCGGTCACCTTGATCGCGCCGTCCAACGTGCCGTACGGCTGCGCCAGGATCGCCTCGTGCGTCGGCCCGCCACCGCGCCCGACGGTGCCGCCCCGGCCGTGGAACAGCCGCAGGTGCACCCCGTGCCGGGCGGCCACGTCGCGCAGCGCGCGCTGCGCCCGGTGGATCGACCACTGGCTGGTGGTGATCCCGGCTTCCTTGTTCGAGTCGGAGTAGCCCAGCATCACCTCCTGCACGTCGCCTCGGGCGCTCACCAGCGCCCGGTACGCGGGCAGCGACAGCAACTCGTCGAGGAGTTCGCCGCCGGCGTTCAGCTCGGCCGGGGTCTCCAGGAGCGGCACGAACCCGATCCGGGCCCGCCCGCTGTGCACGTCCACCAGGCCGGCCTCGCGGGCCAGCACCACGGCGGCGAGCACGTCGTCGACGCCGAGGGTCATCGAGATGATGTACGACTCGATGACCTCGGTGCCGAACCGGTCCTGTGCCTCCCGGATGGTGCCGAACACGTCGAACGTCTTGCGGGCCTGCTCCGACAGCGACGTGTCCAGGGTCGACAGCGGGCGGCGGCCGGTCAGCTCGTCGGCGAGCAGCTTGGTGCGTTCCAGCCGGGTCAGCGCCGGGTAGTCGGAGACCTCACCGACCGCCTCGTAGAGTTGAGCGAGCACCGCGTGGTGCGCCTCGGCGTGCTCCCGGACATCCATGGTGGCCAGGTGCAGACCGAACGCGGAGACGGTGCGGATGGTCGAGGCCAGCCGACCGACGGCGGTGAGCTGCCCGGAGTTGCGGGCCAGCGAGGCACGCAGCAGGTCCAGGTCGGCGATCAGCTCGGCGGAGCCCCGGTAGTCCCGGCCGGGCACGTGCGCGGTGCCCTGGCGCAACCGCAGCCGCGTGTTGGCGAGCTTCGCCTTCACGCAGCGTGCCTTGAGCCGGTACGGCTCCTCCGCGTTGACCCGGCGGAAGCGCTGCGCCACTTCGGGCAGCACGTCCAGGTCGGCGGCGAGGCTGGCGGAGAGGTCCAGGGACACCCCGCGCAGCCGGCGGGAGACCGAGACCTCGTTGATCAGGTGGTCCATCGCCTTCTCGGTGGCGGCGATGCCGTGCTCGTGCTGGATGGTCAGCACCTCGCGGGTGACCGCCGGGGTGACGAACGGGTTGCCGTCCCGGTCGCCGCCGATCCAGGTGCCGAAGCTCAACGGCCGGGCCGTCGGTGAGGTCTCCACACCGAGCGTGCGCAACGTGTCGGCCAGGTCGTCGAGCACCTGCGGGGCGGCCTCGGCGTACAGGTCGCGCAGGTAGTAGATGGCGTTGCGGGCCTCGTCGGTCGGGTCCGGCCGGTCGAGCCGAAGCTCGTCGGTCTGCCACATCAGGTCGAGCAACTCGGCCAGCCGGCGGTTGGCCGGGCCCTCGTCGCTGGCGCCGTAGAGGATCGCGTTGGCGGTCTCGGTGTCCAACTCGTCGGCGATCGCCCGCAGCTTGGACAGGATCGAGCGACGGGCCGCCTCGGTCGGGTGCGCGGTGAAGACCGGTCGTACCGCCAGTCGGCGAGCCGCGTTGGCGATTTCCTCGGCCGGCACCCCGCGCTCGGCGATCATCTTGGCGGCCTGGTCCAGCCAGCCGCCCTGCACCGCGCGGCGGCGGCGCAGATCCCGTGCCCGGTGCACCTGCTCCGTGATGTTGGCCAGGTGGAAGTAGGTGGAGAAGGCGCGGGCCAGCTTGGTGCCCGTGGTCACGTCGAGCCCGCCGAGACGCTGGGCGGCTGCCGGGGCGTCGGAGCGGACCTGGGCGCGGATGTCCTCGACGAGGTCGAGCAGTGGGCGACCCTCCTGGCGGGCCAGGGTCTGGCCGAGCAGGGTGCCGAGTCGGCGGATGTCGGCGCGCAGTGCGGCGTCCGGGCCGTCGTGGTCGTGCTGGTCGGTCACGATGCGCTCCCTTGCGTGGGTACGAAGGACAGCGCTGTCCGACTTACTGGATGGTATCCGCGCACAGGGGATGTCTGGAGGGCCCCCTGGTGATCCACTGCCGTCGGGAGGGTGTTTCCGACGTGATCTCAGCCACCGTGGCCCGGCGAGGAGCCAGCGCGGGTCGTCCCGGGGGCGGACGCGGCGGCCCGGCGACCGCGGACCAGGCTCGCGCTGACCAGGCCGAGCCCGCCGAGCACCGCCCAGATCCCGAGGGCCAAGGCCGGCCAACCCGCCGATCGCCAGTCGAAGTACACCGCGGCCTTGGTCAGGTCGTTGGCGAGCCCGGGGACGTTCCACCGGTGCATGCTGCGCAGCACCCCCGGCAGGAACTCGGGCGCGTAGATGCCACCGGAGCCCGGATTGCCGAGCACCACCAGCAGCAGGATGACCAGCGCCGTGCCCGCGACACCGAGCCAGCCCTGGATGGCGCTGGCGAACATCGCGGCGGCGAAGACGGCCAACGCGCCGATGGCGGCGATCGTCGGCACGTCGTGGTGCCAGATGTCCAGCACAGGTCCGACCACGACCGCGCCGGCGATGCCGACCAGCACGCTGTAGACCGCGAGGACGGCGATGCGCAGCCCGGCTCTTCGGCCCGTACGGGGGGTGGTGCCGCCGGAGATCCCGAGCACGGTCGAGCCGAGGTAGCCGCCGAGCACGTACCCGACGTTCAGGTAGAAGGGCACCACCCCGCGCGGGTCGGCCGAGGTGACCGGCACCTTGTCGACGACCTGTAACGGGGTGCCGGTACGGCCGGCGGCGGTGCTGAGCACCTCCTTGATCGCGCTGGTGGCGGACGGGCCGGAGGCGCTCGCCACGGTGAGGAGCAGGCCGTTGTCGGGTCCGGTGCTGAGTACGGCGTACACCGCGCGGCTGAGCAGCCCGTGCTCGGCGGCGCTCGCGTCGTCGTACTCGACGGGCTTGAGGATGGTGGTCTGGCCGCGGATGGCGTCGAGCGCCGCCTGGGCGCGCTGGTCGGCGGAGACGACGCCTATCGGCAGGTCGCGGGGTGTGGGCTGGTGCAGCGCGCCGACGTAGGCCGCGATGAAGGCCGTGGCCAGCACGAAGGTGCCGAACAGCAGGCCGATGCTGCGCGGTGACCAGTCGCGAGCCGTGCCGGGCGATTCCTTGTCCACCTTGTTAGCTTATGGCCGGTTTTGTGGCGCGCCGGGCGATCCGGCGGGCCGGGTGGCCGGTGGATCTACGTCCGGTCCGACCGTTCGCCGGCGTCGCGGGCGAGGTCAGGGGTTGACGATGGCGAAGGCCCGGACCGGGAAGGTGCCCATGCCGGCCACCCTCGGCGGGGCCGCGGTGAACCGGAACCCGCTCGGCGGCAATGCGTCCAGGCCGGTCAGGTGCTCCACGATCGGTATGCCGGCGGCGAGCAGAGTGCTGTGCGCGGGGCGTACGCCCCCAGCCGTCGCGCTCATGTCGTCGATGTTGATCGAGTCGATGCCGACCACTGCCGCTCCGGCGTCGACCAGCGCCTGGGCGGCGTCCCCGGTCAGGTACGGCGCTTCCGGCGCGCCGTACCGCTCGGTGCCGAAGTGCACGTCCCACCCGGTGTGCAGCAGCACCGCCCGGCCGGCCACCTCGTACGGGGCCAGCATGAGCCGGTCCACCGCTCGGGTGCCGGCCGGCACCCGGACCACCACCCCCGGCAGGTCGGCGAGGCGGTCCAGCGACACAGCGGTCAGGTCGTCCTGGCCGGCCCAGCGGTGGGCGGGCGTGTCCAGGTAGGTGCCGGTGTTGGCGATCATGTCGATTCGGGCCACGTGGAACTCGGTGCCCGGGGCGTACCGCTCCCGGGAGGCGGCGAAGGTCAACCAGTCGGTGATCCGGGGGCCCGGCCAACCCGGCAGGGTGGTCATCCCGTCGCTGATCACGTGGCTCAGCTCGACCAGCCTCCGGGCGGGCGTCGGCTGATCGACGGCGACACCCCGGCCGCCCTTGTGCGGCTCCTCGATGATCGTCTTGGCGCTGATCCGCACGTCGGCGACCATCAGCAGCCCCAGGTGCCGGACGAACAGCGCCGCCAGATCCTCGTCGCTGATGTTCTGACCAGGAATGTCCAGCCGGAAGCCCTCGGTACGCAGCCCGCCGCCGTTGGCGAAGGTCACCTCCGCGTCGAACTGCGCCCGCCACTGCTCACCCATCCCGAAACCCGACCACGCCCTGCCGGCGGCGGTCAAGAGTCGCCAGGACGGCGCGACAACCGGTCGCCCGGCGGAAGATCCACTCGGGTTCACGGAAGGCGTGGTGTCCATGTGTCGCGGATGCCCCGACTTCCGTGAAGTCGAGTGGATCAGGAAGCCGGAGCTGGCGGGTCGACGGAGATAGGCTGGCTGTCGTGCACCCCCCGTCCGGCTGGACGAGGGGCCGCCGTCGTGTGCGTCGACTCCCCTGGATGTGATCACATGCTCACCGGTCTGTTCACCGCCGCCCTGGCCGACCCCGGGCTGGCCCGGGCGCGTGACCTGGCGCGCTCCGGTGCCGCCCAGGTCGACGGCCTCGACATCACCGCCCCGGCGGCGCTGCGCCCGTTCGCCGTCGCGGCGGTCGCCGCCGACAACGACGGCGCCGGGCGACCGGTGCTGGCGGTGACCGCCACCACCCGGGAGGCCGACGACCTGGCCGCCGCGCTCGGCGGGTTGCTGCCGGCCGAGCAGGTGGTCGTCTTCCCCTCCTGGGAGACGCTGCCGCACGAGCGGCTGTCCCCACGCTCGGACACGGTGGGCCGGCGGCTGGCCGTGCTGCGCCGGCTGGCGCACCCCGATTCGGCCGACGCGCACGGCCGCACCGGGCCGCTGCGGGTGGTCGTCGCCCCGGTCCGTTCACTGCTCCAGCCCCAGCTGAAGGGCCTCGGTGATCTGGAACCGGTGCAGCTCGCCGCCGGCGAGGAGGCGGATCTGGAGGACGTCGCCCGCCGGCTGATCGACATGGCGTACGCCCGGGTCGACCTGGTCACCAAGCGCGGCGAGTTCGCGGTGCGCGGCGGCATCCTGGACGTCTTCCCGCCCACCGACGAGCACCCGTCCCGGGTCGAGTTCTGGGGCGACGAGGTGGAGGAGATCCGCACCTTCGCCGTGGCCGATCAGCGGACCATCGAGCAGGTTCCGCTGCTCTGGGCGCCCCCCTGCCGGGAGTTGCTGCTCACCCCGTCGGTCCGTGACCGGGCCGCCGCGCTCGCCGAGCAGCACCCCGAGCTGGCCGAGATCCTCGACAAGCTGGCCGAGGGCATCCCGGTGGAGGGGATGGAGTCCCTCGCTCCGGTACTGGTCGGCCCCGACTCGCTGGAGTTGCTGCTGGACGCCATGCCGGCCGGCACCCACGTGCTGCTCTGCGACCCGGAGCGGATCCGCACGAGGGCGCACGACCTGGTGCGTACCTCGGAGGAGTTCCTGCAGGCCAGCTGGGCCGCCGCCGCGGTCGGCGGCCAGGCCCCGGTGGACGTCGGCGCCGCCGCCTTCCGCACCCTCGGCGAGGTACGCGCGGCCGCCGGCAAGCTCGGTCAGCCGTGGTGGACGCTGTCCCCGTTCGGTCTGATGGAGGGGGAGACGGCCGAGACGCGGCAGCCCTGGGAGGACGCACCCGAGGAGGCCGCCGTCACGCCGGACGACGCCATCGCGGTGACCCTGGCCGCCCAGCCGGCACCGCTCTACCACGGCGAGACCGCACGGGTGGTCGAGGACCTCAAGCGCTGGTCCGGTGAGGGCTGGTCGATCGCGCTGGTCTTCGAAGGGCACGGCCCCGCCCAGCGGGCGGTGGAGGTGCTGCGCGACGCCGGCCTGGGTGCCCGGTTGACCGAGGAGGTGCCGACCGCGCCCGTCCCCGGCGATCTGGTGGTCACCTGTGGCGCGCTGAGCAGCGGGTTCGTCGACGAGGCGTCCCGCTTCGTGCTGCTCACCGGCAACGACGTGACCGGCGGTCGGGGCACCTCGACGCGGGACATGCGCAAGATGCCGAGCCGTCGGCGCAACACCATCGACCCGCTGGAGCTGAAGGCCGGCGACTACGTGGTGCACGAGCAGCACGGCATCGGCCGGTACGTGGAGTTGGTGCAGCGCACCGTCAACGGCGCCAGCCGCGAATACCTGGTCATCGAGTACGCGGCCAGCAAGCGGGGCCAGCCCGGCGACCGGTTGTTCGTCCCGACCGACCAGCTCGACCAGCTCTCCCGCTACGTGGGCGGGGAGCAGCCGACCCTGCACAAGATGGGCGGCTCGGACTGGCAGAAGTCCAAGGCCCGGGCCCGCAAGGCGGTTCGAGAGATCGCCGCGCAGCTCATCCAGCTCTACGCCGCCCGCAAGGCGTCCAAGGGGCACTCGTTCGGCCCGGACACGCCGTGGCAGCGTGAGCTGGAGGACGCCTTCCCCTGGCAGGAGACCCCGGACCAGCTCGCCGCGATCGACGAGGTCAAGCGGGACATGGAGCAGACCGTCCCGATGGACCGGCTGATCTGCGGTGATGTCGGCTACGGCAAGACCGAGATCGCGGTCCGGGCGGCGTTCAAGGCGGTGCAGGACGGTAAGCAGGTGGCGGTGCTGGTGCCGACCACCCTGCTGGTGCAGCAGCACTACAACACGTTCGCCGAGCGGATGAGCCAGTTCCCCGTCCAGATCCGGCAGCTGTCCCGGTTCCAGACGGCGAAGGAGACCGAGCGGACGCTGGAGATGGTCGCCGACGGCACCGTCGACATCGTCATCGGTACGCACCGGCTGTTGCAGACGGCGACCCGCTTCAAGCAGTTGGGTCTGGTGATCGTCGACGAGGAGCAGCGCTTCGGTGTCGAGCACAAGGAGCACCTGAAGACGCTGCGCGCGTCGGTCGACGTGCTCAGCATGTCCGCCACGCCGATCCCGCGCACCCTGGAGATGGCGATCACCGGCATCCGGGAGATGTCCACCATCGCCACCCCACCGGAGGAGCGGCACCCGGTGCTCACCTTCGTCGGCGCGCAGGACGACCGGCAGGTGGCCGCGTCCATCCACCGCGAGTTGCTCCGCGACGGGCAGGTCTTCTACCTGCACAACCGGGTCGAGTCGATCGACCGGGCCGCGCGGCGGCTGCGGGAGCTGGTCCCCGAGGCGCGGGTCGCCGTGGCGCACGGCCAGATGACCGAGGACGCCCTGGAGAAGGTCATGGTCGGCTTCTGGGAGAAGGAGTTCGACGTCCTGGTCTGCACCACGATCGTCGAGTCGGGCATCGACATCCCGAACGCCAACACGTTGATCGTGGAGCGGGCCGACCTGCTCGGCCTGGCCCAGCTGCACCAGATCCGGGGCCGGGTCGGCCGGGGCCGGGAGCGGGCGTACGCCTACTTCCTCTACCCGCCGGAGAAGCCGCTCACCGAGCACGCTCACGAGCGGTTGGCGACCATCGCCCAGCACACCGAGTTGGGTGCCGGCATGTACGTGGCCATGAAGGACCTGGAGATCCGGGGCGCCGGCAATCTGCTCGGCGGCGAGCAGTCCGGGCACATCGAGGGCGTCGGCTTCGACCTGTACGTGCGGATGGTCGGCGAGGCGGTCTCCGCGTTCAAGGGTGAGCGGCCGGAGGAGGAGACCGATGTCAAGATCGACCTGCCGGTCGACGCGCACCTGCCCCACGACTACGTGGCCGTGGAGCGGCTGCGCCTGGAGATGTACCGCAAGCTCGCCGAGGCGCGCGACGAGGAGCGGCTGCGTGAGGTGATCGCCGAGATGACCGACCGGTACGGCGAGCCGCCGGCCCCAGTGCAGAACCTGGTGGAGGTGGCCCGGTTCCGGTTGCTGGCCCGCCGCTACGGTCTGACCGACGTGTCCATGCAGGGCAAGCACGTACGCTTCGGTCCACTGCCGTTGCCGGACTCGAAGCAGTTGCGGCTCAAGCGCTACCACCCGGATGCCGTCTACAAGCAGGCCACCGACCAGGTCAGCGTGCCCCGACCGAGCACGCGTCGGATCGGCGGTGAGCCGCTGCGGGATCAGGCGCTGCTCCAGTGGTGCGCGCAGCTGCTCTCCGATGTGCTCGGTGCCCCCGCCCCACTGGCCGTCGCCGCGAGCGCCTGAGCCGGCGGCGTGCTCTCGACCAGGGACGGTCGCGCGTCGACGCCGTCCCTGGTCGTGGGATGGGCGGAGGTGGGGGGTGTCACAACCCCGGGTGACGGCGTGAGAGAGTGACGGCTATGCGTGCTCGCCGTCTTGCCGCCGTCGCCACTGTGGCGCTCGGCCTCGTCGCCCTCTCCGGTTGCCGTGCTGAGCCTGGTATCGCCGCTTACGTCGGTGACCAGCGCATCACCGACGTTCAGGTCACCGCCGCGATGAAGGACCTGCGGACGAAGAACCCGACGCCGGAATCCTCCGCCAGCGAGCAGCCCGAGGCGCCACAACCGAAGCTGCCCAGGGTGGCCGACGTGGTTCGGACCATGGTGCTGACCAAGGTGTGCGAGAAGCTCTCCGCCGAGAAGAACTACCAGCCGCGCAGCCAGGTGACGGCTGAGCAGACCGCCCAAGAGCTCCGCCTCGACCCGGAAACCGGTTACGTGCGGCAGGTGGCGAAGTTGTACACCTGCCTGTCCGGGTTGCCGGCCGAGTCGGTGGAGCCGACCAAGGAGGAGCTCGCCGACGTGATCGCCGCCGGGCGGGCGGCCGGCAAGATCCCCGCCGACGTCACCGATGAGGCGGTCGCCCAGCAGCTCGACGGCAACCAGCTACGCGGCGCGCTGGCGACCAAGCGGATCCTGGCCGAGGCGGTCGGTCGTTACGACGTCAGCATCAGCCCTCGGTACCGTCCGCTCGAGTTGCCGCTGCTCAGCTTCACCGAGGACGCACACGCGGTGAGCGTGCCGTTGGGTGAGCCGGGCTCCGACGTGGTCACTGACATTTCCACCCCGGAGGAGCCGACCGGGGCGCCGGAGGCCGAGGGCACGGCCAGCTGAGAATGACCGCACGGATCGTCCTCCTGGTCACCTCACCCCGGTTGCCCGCCGGCCTGTTGACCGCCGCGGCCTGGGACGTCGTACGCCAGCACCCGGTGTTGACCGGCGCGGACGGCGAGTTGGTCACGGCCGTGCGCCAGGCGGGCGCGGAGGTCACGGTGGTGGACGGCCCGGCGACGCAGCCGTTGCTGGACGCGGTGGCGACGCACGGCACGGTGGTGTGGCTGGCCGGTCCGACGGGCGACGAGGCGCTGGCCCGGGAGTTGGGTCTGCGACTGGCCCGGCAGCCGGGGTTGGCCGAGATGGAGCTGATGTACGGCTCGTGGGATCCGCCCGGTGCCCGGTTGCTCGACGCGGTGGCGGTGCTGGATCGGCTGGCCTCTCCGGGTGGCGACCCGTGGAAGCGGGCGCAGACGCACCGCAGCCTCGCCGGCTATCTGCTGGAGGAGAGCTACGAGGCGTACGACGCGATCAGCGCCGACGACACCGACGCGCTGCGCGAGGAGTTGGGCGACGTGTTGTTGCAGGTGGTGCTGCACGCGCGGCTCGCCGAGGAGTTGCCCGAGGATGAGCGGTGGACCATCGACGACGTGGCCGGTGGCCTGGTCGACAAGATGATCCGGCGCAATCCGCACGTCTTCGCCGGTGCCGAGGTGGGCAGCCTGGAGGAGATCACCGAGAACTGGGAGCGGATCAAGCGCGGGGAGAAGGCCCGGCACTCGGTGCTGGACGGCGTGGCCCTGAGTCAGCCCGCGTTGGCCCTGGCGGCGCAGATCCTGGACCGCGCCGCCCGCCGGGGTGTCGAGGTGCCGCTGCCGCTGGCCGACGCCGAGCCGGACGCCGAGGCGAGGTTGGGTGCCAGCCTGCTGGCCGCGGTGGCCGCAGCCCGCGAGGCCGGCCTGGACCCCGAAGCAGCCCTGCGCCGCACCACCCTGACCCAGGCCGAACTAATCCGCCAAACCGAAGCCCCAGACCCGCGTTGATCATGAAGTTGTTGCCCTGACCCGCCGAGGCGGACGGCAATAACTTCATGATCGACGGAACCGGCGGAACCGGTCGAGTGGGGCGGGGTGGTCGGTAGGGTGGGCGGGTGGAAGCGTTTGGGGTGCTGGCTGAGCGGGTCGTCGAAGCGCTGTTGGAGTCGCGGCCGGGGGTCGCCACCGCTGCCGGGGATCACCGGTTCGACGATCGCCTGCCGGACCTGTCCGCCGACGGGTTGACCGCCGACCGGGCGATGCTCTCCGACGCGGCCAACGCGCTGTCCGAACTGGACCCGGATTCCCTCGACGTCGACGAGCAGGTCGACCACGCGCTGCTCACCTCATTCGTGGACCGCGAGCTGTTCGAGCTGACCGAGATCCGCGCGCACGAGTGGGATCCGCTGCGACACAACCCCGGCCCACTCCTGCACCCGCTGCTGGCCCGCCCGTACGCCCCCGTGGAGGTGCGGCTGACCCAACTGGCCGGCCGGCTCGCCGCCGTACCGGACGCCCTCGCCACCGCCCGCGCGACGCTGCGGGACATGCCGCGGATCCATGCGGAGACGGCGGTCGGGCAGTTCACCGGCACGGCCGCCCTGATCCGCGACGAGCTGCCGGCGCTGCTCGCCCAGGCACCGAGTCACCTCGACCGGGTCGAGCCGGCGGCCACCGCCGCGATCGCCGCGCTGGACGAGTTCGTCGCCTGGCTGCGCACCGGTCTGGCCGCCGATGCCGGCCCTGGCCGTGACCCGCGACTGGGCCGGCGTCGCTGGGAGGCCCGACTCTGGCACACCCTCGACACCGAGCTGGGCGCCGCCGAGATCCAGCGGCGCGCCTGGGCCAACCTGGACCGGGTCACCGCGCAGATCCGCGAGGCCGCCGTCGAGCTGGTCGGCGGCCCGGCCGACGACGCGACAGTACGTCGGGCGCTGGACCTGCTCGCCGCCGAGCACCCGAACGACGCGACAATCGTCGAGCTGGCCGGGGTGACGCTGGACGAGGCGACCGATTTCGTCCGGGCGCACGACCTGGTCACCCTGGTCGACGACCGGTGCGTGATCCAGGAGATGCCGGAGTTCGCCCGGGGGGTGGCGGTGGCGTACTGCGACGCGCCCGGCCCGCTGGAGGCTGCCGCGCTACCGACCTTCTACTGCATCGCGCCCACCCCGTCGGACTGGCCGGCGCAGCGGGTCGAGTCGTTCTACCGCGAATACAACGACCACATGATCCGCAATCTGACGGTGCACGAGGCGGTGCCGGGGCACTTCCTCCAGCTCGCCCACGCCCGCCGCTACGTCGGCGGCACCCGGGTCCGCGCGCTGGCCGAGTCCGGCCCGTTCATCGAGGGCTGGGCGGTCTACGCGGAGGAGGTGATGACGGGCCTCGGCTTCGGCGGTCTGCCGGTGCGGTTGCAGCAGCTCAAGATGCAACTCCGGATGACCATCAACGCGCTGCTCGACCAGCTGGTGCACGCCGAGGAGTTGCCCGAGGCCGAGGCGATGGCGTTGATGACCGGGCGCGGTTTCCAGGAGGAGGGCGAGGCGGCCGGCAAGTGGCGGCGCGCGCAGCTCACCTCCACCCAGCTCTCCACGTACTTCGTCGGGTACAGCGAGATGGCCGAGATCGCCGCCGCCCGCCCGGACGGGGTGTCGGTCCGCGACTGGCACGACGCGATGCTCGCCCACGACTGCCCGCCCCCGCGCCACCTGCGCACCCTGCTCGGCCTCTGAGCACGCGCAGCTGGGGCGGCGGGTCGGTCAGGAGCCGCCGGGTCGGCGGTCGACGACGCCGGCCCCGGCGGGCGGCTCGAACGCGCCCTCGTCGACCGTCGTGGAGTAGTCGCTCAGGGCCAGTTCCATGGGCTTGCCGTCGACCGACCCGGTGAAGCTGCCGAGCACGCCCTCGGTGGTCACGCAGGCGGTGAAGTCGCCGGACGCGCTCTCCACCGCCACGCAGGCGGCGTGGTGCCCGGCGACGGTGGTGTCACCCGGCTTGAGGACCGCCTGCGGGTCGAGCGCGGCGGCGGTGAGCAGCCCGATGACCACCGGCGGTGTGACGAGGCCCTGCCGGTTGGCCTCGCCGAACAGCGTCACCGTGGGCTTGCCGCCCGGGGTGGGCGGGACGGTCAACGTGCACTGCGGGCGGGCGCCGGTGGTCGTGCACCGGGTGATGGCCTCCGGGGTGACGGTGAGCTGCCCGCCCGGGTAGGTGTAGGCGGACCGGGCCGGGTCCTGTGCCTGCACGATCGCGGCGCGCTGGCCGCCGGGCAGTTGGTAGTCGGCCGAGTACGTCAACTCCAGTGCT
This sequence comes from Micromonospora violae, assembly GCF_004217135.1. Taxonomy (NCBI): domain Bacteria; kingdom Bacillati; phylum Actinomycetota; class Actinomycetes; order Micromonosporales; family Micromonosporaceae; genus Micromonospora; species Micromonospora violae. The sequence goes on from NZ_SHKK01000001.1 coordinate 6,572,807, forward strand.
CGATCGAGCCGGGCGGCGAGGTCGTTGACGAGTTCGGAGCGGCCCATGGCGACTCCGGCGTCCTCGAATGTCTGACAGCCGGTGACCGTGAGCGACGCGATGACCGACACGGCGAGCATGCGGAGGGTGGTCGAGGCGGCGGGCATGGCGACCAGCCTGGTGGATTTGGTCCGTGCAGCGCAAACCCGTTGCCGGTTGACGCCCGGAAATCCGGGAATGTCCGTCAGCGCGGGGTGACCCGGGTGCGCGGGCGACGCCGTGCCCGTTCGCGCCGCCCGATACGCTGCGTTCAACACCTGCCTCAGCCGCACCGTCGCGGCCCACCCACGGACCGGATCACAACAACGAGGAGCGACTTAGTGGCAACCATCGAGGGAATCGTCGCCCGGGAGATTCTCGACTCGCGGGGTAACCCGACGGTCGAGGTCGAGGTCGGTCTGGACGACGGCACGGTCGCCCGCGCCGCCGTGCCGTCCGGCGCCTCCACCGGCGCCTTCGAGGCGATCGAGCTGCGCGACGGTGACGCCGACCGCTACCAGGGCAAGGGCGTGGAGAAGGCGGTCTCCAACGTCGAAGACAAGATCGTCGACCAGATCATCGGGTACGAGGCCAGCGAGCAGCGGCTGATCGACCAGAAGATGCTCGACATCGACGGCACCGACAGCAAGTCGGAGCTGGGCGCGAACGCCATCCTCGGGGTCTCCCTGGCGGTGGCGAAGGCCGCTGCCGGCAGCGCCGAGCTGAGCCTCTTCCGCTACCTGGGCGGCCCGAACGCGCACCTCCTGCCCGTGCCGATGATGAACATCCTCAACGGTGGCGCGCACGCCGACTCGAACGTCGACATCCAGGAGTTCATGATCGCGCCGATCGGCGCGCCAACGTTCCGTGAGGCGCTGCGCTCGGGCGCGGAGGTCTACCACGCGCTGAAGTCGGTGCTGAAGAAGAAGGGCCTGTCCACCGGGCTCGGCGACGAGGGTGGCTTCGCGCCGAACCTCCCGACGAACGCGGCGGCCCTGGACCTGATCGCCGAGGCGGTCGAGAAGGCCGGTTACCAGCTCGGCACCGACATCGTGTTCGCGCTCGACGTGGCGGCCACGGAGTTCTTCGACAACGGCACCTACACGTTCGAGGGTGCCGCGAAGTCCGCCGAGGAGATGAGCACCTACTACACGAAGCTGGCCGACGAGTACCCGATCGTGTCGATCGAAGACCCGCTGGCGGAGGACGACTGGAGCGGCTGGCAGACCCTGACCGCCTCGATCGGCGACCGGGTGCAGATCGTCGGTGACGACCTGTTCGTGACCAACCCGCAGCGGATCGCCCGCGGCATCGCGGAGAAGGCGGCGAACGCGGTCCTCGTCAAGGTCAACCAGATCGGCTCGCTGACCGAGACCCTGGACGCGGTGGACCTGGCCCACCGGGCCGGCTTCAAGTGCATGATGAGCCACCGCTCCGGCGAGACCGAGGACACCACCATCGCCGACCTGGCGGTGGCCACCGGCTGCGGCCAGATCAAGACCGGCGCGCCGGCCCGCTCGGACCGCGTCGCCAAGTACAACCAGCTGCTCCGGATCGAGGAGGAGCTGGCCGACGCGGCGCGCTACGCCGGCGCCGGCGCGTTCCCGCGCTACCGTTCGGCCTGAGACGCTGTCGGGAAGCCCCGCTGCGGGGCTTCCCGACACACTCTGTAACGCTCGAAGCCTCGGGGGAGGGGTGTGACGATGCCGCAGCGCCGCACACCGGGTGGTCAGCGTCCCGCCCGTCGGCCGGGTCAGTCCGGTCGGCCGGGCGGCGCGCGCGTCACCCGGGGATCGGTCCGGGAGGCCGGCGTACGCGCCGAGCCGCGCGCCGCCGGTCGCGCTCCGGGTGCTGCCCGGGGCGCCGAAGGGGTGCGCTCCGCGAATCGCCCGGCCGCCGCTCGTCGGACCGCCGCCGGTGGTGCCGTCAAACGGCTCGCCGCCCCCCACCCCCGTCGCTTCACCGGTCGGGCCACCGTGCTGTTCGCGGTCCTGATCGCGCTCGCGCTGGCCTACACCTACCCGGTCCGGGTCTACCTGGACCAGCAGGCCAACATCGAGCGGATGGAGGCCGCCCAGGCGGCGCAGGAGCGGGAGATCGCCAACCTCGCCGAGCGGGCCGCGAAGTGGCAGGACCGCGCGTTCATCGAGACGCAGGCTCGGGAACGGTTCTTCATGGGCCGGCCGGGCGAGAAGATGATGGTGGTGCTGCACGACCCGGAGGGCGCTGCCCGGGACGCCGGGAAGCCGGCCGGATCCGCCGAGCCGACCGGCCCGGTGACCTGGTATGACACGCTCTGGTCGAGCGTGCGGGCGGCGGACAGCCAGCAGCCGGGCAAGTGAGCCACCGACCAGCACACCAGGAGAGATGGGCACCGTGACTGTCGTACCACCGTCGGAGCCGGCGGCGGATTCCGTTCCCCTGCCGCAGCGTGAGCCGGCCACCGAGGCCGACCTGGCCGCGGTGGCCGCGCAGCTCGGCCGGACGCCCCGCGGCACCCGGGCGGTCGCCCACCGTTGCCCGTGCGGCCTTCCGGACGTGGTGGAGACGACCCCCCGCCTCGCCGACGGCACCCCGTTCCCGACCCTCTACTACCTGACCTGCCCCCGGGCCACCGCGGCGTGCAGCCGACTGGAGTCGGCGGGGCTGATGAAGGAGATGGCGGACCGGCTGACCAACGACCCGGAGCTGGCGGCCCACTACCGTGCCGCGCACGAGGACTACCTCGCCCGCCGGGACGCGATCGGCGAGGTGCCGGAGATCGCCGGCATCTCGGCCGGCGGGATGCCGGGCCGGGTCAAGTGCCTGCACGTGCACCTGGGTCACGCGCTGGGCGCCGGTCCCGGGGTGAACCCGTTCGGCGACGAGACGTTGGAACTGGTCGAGCCCTGGTGGTCGGCGGGGCCGTGCGTGGACGTGCCGTCAGCCGAATGAGCGGCCAGGCCGAAGACCAGATCACGGTACGGCGGGCCCGCACCGGGGACGTGCGGGGCATCCGGCGGCTCGTCGACACCTACACCGACGACCGGCGGCTGTTGAGCAAGGCCACCGTCACCCTCTTCGAGGACGTGCAGGAGTTCCGGGTCGCGGTCCGGGCCGAGGACGACGTCGTGGTGGGGTGTGGCGCGCTGCACGTCATGTGGGAGGACCTGGCCGAGATCCGCACGGTGGCGGTGGACCCGTCCTGCCGGGGGCGGCGGATCGGTCACCGGCTGGTCGGCGAGCTGATCGAGGCGGCCCGGGAGTTGGGCGTGGCACGGATCTTCGTGCTCACCTTCGAGACCCGGTTCTTCGGCTCGTTCGGTTTCCGCGAGATCGACGGCGCTCCGGTGCCGCAGCCGGTCTACGAGCAGTTGCTGCGCTCGTACGACGAGGGTGTCGCGGAGTTCCTGGACCTGGAGCGGGTCAAGCCGAACACGTTGGGCAACACCCGGATGCTGCTGCGCCTGTGATCAGCCCTTGCGGGGGTGGGCGGCGAAGAAGTCCCACATCAGGTCCGTGGCGGACAGCCCGGCGGTGGACGCGGCGAGTTCACCGGTTGTCGCGCCCGGCCAACTGTGCCCCATGGTGGCGATCGTGTAGACGCTGACCTCGCTGCCGTCGGCGCAGCCCGCCACCGTGTGCGTCACTCCCGGCACCGTGGACGCCTTCGGGATCGGCCGGCAGCCGAGTCGCTGCTGCCAGGTGCGCATCCCGGTCTGGAAGGTCGAGGCGTACCGGTCCTGGTCACCGATGAAGGTGATCACGGAGACCGGGCTCTTCGGCACGTAACTGTCCGCCTTGGTCAACTCCCCGATGTAACCACCGCTGACCACCCCGATCGCCGCGAACCTGCCCGTGCTCTCCACCGCCGCCCGGAAGCTCAGGTCGCCGCCGTTCGAGATGCCGGTGAGGAACACCCGGCGCGGGTCCGCGTTCCAGGTTCGCACCAGATGATCGGTGAGGGCGTCGAGGAAGCCGACGTCGTCAGCGCTGCCGCAGCAGATCAGCGCGTTGAACCCGCCGCCCTGTCCGTCGGGGTAGGCGACCAGCACGTTGTCCTTGTCGGCCTTGGCGTCCAGGCCCGCCAACTCCCGCATCGAGGATCCGGTGCCGGGATAGAAGTGCAGCGCGATGATCAGCGCGGAGGGTCTGCCCGGGTCGTACCCCGGGGGCGCGTGCAGCAGGTAGGTGCGGTCGAGCCCGTTGTGTTTCAGGGTGAGCTGGTGGTCGCCGGCCGCCGGTCGTTCGCTCGGCGTGGCCGGCGCGGCGGACGGGGTCGACGAGGGCTGCCCCCGCTCACCACAAGCCGCGGCGGCGACGATGAGGCAGAGCCCCGTCAACACTGCCACCGTTCGCCGCACGCCGGCCACCCCCCGTCGACCCCGCCGTCCACACTGGATTCCAGCCGAGCGCGGGGCAACCCTTTCGGTCCTGGCCGAAGGCGGGCAGGCTGTCGTCATGCTTCGCCTCCGCCTCGGGTCGGCCGACCTGTGCCGGGTGCGCTTCGCCGATCGGCTCCATCCGGTCGGGATCGCGCTGCTGGCCGGTCAGTGGCTGCGTGATCCCACGGTCGCGGCGATGGCACCCACCCTGGCCGAGCGGGCATCGGCGGCGGTCGAGGGCACGGCTGCCGCCCAGGCTGCCACCGCTATCCTGCGGCACCTGCTGCCCGACCGGGGGCGCCTGCCGGATTTCGTCACCCCCCTCTCCGGGCTGGAGTCGGTGGAGGCCGGGCTGGAGGCGATCCGGGCCACTCCGGCCCGGCGGGTCCGCGACGAGGTCACCATGGCGTACGCGGACACGACCGTCAGCCCACTGCGGCGACGCTTCGCGGCGGCCGACCCGGAGGCGCTGGACCTGTTCGGCGGGGCCGTGCGGACCTGGTTCGACGCGGTGCTCGCACCGCACTGGGCCGAGTTGGCGTCCGCGTACCGTCAGCAGGTGTCGGCTGCCAGCCAGCGGTTGGCACAGCACGGCCTGGCCAGCCTCTTCGCAGGCCTGCACCCGGGGATCCGGTGGCGCGAGCCGGTGCTGGAGGTGAGCACGTGGTGGGACGCCAACCTCCCCGGCACCGGGCACGGGCTCATCCTGCTGCCCTCCCCGTTGGCCGGGCCGCGCCCCCGTGTGCTGGTCGAGCCGGGTCACCCGATCCTGCTCGTCTACCCGGTGGTGATGCCCGCGCGCGCGGCCAGAGACGACGACTCCCTCGGTCGGCTGCTCGGCGTCACCCGGGCGCTGGTGCTGCGCCGGCTGGACGCCGAGGGCGGGTTGACCACCACAGTGCTGTCCCGGGCCGTGGGGATCAGTCTCTCCTCGGCCTCCGAGCACGCCCGCGCGCTGCGGACCGCCGGTCTGGTGGTCAGCGAGCGGGAGGGCGGGGCCGTCCGACATCACCTGACCGCGCTCGGGGCGGGGTTGTTGCGCGGCCCGTCGGGTGATCCGTGCGCGTCGTGGCCCACGCCTGGCCAAGCCGCCGGATGGCCGCCAGGCCTGCCGTAAGGTTGCTGCGTGACAACGCGTGTGGCGGCCATCGACTGCGGAACCAACTCGATCCGACTGCTGGTCGCCGACCTGCCCGACGCCTCGGCCGGGCCGCAGGCGCCGCTGGTCGACCTGACCCGGCGGATGGAGATCGTCCGGTTGGGGCAGGGCGTGGACCGCACCGGCCGACTGGTGCCGGAGGCGATCGAACGGACCCGGGTGGCGTTGGCGTCGTACGCCGCCGACATCGAGAAGCTGGGTGCCCAGCGGGTGCGGATGTGTGCCACGTCGGCCTCCCGTGATGCCGCCAATGCCGCCGACTTCACCGAGATGGTGCAGGCCACCCTCGGTGTCGCGCCCGAGGTGGTCAGCGGTGACGAGGAGGCCCGGCTGTCGTTCACCGGCGCGGTGCGCGGGTTGCCCGCCGACGCGAAGGAGCCGGTCCTGGTCGTCGACATCGGTGGCGGTTCCACCGAGTTCGTCGTCGGCGATCGGGTCGCCGGGGTGCGCTCGGCGATCTCGGTGGACATCGGCTGTGTTCGGATGACCGAGCGGCACCTGCCCGGTGACCCGCCGACACCTGAGCAGGTCGCGGATGCGCAGGCCGACATCGCGGCGGTGGTGGACCGGGCGCTCGCCGTGGTGCCCGGTCGTGAGGCGGCCACCCTGGTCGGCCTCGCCGGGTCGGTCACCACCGTGGTCGCGCTGGCGCAGGGCCTGCGGGAGTACGACCCGGAGCGCATCCACCACGCCCGGGTGTCCTACGAGGAGGTCGCCGGGGTGACCGCTGAGCTGCTGGGCCAGACCCGCGAGCAGCGGTTGGCGACCCCGGTGATGCACCCGGGCCGGGCCGACGTGATCGGCGCGGGAGCGCTGGTGCTCCGCGTGATCATGGAGCGGGCCGGGATGCCGTCGGTGGTCGCCTCGGAGCACGACATTCTTGACGGCATCGCCTGGAGCCTCCAGCCAGCCACCGCGCGCTAGCGGGCCAGCAGGCCAGCGGGCCAGCAGGCCAGCGGGCTAGATCAACTCGCGCTTCAGGAAGTCGCGGTGTCCGGGCGTCTCGGATGCCCCGACTTCCTGAAAGCCGAGTCGATCTCGCCGCCCGCCCGCCCGCCCGGCTCGGCGCGTTGTGGCGGGTCCGTTGACGCTATTTCGCATTGCACAGTAGTGTGCAATGCGTGGACACCACACAGTTGCTGAAGGGCGTGCTCGACATGGCCGTCCTGGCCGTGCTGCGAGAGGAGGACGGCTACGGTTACGACATCCTGCGCCGGCTGCGCGAAGCCGGCCTGGAGGAGGTCGGCGACGCCTCGGTCTACGGGACGCTGCGCCGCCTCTTCGCCGCCGGCCTGCTCACCACGTATGTCGTGCCGAGCGAATCCGGGCCGCACCGCAAGTACTACTCACTCAACGCCGCGGGGCGTGACCAGTTGACCCGCTCCGGCAAGCTCTGGCGCTCGTTCGCCACCACCATGGACAGTCTGCTCGACGATCGGGGGATGGCGGCATGACCGTCACGGAGCAGGAGATCACCGACTACGTGGCGCGGGTCCGGGCCGCTCTGGCCGACCTGCCCGCCGGGCAGCGCGACGAGCTGACCGAGGACCTGGCCGACCACCTTGCCGAGGTCGCCGCCGAGTCCGAGGGCACCCTGGTCGAGCGGTTGGGCGAGCCCGAGACGTACGCCGCCGAACTGCGCGCCGCGGCCGGCGCCGCTCCGGGCAGCGGGCGCAACCTCGACCAGCGGGTGGCGAGCGCGATGGTCGGTGTCCGCAGCCGGCTGCGCGCCGTGGACACGCGGCTCGGCCCACCCCTGGGGTACGCGACGGCCAGCGACTTCCTCCGGTTGCTGCGCCCCGGCTGGTGGGTGCTCCGGGGCTACCTGGCGGCGATGCTGGTCACGGTGGTCACCACCGGCGGCAGCTTCGGTCTGCTGCCGAGGTTCGGTGGCGAACTGCTCGCCGGCATGATCATGCTGGTCGGCCTCGTGCTCGCCTCCATCTGGATCGGCCGCCGCTCCGGGCGGTTGACCCGCTGGCCGCGCTCGGCGGTGCAGGTCGCCAGCGCGGTGCTGGTGGTCTTCGCGTTCTCCGCGCTGATCCAGGCTGAGGACCGGATGCGGTACGGCGACTACGGCTACGACCAGACCTCGGTCGACAGCCCGTACGACCGGATCCGGGACGTCTTCGTCTACGACAGCGAGGGCCGCCTGGTGGAGAACGCCCGGCTCTTCGACCAGAACGGCAACCCGATCCGGCTCGGCTATCCGGACTGCCTGGAAGGCGCCTATGTGAACCAGACGCTGCGGGCGTACCCGTACTGCCCGGAGCAGGCGCCCTTCGTGCCCCGCGCACCGGGCGCGCCCCTCCCGCCAGCCCCAGCGACCAGCACGCCGGATCCGACCAGCACACCTGATCCGACCAGCACGCCGACGCCGAGCGCGAGCACCGGCGGGTCCTCGGCGGATCCGACCGCGACGCCGAGCGGCACGCCAACCCCGACCCCGACGCGCTGAACCACGGTGTGAACTGGATCATGCTCGCGAAGCTGGGAAATAGCTGAACGGACGAGGCGGGCGGGACGGCACCGGAAATCAATGATCGTTACGGTGTCGTCTGCTCATCAACCCCTCGGAAGGAACCCCCGTGTCAGAGCAGGTCGCATCGTCCCCCGCGCCCGACGCCGCAACCCCTGAGTCGGCCGTCGAGACGCCGCAGGCGGCCGGACCACAGCCGACCGTCGAATCGTCGTCGGCGGAGCCGAAGGCGGAGAAGTCCGGCGGGAGGAAGGCTCTCGGCGTCGTCGGTGCGATCCTCGCCGTCGTCGTCATCGCCGGCCTGAAGTTCGGCGTCGCCTCGGCGATCGGCAACTACTTCAACAAGGACGAGACCGCCGACGCCAAGGCCGGCGACTGCATCGCCGAACTGCCCGAGGTCAGCGGGGCCGAGCAGGAGGAGGTCGACGGCGCCAAGGTCGTCGAGTGCACCTCCACCGAGGCGGCGTTCAACGTGGTCGGTCGGGTGGACGGCCAGAGCGAGGCCCAGGCCAAGGCCGACACCACCTGCACCCAGTTCTTCAAGGAGGACGAGGAGGGGTACATCTTCTCCAGCATCGAGCCGGGCAAGACCGGCTATGTGCTCTGCCTGACCAAGAAGGTCTGACCGGAGCGGTAGATCGGAATCGACGGCGGCGGGGGCAGACCCCGCCGCCGTCGGCGTACCCGGAGTTGGCAGGGGGCGAACGGGAGGTGAATGCCACTGTTCCGGCGTCTTCCCGACGGCCTCGCGGCGTGGCAGGCTACCGGCACGTAGGACCACTGGGCGACCAGCCAACGATGACTGACCGCTAGGAGGACGGCCCATGGGCGAGATGGTGAGCTACCGCAGCAACGGGGGCACGAGCGAGGGGTATCTCGCGATACCCGCCAGCGGCACGGCCAGCCCCGCCGTCATCGTCATTCAGGAATGGTGGGGTCTGGTCCCGCACATCCGGTCGGTGGCGGACCGGTTCGCCGAGGCCGGTTTCGTGGCCCTCGCCCCGGACTTCTACCACGGTGAGACGACCAGCGAGCCGGACGAGGCGCAGCGGCTCCTGCTGGCCATGCGGATGGACGAGGCGGCGAAGGACATCGCCGGCGCTGCCGACTATCTCGCCGGGCGACCCGAGGTCACCGGTAAGGTCGGTGCCGTGGGTTTCTGCGCCGGTGGCAGCCTGGCGCTCTGGTCGGCCACCATCTCCGAGCGGATCGTCGCCACCGCCGGCTTCTATCCCGTGCTGCCCTGGGAGTCGATGCGCCCCGACTGGGCCGACTACGCCGGCAAGGCGGCGGTCATCCACTGCTCCGAAGAGGACGGCACCTCGGCCGCCGACGGCGTACAGACCGCCCGTGCGGCCATCGAGGAGGCCGGCGGCGACTGCCACCTCTACGACTACCCGGGCACCTCGCACGCCTTCTTCAACGACGACCGGCCGGAGGCGTTCGACCAGCGCGCCGCCGCCAGCGCCTGGGCCCGCACCCTGGAACTCTTCCGGGCCAAGCTTGGCTGAGACGCGTACCCCCGAACAGGTGGTCGCCCGCGCAGCGCGGGCGGCCGACCTGGCCGACCTCGACGCGGCGGTGAGTGACTGTTTCGCCTGCCCGCGCCTGGTCCGCTGGCGGGAGGAGGTGGCCCGCACCCGCCGGGCCGCCTTCCGCGACCAGGAGTACTGGGGTCGGCCGGTGCCCGGCCTCGGCACCGGTGACGCACGGATCGCCATCCTCGGGCTGGCGCCCGCCGCGCACGGTGGCAACCGCACCGGTCGGATCTTCACCGGCGACCGGTCGGGTGACGTGCTGTTCGCCGCGCTGCACCGGGCCGGGCTGGCCAACCAGCCGACCAGCGTCGCCGCCGACGACGGGCTCACCCTGCGGGACCTGCGGATCTTCTCGGCCGTCCGGTGCGCGCCCCCGGACAACAAGCCGACCCCGGCGGAACGGGACACCTGCGCACCCTGGCTGCACCGCGAGGTCGCACTGATCCGGCCCACGCTGCGGGTCGTGGTCGCGCTGGGCGCGTTCGCCTGGGCCGCGTGGTGGCCGGTGCTCCGCGCCGTGTACGAGCAGCGCCCGCCCAGCCCGCGACCGGCGTTCGGCCATGGGGCACACTGGTCCGGCACGGACGCCCCGGACTTGCTGGGCTGCTACCACGTCAGTCAGCAGAACACCTTCACCGGGCGCTTGACACCAGGGATGTTGGACGACGTCTTCGGCCAGGCTAAACAGCTGGCCGGAGTGGACTGAGACGACGCGTGGGGTGGTGGCGATGACAGACGGAACACGCCCGCCCACGCCAGTACCACCCACCGAAGCGGGTGTGCTGCGTCCGGTGCTCGGCCTGCTGCGCCGGTGGTGGCCGGTCGGCGCGGTCGCCGTCCTGCTCGCCGGTGCCGCGCTGGCGTCGGCTCACTCGTCGATCGGGGCCAGTCGGATCCCGCCAGCGGCGGAAAACGTTCCCTGGGTTCCCGAGTACCCGACCGTCGAGCCGTCACCGTCCATCCCGATCGAACCACGCGACGCCGGCGAGGCCACCCAGGCGCACATCCCGCAGTGGATTTCCACGGTGGCGATGGCCCTGCTCGGGTTGGCCATCCTCGCCGCGCTCGCCTACCTCAGTTGGATCCTGATCCGGGGCGCGCTGCGCCGTACCACCCGGGCGTTGCCGGCGCAGCGGGCCCGGCGCACCGCCGAGGGCACCGCGCGTGAGGTGGTCGCCGCCCTCGACGCCGGCCTGGTGGAGCTCGACGACCGGGACACCGATCCCCGGGTGGCGGTGATCGCCTGCTGGGTGCGGCTGGAGGAGACCGCCGCCGCGGCCGGTGTGCCACGGCTCGCCGGGGACACCCCCACCGACCTGGTCAGCCGGTTGTTGCAGGGTGACCCGGCAGCGGGCGTGCCGGCGATCGCCAGCACCGACGTGCTGGCCGAGTTCGCGCACGTCTACCGGGAGGCCCGGTACGCCACCCACCCGGTCGGCGAACGCACCCGGGACCAGGCCCGTGCCGCGCTCGGCCGGCTGCGCGGAGAACTCACTGCGGCGGTGACCTCATGAGCAGCACCAGCATCGACGACCTGCTCGCGTTCGAGGAGGAAGCCGCGCCGACCGGTCCGGAAGCGCGCGACTCCCGGTGGCGTCCGGTGCTGCGTTCGCTCGCGTGGGCTGCCGCGCTGGTCGCGGTCCTGCTCGTCGGCTTGCGCGCGGTGGGCCTCCAGGTCTCGCTACCCGTGCTGATCGCCGGGGTGCTCGCCGTGCTGGCGGTGCGCCGGGTCACCGCCCTGCTCGCACCTCCGCCCCCGCCGCCCGCCGGTCGGGTCGGTGCGGGCGAGGAGGACGGCAGCTACAACTGGGGTGCCCGGGATGCGCTGCGTAGCGCGATCAACAGGTGGGAATGGCCCCTGGACTGGTCCTCGACCCGACCCGAACGGTTCACCGGCACGGTCCTGCCCCGGCTCGGTGAACTGGCCGACGAGCGGATGCGGCTGAAACACGGCGTGACCCGTGAGTCGGATCCCGCCCGCGCTCGTGCCCTGCTGGGTGACCGCCTGTGGACGTTCCTGGAGACCCCGCCTCGCCGCACCCCGTCGCCGCGCGACCTCGCGGTGATCGTCGCCGAACTGGAGAGCATCTGATGAACGACGTGGACCGGAGCATTGCCCCCGCCGAGGTCGGGCACCTGGCCCGGGCGGTCCTGGACGCGGTCGGCACCGTCGTGGTCGGCAAACGGGACGCGTTGGAGCTGGTCCTCGCCGGCATCCTCGCGGGCGGGCACGTGCTCCTGGAGGACCTGCCGGGGCTCGGTAAGACGCTCACCGCCCGCTCGTTCGCCCAGGCCCTCGGGTTGGACTTCCGTCGGTTGCAGTTCACCCCCGACCTGCTCCCCGCCGACGTCACCGGCTCGTTCCTGTACGACCAGCGCAACGGCGACTTCAGCTTCCGGGCCGGCCCGGTCTTCACCAACCTGCTCCTCGCCGACGAGATCAACCGGACTCCGCCGAAGACCCAGTCGGCGCTGCTGGAGGCGATGCAGGAGAAGCAGGTGTCGGTCGAGGGGGTGACCTACAAGCTGGACGAGCCGTTCCACGTGCTGGCCACCGCCAACCCCATCGAGTACGAGGGCACCTACCCGCTGCCCGAGGCGCAGCTGGACCGGTTCCTGCTGCGGGTCTCGTTCGGTTACCCGCAGCACGAAGAGGAGTGGGAGGTGCTGCGTCGCCGGATGGGCCGTCGCCGGGAGGAGGCGGACATCAAGGCGGTGGTCGACGCGGCGACGTTGCGGGCCATGCAGGCCGCCCTGGAGGACGTGGTGGTGGAGGACTCCATCGGCCGTTACATCGTGGCGCTCACCGCGGCCACCAGAGAGCACCCGTCGGTGCTGGTCGGCGCCTCACCTCGCGGTTCGCTGGCGTTGTTGCTGCTGGCCCGGGTCCGCGCGGTGTTCGGCGGACGGGACTACGTGGTGCCGGAGGACGTCAAGTCGGTGGCCGCGCCCGCCCTGGCCCACCGCATCACGCTGCGGCCGGAGATGTGGTTGCGCCGGGTCGACCCGGCCTTCGTGGTGGGCGAGGTGCTGGAGGCCACTCCCGCCCCGGCCAGTGGCGCGCTGCCCAGCTACGCCGCCGGCGGGCCCCGGCACTGATGACCGGACCGACCGTGCCGAGGGCCACCGAAGCGGAACCGTCCGCCGGCTGGGCGCCCACTCCGGCGCTCGGCCGCGCGGTGCTGCTCGCCGGCCTGCTGCTGGTGGCCGGTGTGTTGCTGGGCCGGGTGGACCTGATCGTGCTCGCCGCCCCGTTCGCGCTGGGCACCGCGTACGCGCTGCGTCGACGGCCCACGGCGCTGCCACAGGTGTGGATCAGCCAGGGTGACGGCGGGCCGCTGGTCGAGGGCGGCGACGTGCTGGCGGCGGTGAGCGTCGGCAACCCGGACACGGTCGACTACGACCTGGTGGTGATGCGTTCCCGCGTGTCGCCGTGGCTGCGGATCGACCGGGCCGGCTTCGCCCTCGACGACACCGTTGGCGGCGGGGAACCGGGTGCCGCCCGGTCGACCGGTGCGGCGGTTGCGGGCAACGGCGGACGCCGTTCTGTCGCGGACCGGCCGTTCGTGACCTCGGTGCCGATCGGCGCCGCGGTGGACCTGGGGCTGGCCGGCAAGGCCCTGCGCTGGGGTCGACACCCGATCGGCCCGGCCGGCGCGCGGGTCGCCACGGCCGGTGGCCTGCTGGTGTCCCGGGCGGTGATCACCGAGCCGGTCCGGGTGCGGGTGTACCCGCGTACCGAGCCGTTCGAGGCGGTCGAGGCGATGCCCCGCGCCGCCGGCCTGGTCGGGGCGCACCACTCCCGCCGGCCCGGAGAGGGCGGCGAGCTGGCCGGCGTACGCGTCTTCGCGCCCGGGGACCGGCTACGCCGGATCGACTGGCGGGTCTCGTTGCGGGCCCGGCAACTGCACGTGGCCGCCACCCTCTCCGACCGGGACGCGGAGGTGGTGGTGCTGCTCGACGTGCTCGCCGAGGCGGGCCGTTCCGGTGGGGTGGACGGCGCGGCCTCGGTGCTGGACACCACCGTCCGGGCCACCGCCGCGATCGCCGAGCACTACCTGCACCGTGGCGACCGGGTCTCCCTGCTGGAGTACGGGCCGACCGCCCGCCGGCTGCGGCCGGCCGCCGGGCGACGGCAGTACCTGACGGTTCTGGAGTGGCTGCTCGACGTCCGGGTCCACGCGTCCGCGCACGAACCGTACGACCAGGTCTTCGGCCCGCAGTTGCTCTCCTCGGACGCGTTGGTGGTGGTGCTCACCCCGCTGCTGGACGAACGGTCGGCGCAGATGCTCGCCCGGTTGGCCCGGGGCGGACGGTTCGTGGTGGCGGTCGACACGTTGCCGACCGACCTGACGCCGCCGAAGGACCATGGTTGGGCCGAGGTGGCGTACCGGCTGTGGCGGCTGGATCGGGAGATCATGATCGGGCAGCTCCGGGAGCACGGCGTACCGGTGGTGCGCTGGGCCGGCGCCGGCAGCCTGGACCTGGTGCTGCGGGATGTGGCCCGGTTGGCGACGGCCCCAAGGGTGGGAAACAGATGATTGACGCCGTTGCCGGGCGGGTTCGGGCGGCGCAGAATGCCGTCGCCCGCATCAGCATGGCCCCGCTGCTGGTTCGGGCCGGGATCTTCGTTCTGGTGTCTGCCGGGTTCGCCCTGGCCTTTCCCGCCGAGGTGCTTTCCGGCCGACCGGTCCTCTTCCTGGCGGTGGCCGCCCTGTTGCCCGCGTTCGGGCCGCGTCGGCTCTGGGCGACCTTCACGGCGTTGGTCACGGTGGGCGGCTGGTTGCTCGCCACCGACGGGTACGGCCGTCCGGTCGCCCTCTGGCGGTTGCTCGCCGTGGCGGCCCTTCTCTACCTGGCGCACACCCTCTGCGCGTTGGCCGCGCTGTTGCCGTACGACGCGGTGGTGGACCCCGAGTTGATCACCCGTTGGTTGCTGCGGTCGGCCGCTGTGCTGTTGGGTGCCGCCGTGCTCGGCGTGCTGTTGTTGCAGGCGGCGGAGACACGCGGTGGGGCCGGTTACCAGTGGGTCACTGTGCTGGGGCTGCTGGTGGCCGTGGGGACGGCGGCGTTGCTGGGCTGGCTGCTGCGGCGTCGGTGACGGCTGCGACGTGAGGGTTACGCAGGTCACACGGGTTGTGCTCCGTCACAGATGGGGGGCGCGAGCGGGATTACCTGAGCCGGCCGGGGAAAGATAGTAGGCGTGAATCCGAAGCGGATCCTTGTGGTTGGTGCCGGGCACGTCGGTCTGTACGCCGCCCTGCGCCTGTCGAAGAAGCTCAGCTCCCGTGAGGCTGAGGTCATGGTGGTGGATCCCCAACCACACATGACCTATCAGCCGTTCCTGCCCGAGGCGGCGGCGGGCAACATCTCCCCGCGGCACTCCGTGGTGCCGCTGCGGCGGGAGTTGCGCCGGTGCAAGATGGTGGCCGGTACGGTCACGCGGATCGAGCACGACCGCAAGGTGGCCACCGTGCAGCCGATCAGCGGCCCGGCCCGGGAGATCACCTATGACCACGTGATCGTGGCCCCGGGTTCGGTCTCCCGCACCCTGCCGATCCCCGGCCTGCACGAGCAGGGCATCGGGTTCAAGACCATCGGCGAGGCGATCTACCTGCGCAACCACGTGCTGGACCGACTCGACGTGGCGGCTGCCACGCCGGACCCGGACGTCCGCCGGTCGGCGCTGACCTTCACCTTCGTCGGCGGTGGGTACGCCGGCATCGAGGCGCTCGCCGAGATGGAGGACATGGCTCGCGACGCCCTGCGCTACTACCCGGAGCTCAAGCAGGACGAGGTCCGCTGGGTGCTGGTCGAGGCCACGCAGCGGGTGCTGCCCGAGGTTGATCGGGACATGGGTGCCTACACCGTGCGGCAGCTGATGAAGCGGAACATGGACATCCGGCTGGACACCCGGCTCGAGTCCTGCGTCGACGGGGTGGTCAAGCTCTCCGACGGTGACAGCTTCCGCTCGGACACGATCGTCTGGACGGCCGGCGTGAAGCCGTCGCCGATGCTGGACGCGACTGACTTCCCGCGCGACGACCGCCGCCGGATCACCTGCCTGCCCACGCTTCAGGTGGTCGACGGTGACCAGGTGGTCGAGGGTGCCTGGAGCGCCGGTGACTGCGCCGCCGTTCCGGACCTGACCAAGGAGCCGGGCAACTTCTGCTCGCCGAGCGCCCAGCACGCGGTGCGCCAGGCCGCCCGGATGGCCGACAACATCGTGGCCGTGATCCGGGGCCGCGAGCCGGTGGACTACAAGCACAAGCACGCCGGCAGCGTCGCGAGCCTCGGTCTGCACAAGGGCGTGGCCCAGGTGTACGGGATCAAGATGACCGGCTGGCCGGCCTGGGTGATGCACCGGACGTACCACATGAGCCGGATCCCGTCGTTCAACCGCAAGGTCCGCGTGGTGGTGGACTGGTCGCTGGCGTTCTTCCTCAAGCGTGAGGTGGTCGCCCTGGGTCAGCTGCACGACCCGCGCGAGGAGTTCGTCGAGGCCTCTCAGCCGGTCGGCGCGCCCCGCGTCTGAGCACTGACGGCACGAAAGGGCCCCGTCCTACCGCTTCGGTAGGGCCGGGGCCCTCGTCGTATCCGATGCTGGGGCGGCGCACCCCTCCCGCCGGGTCGGGGTGTGGTCAGACCCCCCAGGTCCAGGCGTCGGCGATCCGGGTGGACGGGCCGTAGAGCTGGTCCAGAGTGGCCCGCAGACTCCCGGCGTGGGGGGCGTCATCGGTCAGCGCCACACAGGAGGCACCCCAGAAGTCGGCGTCGCGGGCGGCCTGGCGGCGCTGCTCGTCGCCGATGGCCGGCTGGTCGCCGCGCCGGGCGACATCCGCCAGGAGCGCGGAGGTGGGCTGCTTGAAGGTACCCATCGCCGCGGTGCCACCCCTTCCGTACGGGCCGATGAAGAAGCCTTCCGGCAGCCCGAAACCGGCGTCGGCGGCGGTCGCCCAGCGCATCGGCCCGGGCTCCTTCGGGGTGGGCAGTGGCACCGGGACCAGGACCCCGCCCGGGGGTACGCACTTCCGCCAGTGGCCGCCGGTGATGAACTCCGGCACGGCCGGTCGTCCGGCGGTCGGCAGCGGGCTCGGGAAGACCGGCAGCAGCGCCACGCCGACGGCCAGTGGCACCAGCCGTCGGGCCCGACCGGAGCTGCGCAGCGCCCGGTCGAGGGCGAGCACCAGCAGCGTCGCGACGATCGGCAGCAACGCCAGCGCGAACCGCATCGGCAGCGCGCCGTCCACCACCGGCAGCCCTCCGATCAGGGCGTACGGGCCGGGGATCGCCGTCCTGGTGCCGCCGAGGACCACCTCCGGGCCGAGCGAGAGCGCCCCCATCACCAGACCGGCCACGACGCAGGCGAAGACCAGTCGGCGTCGCCCGGCCCAGATCGCGCAGACCGCGGTGACCAGCAGCAGTGGCCAGCCGAGGAAGGTGTTGTACTCGGCGGGGCCGGTGGTCAGCCGGGCGGATTCGTCGCGGCCGGCCACCGACAGTGGGGAGAGCGTCCACCAACTGCTCAGGTCGGCGGAGAAGTACGCCGGGGTGAACATCCCGTCGGCGACGCCCTGCGGCCCGGCGAACTGGAACCACAGCGGATAGCCGAGCACCAGCAGGGCCAGCCCGGCGGCGATGGCCAACCCGCCGGCGAACCCGGGCAGCGCCCGGCGGGCCAGGTCCCGGTCCGCCACGGCGTAGCTGACCGCCATGACCAGCAGCGTGATCGCGGCGAGGAAGAGCACCTCCTCGCCGATGAAGACCTGCGCGGTGACCGCGGCGGCCAGTCCCGCCGCCGAGCTGAACAGTCGCCGACGGTCCGGCCCGCTGGTGCGGGTACGACCGGCCTCGTCGGGTGTCGCTGGCCCCGGGTCGGACGCCCGCAGCAGCCGGACCACCAGCCAGACGATCACCGGCACCAGCCACTGGGCGGTCATGTGCAGGTGGCTGTTGGTCTGCGACACCATGCCGGGGCCGAATCCGCACAGCCCGCCGCCGATGGCGGCGGCCAACCGGCGGGCCCGCAGCGTCCGGTGGAAGAGCAGGTACCAGGCGACGGCGGTGCCGGCGAGGTTGGCGGCGGCGAGCAGCGCGAAGGTGACCGGTGCGCCGAGCAGCAGGGTGACCGGCGAGAAGAGGACGCCGAGCGCGATCACCGTGGTGTTGGCCATCAGGTTGACGCCGTCGGGAGCGTTGAGCCGGTCGGTGAGCAGGTCGAAGTCGCCGAGCAGCGCGCGGGCGTCCACCGCCAGGAACCACTCGTAGAGGGTCTGGTCCTCCGGGTTGAGCGCCAGCGTGCGGGCCCCCGGGTCGGGCCACAGCCCGTGGGTGAGCCAGCCGGCCAGCACCGCGAAGATCAAAGCAGCCAGCAGATCTGCCCGGTGGCGGCGCACAGCGGTCAGCAGCCGGGTGGCCCAGGGGCGGCGGTTGACCTGATCGGCGAGGCGGAATGCCTGCTCAGGGGCGGCGTCGGAGGCCGTTGGGGCTGCGCTGCTCACGGCATCGACCCTAATGTGGCCAGGCCGGCGGGGTACGCCGGGTCGCCGCAGACCGGCTACGGTGACACTGCACCAGGCGTGTCGACGCGCCGGTGCCACTCGCCCGGGTGGTGGAACGGCAGACACGGCCGCCTTAAAAGCGGCTGCCGAAAGGCGTGCGGGTTCGACCCCCGCCCCGGGCACCGGTCGAGTCAGACATTCTCATTCGTGATCTCCGAGACTTGGCTGTTCCGTCTACTCTTGGAGGGCACGTTCACGTGCAAACGACCCCCTGAGGGAGGCCAGACAGTGAAGACCTCGAACCCGGTGCTCGCCCGGCTCGGCCAGGCGGCCGAGCGGGAGCGCTCCGCCGGGTACGCCCCGGCCGGGCCGTACGGACAGCCCGGCATTCCCCAGCAGTACCCGTCCCAGGCCGGTTACCCGGCCGCGCCGCCGACCGTGGCGCCCATGACCGTCGACGACGTGGTCGTCAAGACGGTGGCTCTGCTCGGCATCCTCGGCATCACCGCCGCGGCTGCCTGGGTGCTCGTGCCCGACGCGCTGGTCGGTACCGCCTGGATCGGCGCGGCGGTGGTCGGCCTGGTCCTCGGCTTGATCATCTCGTTCTCCCGGATGGCCAACCCGGCGCTCGTGATCGCGTACGCGGTCGTCGAGGGTGTCTTCGTCGGCATGGTCAGCAAGGCGTTCGAGACGGCGTACGACGGCATCGTGCTCCAGGCCGCCGCAGCCAGCTTCGGCATCTTCTTCCTGATGGCGATGCTCTACAAGGCGAAGGTCATCCGGGCCACCCCGGCCTTCGTCAAGGGCATGATCGCGGTGATGACCGGCCTCTTCGCGGTCATGATGATCAACCTGGTGCTGGCGCTGTTCGGCGTGAACACCGGCCTGCGTGACGGCAGCCCACTGGCCATCGGCTTCAGCCTGGTCTGCATCGTGGTCGCCTCGCTGAGCTTCGTGCTCAGCTTCAAGGAGATCGAGGACGGCGTCCGGATGGGCCTGCCGCAGCGCTACTCCTGGGTGGCCGCGTTCGGCATCCTGGTGAGCCTGGTCTGGCTCTACATCGAGATCCTGCGCCTGCTGAGCTACTTCCAGGGCGACGACTGACCCTCGTCCGCACTGCCGACCGACGCCCGTCCCCACCCAGGTGGGGGCGGGCGTCGTCGTCCGCGCCGTTTGGCCGCCGCCGCTGCTCCGCCCGGGGCAGAGTGACTGCGAGGGGTACGCGGGCGAAGGAGGCGGCGGTGCGCAGCAACAACCCGGTGCTCAACCGGCTGGACGAGAGCAGCCGGGTGGAGTCCCGGGTGCTCGGCGCCCGGGACGTCGAACCGATGACAGTCGACGACGTGGTGGTCCGTACCGTCGGGTTGCTGCTCGTGACCGGCGCGACCGCGGCGGTGTCCTGGGCGGTGATCCCCGACGCCGTGTGGCTGGGTGGCGCGCTGGCCGGCAGCGCGCTCGCGTCGATCGCGCTGATCCTGGTCATCTCGCTGCGGGGGATCACCAATCCGGTGCCGATCGTCGGCTACGCCATCCTTCAGGGCCTGCTGCTGGGGGTGGCGAGCCGCACCTTCGAGCAGGTCTATCCGGGCATCGTGGTGCAGGCGGTGGCCGGCACCTTCGGCGTCTTCCTCGGCATGGCGGCGCTCTACCGGGCCCGGGTGATCCGGGCGACGCCCCGGCTGGCCCGCCTGGTGATCGGCACCCTGCTCGGCATCGCCGTGCTCAGTGTGGTCAACCTGGTGTCGTACCTGATCACCGGGCGACCGGGCCTGGCGGTCTACAGCGTCAGCGGGGAGGTCGGCTGGCTGCCGTACGCCTTCTCGGTGGTGGCCATCATCGCGGGCGCGTTCAGCTTCATCCTCGACTTCGACCTCGTTGAGCGTTCGGTGCGCGACGGTCGTGCCCGTCGGTACGCGTGGCTGAGCGCGTTCGGCCTGCTCACCGGGTTGGTGTTCCTCTACTGGCAGCTGTTGCGGCTGCTCAGCTATCTGCGCCGCTGACCGGCCCGGCCCGGCGCGGTCGGTGCCGGCCGTAGACTCGGCGGCGATGAGCGCAGCGGAGTTGGACAAGGCCGTGCAGTTGCTGGTCCGTCAGATCGCGCACTGGCAGCAGCCCCGGTGGGCGGCGGCCGCGACCACGGGCAACGTGTCCCGCGCCGACCTGGTGCACCGGCTGGTGCAGGAGATCGCCAACCTGGCCGCCGACACCGAGGGGGAGCCCCGCCGGGTCGTGCCCCGGCTCGACAACGACCTGGCCCTGCCCGACCAACTGCGGGTGGTGACGGCGGACCTGCTGGCCGCCGACCCGGGGGCCGAGGCGCTGACCCGGGCCGCCGCCGAGGTGGCGGCGACCCGCAGCGCGCTCTGAGGGCGGCCCGGCTCAGCTGAGCCGTTCGAGCACCATGGCCATGCCCTGGCCGCCGCCCACGCACATGGTCTCCAGGCCGATGGTCTTGTCGTGCCACTCCAGGGCGTTGAGCAGGGTGCCGGTGATCCGGGCGCCGGTCATGCCGAACGGGTGGCCGACGGCGATGGCCCCGCCCATCACGTTCAGCTTCTCCTCCGGGATGCCCAGTTGGCGGTAGGAGGGGATGACCTGCGCGGCGAACGCCTCGTTGATCTCGACGAGGTCGACGTCGTCGATGGTCATACCGGCTCGGCGCAGTGCCTGCCGGGACGCCTCGACCGGCCCGAGACCCATGATCTCCGGCGACAGACCGGTCACACCGGTCGACACGATCCGGGCCAGCGGGGTGAGCCCGAGCTCCTCGGCCCGCTGGGCGCTCATCACCACCACGGCGGCCGCGCCGTCGTTGAGCGGGCAGCAGTTGCCGGCGGTGATCCGACCGTCCGGGCGGAACACCGGCTTCAGACCGGCGACCGCGTCGAGGGTGACGCCGGCCCGGGGCCCGTCGTCGGTGCTCACCACGGTGCCGTCCGGCGTGGTGACCGGGGTGATCTCCCGGGCCCAGAAACCGTCGGCGATGGCCTTCTCGGCGAGGTTCTGGCTGCGTACGCCGAACTCGTCCATGTCGGCGCGGGTGATGTCGTACACCTGGGCCAGGTTCTCCGCGGTCTGCCCCATGCTCAGGTAGATGTCGGGCAGCTCACCGACCTCGCGCGGGTCGGTCCACACCTCGGCGCCGCCCTGCGCGCGGCGCGTCGAACGCTCGCTGGCCGACGCGAAGCGCGGGTTCTCCCAGCCGCCGCCGACCAGGGCCTGCGCCTCGGGTGGCAGCCCGTCGGAGCTGCCTCGGGCGTAGCGGGAGACCATCTCCACCCCGGCGGAGACGAACACGTCGCCCTCACCGGCCCGGATCGCGTGCATCGCCATCCGGGTGGTCTGCAACGAGGAGGCGCAGTAGCGGGTCAGCGTGGCACCGGGGACAGTGTCCAGACCGAGGAGGGTGGAGACCACCCGGGCCATGTTGAAGCCCTGCTCACCGCCGGGCAGGCCGCACCCGAGGTAGAGGTCGTCGATGGTGGTCGGATCGAGCGCGGGGATCTTGTCCAGTGCGGCCTGGACGATGGTCGCGGCGAGGTCGTCGGGGCGGACATCGCGCAGGGACCCCTTGTGCGCCCGGCCGATGGGGGAGCGGGCGGTGGCGACGATGACGGCGTCGCGGGACGACTCAATCGGCATGGACCAACGTTAACCCGCCGGTAACTTCGCGCGGAAGAAGCGTGCCCGGCGGGAAATGTCACCCCTGACCGGGGACGATCTAGCGCCGGGTCGTGGCCGCCGCCGCCGCGGCGATGGCGGGCAGCAACGCGTGCGCCCACACCCGGTAGCCGTCGGCGGAGGGGTGGAAGCCGTCCTGGCAGAGCGTGCCGGCGTCGGCCCGGAACACCGGCCCGGTCTCGGTGGCCAAATCGACCACCGAGCCGCCCGCCTCCAGCACGGCCGTGGTCTGCGCGCGGGCCACCCGACGCCCGGACCACCCGACCACCTGGCGCAGCGGAGGCGCGATGGCACGCACCGCGCCGAGGTCGGGGCAGGTGCCCACCACCACCTCGACGCGCGCCTCCCGCAGCCGGTGCACCGCCGCGCCCAGGTAGGCCGCCGCGTCGGAGGGTCGGCGCAGCCCGGTGGCGTCGTTCGCGCCGATCAGGATCAACGCCACGTCGGGCCGCTCCCCGAGCAGGGCCCGGGCAACCTGCGTGGCGAGGTCCGTCGAGCGGGACCCGGAGACGCCGACGCTGGACAGCTGCACCCGGCGGCCGGCCGGGCCCTCGGCGAGCAGGTGGGCCAACTGCCCGCCGATCGTGTCTTCCAGACGGTCGACACCGACGCCCAGCGCCGACGAGTCGCCGAGCAGCACCAGCCGCAGCGGAGGAGCGCCCGCCCGGCCGATCGTGGCGCGCAGCGCCAGGCCCAGCTCCGGTTGGGCGTAGCGTCGGTGCCGGGCGACGAACGCCTCACCGGCGAGGACGGCGGCACCCCCGACAGTGCCGGCGAGCAGCGAGAACGCCGCTGCCCGACCCAACCGGCCGGCGAGGCCGGAGGCCACGCTCCGTGCGCTGCGCTCGTTCATGCCAGTTCCTCCACTGTCGAGGTGTCCGACGCGGGCCCGTCCTGCGGCACCGCGCCGACACCGAAGAACGCCCGTCGGCGCAGCTGCGCCCACCGGCCGGCGGGCCCTCGGTCGCGGCCCCGGACCTGGACGCCGCTCACCTCCGTGCCAGCGTGTCGAGCCGCTTCCTGCGCGGCCTCCGGCAGCGACCGTACGCCGTCGCCGCCGACCCGTGTGGCCCGTCGTTCCGGGGTCGCGCCGAGGGCGGAGAGCATCGTCGGCAGGAGCGCGGCGGCGGCCATCGCGTACCCCTCGGCGGAGGGGTGGAACCGGTCCCAGGCGAACATCCGGGTCGGCTCGGCCGCGAACCGGGGCCCGAGCAGGTCACCGAGGGAGACCGTCCAGCCGCCCGCCTCGACCACGGCCACCGTCTGGGCCGCCGCGAGCTGCCGGCTCCACCGGTGCGCCAGCCAGCGCAGCGGTGGCTGGATGGGGCGGATCGCGCCCAGGTCGGGGCACGTCCCGACGACCACCTCACACCCCGCGTCACGCAGGGTGTGCACCGCCTCGACCAGGTAGCGGACCGCCAGGCCGCGCGGGGTGCGGTTGGTGATGTCGTTGCCACCGATGAGGATCACCGCGATGTCGGGTCGGCACTCCAACGCCGCCTCCACCTGGTGGCGCAGGGCCGCCGAGATGGCACCGACCACCGCGAAGCGGTGCAGCTGCACCGGCCGGTGCAGGCGACGGGACAGGCCGGTGGCGAGCAGCGCCCCGGGCGTCTCCCGACGGCGGTGCACCCCGTAGCCCGCCGCCGACGAGTCGCCGAGCACGACCATGGTGAGCGCCGGACCGGGGAACTTCGCGCCGTACATCCCATCGCAGCGCGGCGGCGGCGCCTCGGCCATCGGGATGGTCCGTCGCGCCTGGCGGGCCTGGCCGAGCAGCACCCCGCCGGTCGCCACCGCGGCCGCCGCGGTGGCACCCGTCCCGATGGCTGCCAGCCGGACGAACCGCCGGGCCTGCCGCCAGCGCTCACCGGGTACGACGGAATCTGCCATCCCCATACCGCGACATTATCGCGCGGGCCCGACACACCGCTGTCGTCGTGACGGCACCCGGGTGCCTGGAAACCGACGCGACGGGGTACCTGGGTTCCCGAGGCCGGCCGACTTGCGCCGACCCGCCACGCTGATCCGGCGGAGAGGAGCACGACGATGGGTAAGACACTGAAGCGCAGCGCGGCGTTCGCGGCCCTGGCCCGGGCCCTGACGGCCGGGGCGCGCAACGGGCCGTCGATCGGCACGCGGTTGGCCGCGCTGCCCCGGATGATCCGAGCCACCACCAAGGGGGAGTACGACGGCGGCCTTCGGCTGGCCCTGATGACCGCGGCGACGGCGTACATCGTCTCGCCGATCGACCTGCTCCCGGAGATCCCACTGGCGATCTTCGGGCTGGCCGACGACGCGGTCATGGTCACCTGGTTGGCCGGCAGCGTGCTCGCCGAGACCGATCGCTTCCTGGAGTGGGAGGCCCGCCGCAGCTCCGTCATCCCCGGGGGGCTGGTGCCCTGACGGCACGTACGCTGGGCGACGAGGAACCGTCTTCCCGGCCGCCACCGTCGGCGCCGCAACGAAGGGCACACCGTGCAGTACTACGACAACGTCGTCGACATGATCGGAAACACCCCGCTGGTGCGTCTGCGTAACGTCACCGAGGGCATCCAGGCCACCGTGCTGGCCAAGGTGGAGTACGTCAATCCGGGTGGCTCGGTGAAGGACCGGATCGCGCTGCGGATGGTGGAGGACGCCGAGGCCGCCGGCCTGCTGAAGCCCGGCGGCACCATCGTCGAGCCGACCAGCGGCAACACCGGCGTGGGGCTGGCCCTGGTGGCTCAGCTCAAGGGCTACCGGTGTGTCTTCGTCTGCCCGGACAAGGTCAGCCAGGACAAGCAGGACGTGCTCCGGGCGTACGGCGCCGAGGTGGTGGTCTGCCCGACCGCCGTCGCGCCGGAGGACCCGCGCTCGTACTACAACGTCTCCGACCGGCTGACCCGGGAGATCCCCGGTGCCTGGAAGCCCAACCAGTACAGCAACCCGGCGAACCCGCGCTCGCACTACGAGACGACCGGCCCGGAGCTGTGGAAGCAGACCGACGGCGGGCTCACCCACTTCGTGGCCGGCGTCGGCACCGGCGGCACCATCTCCGGCATCGGCCGGTACCTCAAGGAGGCCTCCGAGGGTCGGGTTCGGGTCGTCGGGGCGGACCCGGAAGGCTCGGTCTACTCCGGCGGCACCGGCCGGCCGTACCTGGTGGAGGGCGTCGGCGAGGACTTCTGGCCGGAGACCTACGACCGGGGTGTCGCCGACGAGATCGTGGAGGTCTCCGACAAGGCGTCCTTCGAGATGACCCGGCGACTGGCCCGCGAGGAGGGGCTGCT
This sequence comes from Micromonospora violae, assembly GCF_004217135.1. Classification (NCBI taxonomy): domain Bacteria; kingdom Bacillati; phylum Actinomycetota; class Actinomycetes; order Micromonosporales; family Micromonosporaceae; genus Micromonospora; species Micromonospora violae. The sequence goes on from NZ_SHKK01000001.1 coordinate 6,597,819, forward strand.
GGTCGGCGGTTCCTGCGGCATGGCGGTGGTCGCCGCCCTGGAGGTCGCCCGTCGGGCCGGCCCGGACGACGTGGTGGTGGTGCTGCTGCCCGACGGCGGCCGAGGCTACCTCTCGAAGATCTTCAACGACTCGTGGATGGCACGGTACGGCTTCCTCGACAACTCCGGTGCCGAGCCGACGGTGGCCGACGCGCTGGCCAGCAAACCGGGCGGGCTGCCCGAACTGGTGCACGTGCACCCGACCGAGACGGTCCGCGACGCGATCGACTACATGCGCGAGTACGGCGTCTCGCAGCTGCCGGTGCTCAAGGCCGAGCCGCCCGTGGTGACCGGCGAGGTAGCCGGCTCGATCGCCGAGCGGGACCTGCTCGACGCGCTGTTCACCGGCCAGGCCCACCTGCACGACACGATCGAGCGGCACATGGGCGACCCACTGCCGATGATCGGTGGCGGTCAGCCGGTGAGCGAGGCTGTCGGCCTGCTGGAGAAGTCCGACGCCGCGCTGGTCCTGGTCGACGGCAAGCCCAAGGGCGTCCTCACCCGCCAGGACCTCCTATCCCACCTCGGCGCCCACTGAAAGCTCCCACCCCCGCCCCACCCGCCGCCGTTCCGCCTGCCCGGCCTCGCTCGGCCCCACCCCGCCCGACCTCGCCTGGTCGATCAAGGAGTTGTGGTGGTGTGCAATACGGACACCCGTGCCGAAAGCGCCCACCACAACTCCATGATCGACGAGGGCGGGCGGGGCGCGGGCGGGGCGCGGTCGGGCCGGGGGCGGGCGGGGATCGGCGCGGACGGGGGCAGGCGCGGGCGGGGGCCGGGGGGGCGATTAGAGGGGGCGGGTGTAGCGGAGTTGGGGGGTTTGGGCTGATCCGATCGCCTCTTCTCGCTCGGCGCCGGTCGGGGTCCAGCCGCCGCGTTCGTAGAACGAGCGGGCGTGGGCATTGCCGCGCAGCACCCAGAGCGCGGCGCGCCGCCAGCCCCGTGCCCGCATGGCGTCCAGCGCGTCCACCATCAGGGTCCGGCCGACACCGCGGCCCTGCTCGGCCGGGTCGAGGTGAATCGCGTTGAGCAGCCCGGTGGCCGGGTCGTCCTCGTCGTCCGGCCCCAGGTGGCTGAAGCCGGCCAACCTCCCGCCGCGCTCGGCCACGGTCATCCGGTGGGTGTCCCGTTCCCAGACCCACCGTTCGACCCAGTACCGCCCCATCGCCTCCGGTGTCGGGTCGGCCAACGCGTCGGCGGGCAGGAAGCCGGAGTACGCGGCGACCCGGGAGCGCTGGTGCAGGGCGCCCACCGCCATCAGGTCATGTTCGGTTGCGGAGCGGAGCGTGATCGTCACTCGTTCGAGGCTACTCGGCGCGGTGGGAGCTGCACGGTGCTGAGGTCCTCGGCGATGATCAGTTCACCGTCGAAGTGGGTGCGCGCCTCGTCGTGGAACAGGCGCGGGTCGGGGTAGCGCTGGGAAAAGTGGGTGAGCACGAGTCGGCGTACCCCGGACTCGGTCGCCACCCGGGCGGCCTGCGCCGCGGTCAGGTGGCCGACCTCGGCGGCGAGCGCGGCCTCCGACTCCAGGAAGGTCGACTCGATGACCAGCAGGTCGGCGTGCTCGGCGAGGGCGTACACCCCGTCGCAGAGGCCGGTGTCCATCACGAACGCGAACCGCTGCCCCGGTCGGGGCACGCTCACCTCGGCCCGGGTGACGCGGCGTCCGTCGACGTCCAAGTGCCCGACGCGGATCAGCTCGCCGACGGCTGGCCCGGTGATGCCGTACGCGGCCAGCTTCTCCGGCAGCATCCGGTGCCCGTCCGGCTCGACCAGCCGGTAGCCGTACGTCTCGATGGGGTGCCGGAGCCGGCGTGCCTCCAGCGTGCCGCAGCGCAGGGCGACCTGTTGCCCGTCGGCCTCGATGGGCTCGACCAGCAGCTCCGCGGTCTCGTAGAAGGAGGTGGCGTGCCGCAACCGGGCGAAGTATTCGGCGCCGCCGGCCGGGAAGTGCACGGCGACCGGGTGCGGCACCCGGTCCAGGGACAGTCGCTGGATGGTGCCGGGCAGGCCGAGGCAGTGGTCGCCGTGGAAGTGGGTGACGCAGATCCGGGTCAGGTCGGTGGCGGTGACCGTGGTGTGCAGGAGTTGACGCTGGCTGCCCTCGCCCGGGTCGAAGAGGATCACCTCGTCGTCCCAGCGC